>NZ_JACAOX010000009.1:0-375184 GCF_013386015.1 Pseudomonas sp. B6001
CTGTAAGAGCGGAACCAATAGTGGCCGTTACCTAAATAACGGATATGTACCCCGCCCCAAGCCCCCCTCCACAATCAACAGCCTTTAAAAACCCCAGGCCGCTTCTCGATCATCGCCCGTACACCTTCCTTGGCATCCTCACTATTCAGCAGTTTCTCCACCAAAACGGGCAACCCGGCCGCCGCCGCGGTCTCCCCCTCGATCCGTGCCTGACGCGCCGACATCAGCGTGGCCTGCACCCCCAGCGGCGCCTGCTGGGCAATGCGGTTTGCCAGCGCCACCGCCCGGGGCAACAAATCCTCGCTGGCCATCACCTCCTGCACCAACCCCAACCGCAGCGCTTCATGGGCATCAAACTCATCCCCCGTGAGCAACCAGCGCATGGCATTCCCCCACCCCGCGATCTGATGAAAGCGCAACGTCGCGCCCCCAAAAGGAAAAATCCCGCGCTGCACTTCCATCTGCGCAAACCGGGTATTGCTGGCACACAGATTGATATCCGCCGCCAACATCAACTCGATACCAATGGTCAGGCAGTACCCCTGAGCCGCAACAATCACCGGCTTACTGACCCGGGGCCCCGCGAAAACGCCCCACGGATCACAACCACCCAACGGCGGTTGCCAGCCTTGTGCCATCGTGGGCCCCACATTGGCCAGGTCCAATCCGGCGGTAAAGTGATCGCCATGCCCGAAGACAATGGCCACCCGCGCTTCCTCATTGCGATCAAATTCGCCATACGCCAGGCTCAAATCATTGAGCAATTCCAGGTCGAACGCATTGCGCTTGGCCACGCGATCCAGCCCCAGCAACAGGATATGACCCTGCTGTTCACGGCTGACGCGGCTGTTGGTGGCTTGGTTCATGGGGTGTGCCCTCGGGCGCAAAGGGAGGTTTCGGACCGAAGGGCCCGCTGTTAAGGGTGAACCGTTTAAGCGTCATGACCAACAGGGCCGGGCCTTTGAAAAATAGACCCTGCTGCCTGGATGCGCAAAGCCTTTGATGCAGAGGCGTTTACCTGCGGTTTGCGATAAAAAAAGCTCCCTTTTTCAGCGATTTCCGGTATAGTGCGCGCCGGCCTTTAACCGGGCCGCGTTTAGGTAGCGCAATTCCCCGAAGTCAGCTTCGGCTGCACGTCCGCACAGCGGACTCTTCCTTGACGAATCTTTTTCATTCATTCGTTTTCGCAAATCCCCGCCGACAAAGCAGCCAGGGCGACTCTTGAGTCTCAACACGGCATGCGCAGCTTTGGAGCATGGGTCTTTGCGGATGCACTTAGAGGCAGACCCATGACCCAGGAAACCGGCGGCTTCGCCGCTTTTAATCTTAACCCGAACATTCTTGCTGCCGTCATCGCGACTGGCTACGAAGAACCTTCGGCTATTCAGCAGCAATCGATCCCGATCATCATGGCCGGCCAAGACATGATTGGCCAAGCGCAAACCGGTACCGGTAAAACCGCCGCGTTCGCCCTGCCAATCCTGCACTGCATCGATCCTGCCAAGCGCGAGCCGCAAGCCCTGATCCTGGCGCCAACCCGTGAGTTGGCGCTGCAAGTAGCAACCGCTTTCGAAACCTACGCCAAGCAAATGCCGGGCGTTACCGTTGTGGCCGTTTACGGCGGCGCGCCTATGGGCCCACAACTGAAAGCAATCCGTAACGGCGCACAGATCGTTGTCGCCACTCCGGGCCGTCTGTGCGACCACCTGCGTCGCGACGAAAAAGTGCTGTCGACCGTGAACCACCTGGTTCTGGACGAAGCTGACGAAATGCTCAAGCTGGGCTTCATGGACGACCTGGAAGTCATCTTCAAGGCACTGCCAGCAACCCGTCAGACCGTACTGTTCTCGGCTACCCTGCCACAGTCGATCCGTGCCATTGCCGAACGCCATCTGCGCGATCCGCAACACGTGAAGATCCAGACCAAGACTCAGACCGTTACCGCGATCGAACAGGCTCACCTGTTGGTTCACGCTGACCAGAAGACCTCGGCTGTATTGAGCCTGCTGGAAGTCGAAGACTTCGACGCCCTGATCATGTTCGTGCGCACCAAGCAAGCGACCCTGGACCTGGCCAGCGCCCTGGAAGCCAAAGGCTACAAAGCCGCTGCGCTGAACGGTGACATTGCCCAGAACCAGCGTGAGCGCGTGATCGACTCCCTCAAGGATGGCCGTCTGGACATCGTTGTGGCGACCGACGTTGCTGCCCGTGGCCTCGACGTTCCACGTATCACCCACGTGTTCAACGTTGACATGCCTTACGATCCAGAGTCCTACGTTCACCGTATCGGCCGTACCGGCCGTGCCGGTCGCGAAGGTCGTGCATTGTTGCTGGTGACTCCACGTGAGCGCCGCATGCTGCAAGTGATCGAGCGTGTAACCGGTCAGAAAGTTGCCGAAGTCCGCCTGCCGGATGCCCAGGCCGTTCTCGATGCGCGCATCAAGAAACTGACCAACAGCCTGTCGCCACTGGTGGCTGATGCTGAATCGACCCACGGCGACCTGCTGGACCGCCTGACTGCCGATATCGGTTGCACCCCGCGTGCCCTGGCTGCAGCCCTGCTGCGCAAGGCTACCAACGGTCAGGCCCTGACCCTGGCTGCCATCGAGAAAGAACGTCCACTGGTGCCGAACAACGCTCCGCGCGGTGATCGTCCAGAGCGTACTGGCGACCGTCCGGACCGTGGTGATCGTGAGCGTCGTGCTCCGGTTCCATTGGCTGAAGGCCGTGCTCGCTGCCGTACCGCGCTGGGCGCGCGTGATGGCATCGCTGCCAAGAACCTGCTGGGCGCTATCCTCAACGAGGGTGGCCTGGCACGTGAAGCAATCGGTCGCATCCAGGTGCGTGACAGCTTCTCCCTGGTAGAGCTGCCGGAAGATGGTCTGGAGAAACTCCTGACCAAGCTGAAGGACACCCGCGTTGCCGGTAAGCAGTTGAAGCTGCGTCGCTACCGCGAAGATTGATCCGCCCCCGGGCTGATTGATCGAACATAAAAAATCCCCGACTGGTTCGGGGATTTTTTTTGCCTGCAATCAGGCGAAACGGTAGATGTCCATGCCCAGCGCGCCCATGGTGAAGCCTTGGTGGGCTGCGCTGAATTCACCGCCGGCGCCCCGGGCGAAATACAGCGGCAGCAAATGCTCGTCGCTGGGGTGGCTGCGCACGGCATGAGGTGCCTGGCGACGATAGTCGTGCAGCGCGGCTTCATCGTTGGCTGCCAGTTTGCTGACCATCCAATCGCGAAAATCCCGCGCCCAGGGCTCGATGCTCTCCGGCCCGGCCTGCCAGTCCAGTTCGCCGAGATTGTGGGTAATGCTGCCGGAACCGATCAGCAGCACGCCCTGTTCCCGCAGGCTCGCCAGTGCGTGGCCGACACGGGTTTGCAGGGCAGGGCCCATGCGGCTTGGCAGCGATACCTGCACCACCGGGATATCGGCCGCCGGGTACATCAGCGACAGGGGCACCCAGGTGCCGTGGTCGAAGGGGCGCTGATCATCAATGCGCGCTTCCAGGCCGTCAGCCTTGAGCAACTGCACGATTTGGGCGGCCAACTGCGGGTCACCGGGTGCCGGGTACTGCACCGCGAACAGTTCCCGTGGGAAGCCGCCAAAGTCGTGCCAGGTCTCTGGTGCGGCGCTGCCAGTCACGAGCAGCCCCTGGCTTTCCCAGTGCGCCGAGACCACCACAATGGCCTTGGGGCGTGGCAGCTCGGCTGCCAGGCGCTTGAGTGCCGGGCCACTGGCACCGGGTTGCAGGGCAAGCATGGGCGAACCGTGGGAGATAAACAGGCTGGGCAGCATGAGTAGGGTCCTGAGGGTTAAGATGGGACCATCTTCAATCAGATCATTGATCTAAATCTAATATAAGTTTTAGCGCTATTTGATCAAGTTTTAGGGTGAATCATGGAACCTGGATTTTGGCATGAGCGTTGGGCGCGCAATCAGACGGGTTTCCACTTGCCCGAAGTGAATCCTTACCTGCTGCGTCACTGGCCCGGTCTGGGTGTGGCGAGCGGGGCGCAGGTGCTGGTGCCGTTGTGCGGCAAGAGCCTGGACCTGGTGTGGCTGGCGAGCATCGGGCATCGGGTGATCGGGGTCGAGTTGTCGGAAAAGGCCGTTGAAGAGTTTTTCAGCGAGCAGGAGCTGATGCCGCAGGTCAGCCAGCGCGGCGCTTTCAAAGTTTTCCAGGCGGGTTCCATCGAGCTGTGGTGCGGGGACTTCTTCGCCCTGGATGCCGGGGCCGTGGTTGGTTGCACAGCGCTTTACGACCGGGCGGCGCTGATTGCCCTGCCACCGTTGATGCGCGAGCAGTATGCGGCGCACTTGAATGGGATTCTGGCGGGAGGCAGTCGTGGCCTGTTGATCACCCTCGACTATGAACAGTCGCAGAAGGCCGGCCCGCCGTTCGCGGTGAGCGATGAGGAAGTGCAATTGCTCCTGGGCGGCCGGTGGAGCCTGGATGTGCTGCAGGAGCAGGACATCCTGGGGGACAGCTGGAAGTTTGTTCAGGACGGCGTCACGCGCCTGGACGAGCGGGTGTACCGGTTGGCCAGGCGCTGAAGAGCGCCCACAAAAAAGGGGCGATTGAATCGCCCCTTCTTCTTGTCGCTATCAGCCGCGACGACGCAGTGCGTCAATTCGCTCTTCCAGTGGCGGGTGGCTCATGAACAGGCGAGCCATGCCCTGCTTGATGCCACCGTTGATGCCAAAGGCGGTCAGGGTGTTCGGCATGTGCACCGGCAAGCCCTGTTCGGAGCGCAGGTGCTGCAGGGCGCTGATCATCGCGCCGGTACCGGCCAGGCGTGCGCCGGCTTCGTCTGCGCGGAATTCCCGTTTGCGCGAGAACCACATCACGATCGAGCTGGCGAGGAAGCCCAGTACCAGTTCGGCGAAGATGGTCGCCACGTAGTAGGCCATGCCCTGGCCTTGTTCGTTCTTGAAGATCACCTTGTCGACGAAGTTGCCGATGATCCGCGCGAAGAACATCACGAAGGTGTTCACCACGCCCTGGACCAGCGCCAGGGTGACCATGTCACCGTTGGCCACGTGGCCGATCTCGTGGGCCAGCACCGCCTTGATTTCGTCGGGCGAGAACCGCTCCAGCAAGCCCTGGCTGACGGCCACAAGGGCGTCGTTCTTGTTCCAGCCGGTAGCAAAGGCGTTTGCTTCATAGGCCGGGAAGATCCCGACTTCAGGCATCTTGATCCCGGCTTCGCGGGACAGTTGCTCGACGGTCTGCAGCAGCCATTGCTCATGACGGGTGCGTGGCTGGGTAATGATCTGGGTGCTGGTGCTCATCTTCGCCATCCACTTGGAGATGAACAGCGAGAAAATCGACCCGGCAAAACCAAAGACCGCACAGAAGATCAGCAGCTGATTGAGGTTCAGATCAACCCCGTTGGCCGCCATGATCCCATTGAAGCCGAAAAGGCTCAGCGTGATGCTGGCAATCAGCACGACCGCCAGGTTAGTGGCCAAGAACAGCAGAATGCGCATCATGGTTGTAGAATTCTCCTCATGCTTAATATGTCGCGTACTGCGGGGTATATAAGGTGCGGCATGGGGCTATTCAACCGGGGGACTATTTCAAACTGTGTCCTACAGCCTGAATGTAGAGCCTTGAAGGGAATTTCCGAGGCCTGGTGTGGCTCGGCAGCCTCGCCCCATTACCTTGCAGCCCTGTAATTATAGGGTGATGCCCGAGCAAGGGTGGAGCCGGCAGGTGTAAAAGGCGATACCGCCCACGCAGGGCAGAGAAGTGTTGCCAGATAATCGCTGTACGACCACGGGGGGGGCCGTACAGCGCAATGCCCATTACTGGCGATAGGACTTCAGGAAGTTGCCGATGCGACCAATGGCCATCTCCAGGTCATCCACCCGCGGCAGGGTGACCACCCGGAAGTGATCCGGCCACGGCCAGTTGAACGCCGTACCCTGGACCACCAGCAGCTTTTCCGACAGCAGCAGGTCGAGCACGAACTTCTCGTCGTTGAGGATCGGGCACACTTTCGGGTCGATCCGCGGGAACGCATACAGCGCCCCCATCGGCTTGACGCAACTGACGCCGGGAATCGCGTTCAGCAGTTCCCAGGTGCGGTTGCGCTGCTCCAGCAGGCGGCCTTGTGGCAGCACCAGGTCGTTGATGCTCTGGTAGCCGCCCAGGGCGGTCTGGATGGCGTGCTGGCTCGGCACGTTGGCACACAGGCGCATGTTGGCCAGCATGTCGATGCCCTCGATGTAGCTCTGGGCATTGTGCTTGGGGCCGGAAATGGCGATCCAGCCGGAACGGAAGCCCGCCACCCGGTAGGATTTAGACAGCCCGTTGAAGGTCAGGCACAACAGGTCCGGCGCCAGGGAGGCGGTGCAGATGTGCACGGCGTCGTCGTAGAGGATCTTGTCGTAGATCTCATCGGAAAACACCACCAGGTTGTGCTGGCGCGCGAGTTCGAGCATGCCCAGCAACACTTCCCTGGAGTAGACGGCGCCGGTGGGGTTGTTCGGGTTGATGATCACCAGGGCCTTGGTGTTCGGGGTGATCTTGGCCTTGATGTCGGCCAGGTCCGGGAACCAGTCGGCGCCTTCGTCACACAGGTAATGCACCGGATGGCCACCGGCCAGGGTTACGGCGGCGGTCCACAGCGGGTAGTCGGGAGCCGGAACCAGCACTTCGTCGCCGTTGTTGAGCAGGGCCTGCATGGACATGACGATCAGCTCGGACACGCCGTTGCCCAGGTAGATGTCTTCGATGCCGACACCTTCAACCTGCTTCTGCTGGTAGTACTGCATGACGGCCTTGCGCGCGCTGAACAGGCCTTTGGAGTCGCTGTAGCCTTGTGCGGTAGGCAGGTTGCGGATCACGTCCTGGAGGATTTCGTCCGGCGCTTCGAAACCAAAGGGTGCCGGGTTGCCAATGTTCAGCTTGAGGATGCGATGGCCTTCCTCTTCCAGGCGTTTGGCGTGCTTGAGCACCGGGCCGCGAATGTCGTAGCAGACGTTGGCGAGCTTGTTCGATTTGCTGACCTGCATGGCGATGTGATCCTGAAAATGAACGATCCAGACGGTGTGGAGACTACCGTGCTGAGAATCCTGCGTTGGCCTGACCCATAAATACGTTTGAATGCCGGTAACGCGGGTGCCAGACTGGCGCTTTGAAGAGGCGCAATCATACGTGCCGCCTGATCCATGGAAAAGACACAGATCAGGCTTTTTCAGTTGCCGAGGTGTACCGATGGAAAAGTTGCAGAAAACCGTTGAAGAATGGAAAGCCATGCTCGACCCGGAGCAGTACAACGTGTGCCGCCTCAAAGGCACCGAGCGACCGTTCAGCGGCAAGTACAACGGCACCAAGACCGACGGCGTCTACCACTGCATCTGCTGCAATGAGCCGCTGTTCGATTCCAGGGCCAAGTTTGACTCCGGCTGCGGCTGGCCCAGCTTCTACGAGCCGATCGCCGAGCAGGCCATGGTCGAGATTCGGGATATCAGCCACGGCATGATCCGTACCGAAGTCACCTGCGCCAAATGCGATGCGCACCTGGGCCACGTGTTCCCGGACGGACCGCCGCCGACCGGTTTGCGTTACTGCATCAACTCGGTGTGCCTGGACCTGGTACCGCGCTGAGCCGTCAAGCTCCTGCGGGCTTCGTGCCCGCAGGGGCCGTTATATCAAGGCATAAGTCCCGCCAATTAAATTGCACACAATTGAATTGCCTACTATCGTTCAGTCCTTCTTATCTCTGTAGAGGCACTGCCATGAGCGACAACCTGCTGAGCATCCCTTGCACCACCATCAAGGGTGAGCAAAAGACCTTGGCCGATTTCGCCGGCAAGGCGATTCTGGTGGTCAACACTGCCAGCAAGTGCGGCTTCACCCCGCAATACAAGGGGCTTGAGGAGCTCTGGCAGCATTACAAGGACCAGGGCCTGGTGGTATTGGGCTTTCCCTGCAACCAGTTCGGCAAGCAGGAGCCGGGCAACGAAGGCGCCATTTCGGAGTTTTGCGAGCTGAACTTTGGTGTCAGTTTCCCGCTGTTCAAGAAGATTGACGTCAACGGCAGCGATGCCCACCCATTGTTCGTACAGCTCAAAAAGCAGGCCCCGGGATTGCTGGGCTCCAAGGGCATCAAGTGGAACTTCACCAAGTTCCTGATCGGTCGCGACGGCCAGGTGGTCAAGCGCTTCGCCCCGACCACCAAGCCCCAGGACCTGACCCAAGAGATCGAAGCCCTGCTCAAATGACCGACCTGTCCCTGGCCCTCGACGACCAACTGTGCTTCAAGCTCTACGCCGCCTCCCGCGCGGTCACCCGGGCCTACAAGCCGATGCTCGATCAGTTGGGCCTGACCTATCCGCAATACCTGGTGATGCTGGTGCTGTGGGAATGGCAGGCCGCAGCGGTGTCGCAGCCTACGGTCAAGGCCCTGGGCGAGCGCCTGCTGCTGGATTCCGGCACGCTGACGCCACTGCTCAAGCGCCTGGAGCAGCTTGCCCTGGTGCGGCGTCAGCGCAGTGCGCTGGATGAGCGTGAAGTGCACCTGAGCCTGACCGATGAAGGCCGGCACCTGCGCGACCGGGTGCAGCCGCTGAAGGCCCGCCTGTTGTGTGACAGCGGCGTTGACCTGAACCAGGCCGATGCCTTGCGTGACGGTCTGGATCAGCTGTTGCGCCAGGTCAAAGACTTGTCGTAGTCGGCACCCACAGATCGAGCAAGGCCTTGAGTTCTTCCCGGCGAAACGGCTTGGCCAGGTAATCGTTCATGCCCGCAGCCCGGCAGCGCTCGCGTTCCTCGGACATGGCATTGGCCGTCAAGGCGACGATCGGCAAGTCCGGCCAGCGCCCGCTGCGGCGGATCTGCCGACTGGCCTCATAGCCATCCATCACCGGCATATTGCAGTCCATCAACACCATGTCGAAGCCTTGCTCTTCCAGCAGCTTGAGGGCTTCACCACCGTGGGCGGCGACGATTACCTCGCACCCGAGCTTGCCGAGCATGCCCTTGGCCACCAGTTGATTGACCGGGTTGTCCTCCACCAGCAGGATGCGCGCCCGGTGGGCGAGGGGGCCGGTTTCCAGCTGGATCAGGTCCAGGACCAGGTCCGGATCGGTGCGCAAGTTGCGTTGCAGGACCTGGTACAGCGCGGTGCGGCTCAGGGGGCGGGCCTGTTGCTGCAAGGGGGCCAGGGCCGCGACTTCTTCGCTGGGCATGAAGTTGCCGTAGGCGGTTACCACCAGGATCGGGGCGGTGATCATCGGGCGCAGGCGGAACAGGCATTCGGGGCAGTCGGTGATCAGCAGGTCGGGATTCTGCCCGCTCAAGTCATCGTCGATGGAATAACAGCGCGGAGCCAGGCCCCAACTCGGCAGCAGGCTGGTGAGGAGTTCTGCCAGCCCGCTGCTGGTGCTGGTGATGGCGATTACATCTCCAGCCAAAGGCGCCAGGCGCACCGCCGGCAAGTGGGTCGGCAAGGGCAGGTCGGCACAGAACTGGCTGCCAAAGCCAGCTTCCGAGCTGATGCTCAGGCGGCCCTTCATGGCTTCGCACAGGTTGTGGGTCAGCGCCAGGCCGAGGCCTGTCCCGCCGAACTGGCGGGTGATGCCCGCACCGGCTTGGGTGAACGGCTGGAAAATCTTGACCTGGGCATCCTGGGCGATCCCGATACCGGTGTCGCACACCTCGATCCTGATTCGGCCGGCCTGGGCACTGAGGCGTACATCCACCCGGCCGAAACGCGTGAACTTCAGGGCGTTGGACAGCAAATTGCTGACAATCTGCCGTACCCGCGTCGGGTCGCCCAGCACCTGGGCGGGAAACTGCGGGTCGATCAGGCACGTCAGCTCCACGCTGGGCGCGGCGTTTTGCGAGAGCAGGTTGGCGGTGTCTTCCACCAGTGAACCGAGGTCGAACGGGATGCTTTCCAGTTCCAGTTGGCCGGCGTCGAACTTCGACAGGTCGAGGATATCGTTGAGTAGCTCCACCAGTACTTTGCCGGAGTCATGGGCGATCGACAGTTGCTGGCGTTGCTCGGCGTTCAGCGGGCTGTCGAGGGAGAGGGCGATCATCCCCAGCAGGCCGTTCAGCGGTGTACGGATTTCATGGCTCATGTTGGCCAGGAACGCCGCCCGTGCCTGGGCCATGCCCAGGGCCGTCATCTTCGCCGCTTCCAGCTCGTCGTTCGACAGCGTCAGCCGATGATTGATCGCCTTGAGCTCGGTGGTGCGGGCGGAGACGATGTCTTCCAGTTGGCCGAGGTATTCGGTCAGGCGATTTTCAGCATGCCGGCGTTGCTGGATTTCAGTCTCCATGTTTTCAAACTGTTGGTTGGCAACGTTGACCAGTACGCCGATTTCGTCGTGCTCGTGCCCCGGCGGGCAGTCCAGGCGCTCGTGCTTGCGTGAGCTCAGCTCGCGGATAATGCGCACCAGCGGCTTGGTCAGCATCACGTAGAAAAGCGCCAACAGAATGCCGGTGAGGATCAGGCTGCGGGCGAAGCCGTTGAGCAGGGTGATCTCGGCGCGGTGCAGGAAGCGGCTGCCGAACGCGTAGGTGTCTACGTCAAGACGCAGTACACCGAGGGAATCGTTGGGCATGTGGGCGAGGTAGAGCCGATCTTCGAATTGGCGGTTGGCGCCAAACAGGAAGTCGCTGATGGGCCGGTAGGTGCTTTCCTTGCGCGGGCGATGGACATCGGCCAGCACCAAACCGTTGTTGTCGATCAGTTGTGCATGGGTGATGGCGGGGGAGTGCAGCAGGCCCAGCGTCAGTTCCTGGGCCAGCTCGGCGTCGATGTTGTAGGCGATGCGCGAAGCCGGGTTATGGCTGATTTCAATCAGCGCACGTATTTCCCGGTTGATGGAAGCGTCTTCGCTGGCATAATCAATCCCAATCTGTATCAGGCTGAGCAAGGTTCCCAAGACGAATCCGACCAGCACTGTCAGTCTGGCTTGTTTATAAGACAAGCGGTGGGCGAACTTGATATCCATCGGGTGCTGTACCACTTTACGTTTCCTTTCGCCCGGCAAGCATAGCTGAACATCCACAGGCTCAAACTTGCCCGGCATGAATCGATTTTATTCGGTGCAGCCCTGCACGGTCTGCCTCAGGGTTGCCAATACGCCATCTTTTACAAGAACTTGCCAGAGGAATAGTCGTGGATTCTCGATTGAATGCCTTTCTTGAGCGTGCCGACGCGGTACTGGCTCGCCTGGAGCCCTTGTTGCCTGCCCCGCGCGAAGCCGTTGACTGGAACCATTGCCTGGCTGCCCGTTGGCAGCGCGAAGGTCGCAGCGGCTTTTTATTGCCACTGGAAGTCAGCCTGGATATGCGCCTGTCCGACCTGATCGGCGTGGATAAACAGCGCGAACAATTGGCACGTAACACCCAACAGTTTCTCGACGGCCTGCCGGCCAACCATGCGCTGCTCTGGGGCTCGCGCGGCACCGGTAAATCGTCCATGGTGCGCGCCTTGCTGGCCCAGCACGCCAAGGCCGGGCTGCGCCTGATCGAAATCGAGCGCGATCACCTGGCGGACTTGCCGCGGGTGGTCGAGCAACTGATCAAATTGCCACAACGCTTTGTGTTGTTCTGCGATGACCTGTCTTTCGAAGCCGGCGAGAGCGATTATCGTGTACTCAAGAGCGTACTCGACGGCTCCCTGGAGCAGGCGCCGGAAAACGTCCTGTTGTATGCCACCTCCAACCGTCGTCACCTGGTGCCCGAGAACCAGAGCGATAACGAGAACTGGAAGACCATAGACGGCGAGCTGCATCCCAACGAAGCGGTGGAGGACAAGATTGCCCTGTCTGACCGTTTCGGTTTGTGGCTGTCGTTTTACCCGTTCAATCAGGAGCACTTCCTGGATGTGGTCGAGCACTGGATCGGCGAGTTGGCGAGTAAGGCCGGTCTGCAGTGGCAACGCGATGAAGAGTTGGACATCCTCGCCGTGCGCTGGGCCACCGGGCGCGGTAATCGCAACGGCCGTTGTGCCTATCAGTTCGCCCGCTACTGGGTGGGCCTCAAGTTGTTGGAGCGTCAACCATGATTGATTTGCAACAGGCTGGAACCGGCCTCGATGGCTACGCCATGCTGCATGCGCAGCTGGAATCGCTGTTGGCGGATGAGCGGGATTTCATTGCCAATGCCGCGCAGTTTTCTGCGTTCCTGTTCAACCAGCTGGATGATTTGAACTGGGCAGGCTTCTACCTCAACCGCAATGAAGAGCTGGTGCTCGGGCCGTTCCAGGGGCAGATCGCCTGTGTGCGCATTCCGTTTGGTCGCGGTGTGTGCGGCGCGGCAGCGGCCTCGCGGCAAACCCAGCGGGTGGAAGACGTGCATGCATTCCCGGGGCATATCGCCTGTGACAGTGCGTCCAACAGCGAGTTGGTCGTCCCGTTGGTCAAGGACGGGCGCTTGATTGGTGTGCTGGATTTGGACAGCCCATCGCTGTCGCGGTTTACCCCGCAGGATCAGGCCGGCATCGAGCAGTTGGCGGCGATTTTCCTGCGGTTGACCGATTGTTGATGGGGTGAGTCTCCTGCAGGAGCGAGCAAGCTCGCTCCTGCAGACTATCGACAGTCCAGCACGTCCAGTTGCATCTGCAGCATCCTTTCCAGCTCAAGCATGGATTTCTCTATTGCCTTGATGCCCGCCTCGATAACGTGTGGTGTCTCGCGTTCGCCACACGCCTGCTCCAACGCTTCGCATTGTCCGGACAAGGTATCGGCCTGGATGATCCGGGCGGCGCCTTTGATCTTGTGGGCCTGGTCGATCAGGTCGCCGGGCGCGGCTTGCCGTGCCAGCATGGCCATCAGCTCGACCCGATCATTCCGGCTGCTGCTGAGCAACTCCTCGAGCAAACGCCGGCTCAACTGTGGGTCACCGCCCGTCATCGCGTCCAGGCTTTGCAGGGTAAACACGTTGCGGGTGGGCAGCGGATCGACCTGCGCCAGGTGCTGTTCCAGCGCAGTAAGACTGATGGGTTTGAACAGGCAGTCATTCATGCCGGCGTCAAAGCAGCGTTGTTTCTCCTCGGGCTGCGCGTTGGCGGTGAAGCCGAGTATCACGCACGGGGTTTTCTGCTCGCGCTCCTCATACTCGCGAATGGAGTGACTCAATTCGTAGCCGTTCATGATCGGCATATTGCAGTCGGCAATGACCAGGTCGAAGTGTTCCTGGCGCCAGGCCTGGAACCCCGCAGCACCATGATGGGCCGCGGTGAACTGATGCCCCAGGAAACCCAGTTGCTGGCACATCAGCAAGCGGTTGGCCGGATGGTCATCCACCACCAGCACGTTGAGCACTGGCGCCGGCGTGGCCGCGGCCGGTTCGAGCTTGTCTACGGCCTTGACCGGCGGCAGGCTAGTCATCTTCAGGCTGACGTGGACCTGGGTGCCTACCATGGGCACGCTGCTCAGGCTCAATTGCCCGCCCATCATGGCGCACAGGCTGCGACAGATCACCAGGCCCAGGCCGGCGCCGCTCCTGGCCAGGTGCCCGGAGTTGTCGGCCTGGGCGAACGGCTCGAACAGGCGTAGCTGGTCTTCGCGATTGATCCCGATGCCGGTGTCCTCCACTACCAGTTTCATCTCGATCTGTTGAGGTTGCCCGGTCGCCTTCAGCTGCACCTTGATCTTCACCTGCCCGCGTTCAGTGAACTTGATCGCATTGCTCACCAGGTTCGAGAGCACCTGCTTGAACCGCAGAGGGTCGATCAGTACGTCGGTATCCTCGACATCGGGGGTGAACTCCAGCACCAGGCTCAGGGTTTTCTGGCGCGCCAGGCCATCGAACACGCGGACCACCGACTCGATGACTTCGCGCAGGTTGACCCGCTCCGGGGCCAGGCTCAATCGACCGGACTCGATACGTGCAATGTCCAGAATGTCGCCGATCAACTCCAGCAGGTCCTTGGCCGAGTTGTAGGCGACCTCGATCGCAGGGCGATCAAGATGACCCTGATCGGCGCGCTTGAGTGTCAATTCCAGCATGCCAATGACGGCGTTCATCGGCGTGCGGATTTCGTGGCTCATGGTGGCCAGGAACGTGCTTTTCGCGCGATTGGCCTCGTCGGCGCGTTCCTTGGCGGCGCGCAACTCGTCGAACAACTGGCGCCGTTCGCTGATATCGATCCAGCCGCCAATGATGCCCTGGACCTCGCCCACGGAGTCGCGGTAGGGGAGGATCCAGTGGTAGATCGTGAGTTTTTTCCCGTGCACGTGCAAGGTGCGATCAAGGATCAACGGTTTGCCCTCGGCCACTACCCGCTGGTAGTCGGCATGGTACTGCGCCGCCTCCGTCTCAAGGGCCATGCTCATCTGCGTGATGCTTTTGCCGATGACGTCTTCACGCTTGATGTCGAACGTCTGCAGGTAGCTGTCGTTGCAGGTCTGCAGATAGCCGTTGTGGTCGCGTACGTAGATCGGATGGGGCGTTTCATTGACCAGCGCCCGCATGAACTCGAACTGGTCGTTAAGGGCGCGCTCGGCCAGTTTTCGGTGCTTGATCTGGCGCTGCAGGTAGCCGTTCCAGGCCAGGGAAATCAACAGCAGCAGCCCGGTGCCGATGATGATCTGGGCAATCAGGCGATGGTAATTGCGCCAGTAGCCATCGGACGCTGCGTTGTAGCCGCGCCAGCGGCTGTTGATCGCCGCCATCTCATCCGGGGCGATACTCAGCAGTGCCTTGTCCAGGATCGAACTCAGCTCCGTGGCGTGTCGGGACGTCGCCAGGGCAAACGTCGCAGGCAACGTGCCGATGCTGGAACTGATCTGCAGTTTGTCCTGGAATGCCGGAGAAGAAAGCAGGTAGTTGGCGATCACCAAAGGGTTCACTGCGCCCTCGACTTGCCCCTGTGCCAGCAATTCCGATGCCTTGAAGGTATCCCCGGTTTCCACCAGGTTTATCTGGGCAAATGCCTGCTGCAGGAATTTTTCCAGCTGATTGCCCTGGGTAATCGCCAGGCGCTTGCCGGCCAGTTCTTGAAGGCTTGTGGGCGCGCCCGGCTCTTTACGGGTCAATAATACGTAGGAGTTTTCCAGGTAGGGGCGGCTGAAGTTCAACTGGGACTCGCGCCCGGTACTGGGGGTAATTGCGCCGATGATGTCGGCTGCGCCGGTCTGCACCAGTTCCATCATGTTGGCGACGTCACGCACGTGTTGAATCTCGAAGCGCAGGCCGGTTCGCAGGCGGATCAGCTCCAGCACGTCGGCGGTGACGCCCCGGAACTTGCCGTCGGTATCGAAGAACGTCAGGGGGGCGAGGGTTTCATTGACCACCACCTTCACCACGGGGTTGTCCTTGAGCCAGCGCTCTTCGCGCAGGCTCAGTTGCAGCTTGCGGTCGGTCAGCAGAATGTCGCTGCCCGCACTCCAGCGCTTGGCGATGCTGTCACGTTCATAGGTTGATACGCCATCGAGCACTGAGTCGATGATACTCAGGAGAATGGGTTGATCCTTGCGCAAGGCGAAGCTGAACCCGTGGGCCTCGTGCTTGCCGAAGTTGGCCATGCGGATATTTTTCAGGTAGCCCTTGTTGATCATGTAGTGAGTGGAAATGGTGTCGCCCAGGAATACGTCAGCCTGGTCGAATGCCACGGCATTCAAGGCATTTTGATAGGACGGGTAGGCGTGGATGGTCGCCTTGGGGTACAGCGCCTGCACTTCGTCCATGGGCAGGTAATGGTAGACAAGACTCAGGCGCAGGCCGGCCAGGCCGGCCAGGCCGTCGCCAAGGTCGCGGTTCTCACCTTCACGGGTCACCAGTACCGGCTGATCCACTGCGTAGGGCAGTGACAGCACGATGTCGGGATTCGCCGCTTCAAAACCGTTGGCAGACCCCAGAAAATCGATTTCGCCGTTTGCCAGCGCCTGGATCGCGGCTTCACGGGAGGAGTAGCGCAACACGGTGAGCGGTATCGCCAGTGTCCTGGCCAGCAGCCCGGCGTAATCGGCAGTCAGCCCTTCATAATCACGCCCGCTGGAGGTGATGTCGAAGGGCGGATAGTCGGGTGCAGAGGTGCCCAGTATCAGTTCCCGTTTGTTCTGCAGCCACTGGCGCTGTGTCTTGTTCAGGGGTGTGTCCAGTTGAACGGCACCGGCACGCCCCAGCAGGGCATATTGCTCGGGAACAGTTTGTTCGGCAGGCACGGAAGTGCTGAGGCACACCCCGATACTCAATATGATTAGATAGTCCTTTAATCGCCTGGGCATCCGATTTCTCACACTAGCGCGTTACGTTTTGCCATCTCGATAAGTTCTACCAAGGATTTGGCTTTCAGTTTTTGCATGAGCCTTTTTTTGTAAGTGCTGACGGTCTTGTTGCTGAGAAACATGCCCTTGGCGATTTCCTTGTTTGTCCGGCCTTGGGCAAAAAGTTGTAATACCATGAGTTCACGATCGTTGACGACTTTGAACAGTTCAAGCTCTTCATTGTTATCCGTTTCGTTAGTGCTGCCGTTAAGGGCCTGGCTCGGGAAGTAGTTGTAACCTGACAAGACCGCCCTGATGGCACTGAGCAGTTCGCTCAAGTCACCTTCCTTGCACACATAGCCATCCGCGCCGGAGCGCATGCACCGGGTAGCAAAGAGCTTGGGGGTCTGGGCAGTGAGTATTAACGTCTTGGTCGGCGTACTCATTGCGTTGAACCGGCACAGCACTTCCAGGCCATCGAGTTTCGGAATGCCGATATCAAGGATAATCAGGTCAGGCTGACACTCCTTGACCATTTGTATCGCATCACAACCGTTATCGGCTTCTCCCACTACTTTATAGCCTTCGTGTTCTAACAACATCCGAATGGCAAGTCGGATGACGGGGTGGTCGTCAATAATAAAAACTGAGTTCATGATCAAATTCCATACAGGCGCAAATAAAGTCGGCACATTAGCTCACATGGCAATGAAGGAGGATGAACTTGATGTGGAACAAACGTAAAACAAGAATAATCCTACATCAAAAAAAGCAAGGGATTACGCTCTGTGAGGTGTTTGTTGTTTGGGTGTAAGAGTTTTGCGTGGGTGGAATTTAAAAGTAACTGGTCGTGAGAGCGCAGCGTTATAAAGAGGCGTTTTCGGATTGCCCGGGTGTTTAACTTCCTACTTTTCTGTTGAACGAGTAAGGCGTGATTGGCGTATGAGTTCATTCAGCTCAAGGTGGCTTAACGGCTTCGACAAATAGCCAAGTAATGGAAAGTTGCGTCGGGATGCCTGGGCCATCAGGTGTTCCAGTTCATTGACGGGCAGGCCGCTGAGCAATATCGCGGACCTTATAAAGCCTCTGCGGTTGGCAATTTCAATCAACTCCAGCCCTGGCAAGTCGGGCAAACATTGATCACAGAGCAGAATATCGAATGGCACGTCGGTTTGTGTCATCAGCCGCATTGCCTGTTCTGCATTCTCGGCCAGTGCCAGGTCGTGGTAGCCATAGTTTCGTAGCAGGCATTGGGTGGCCAGCAATTGAAAGGGGTGATCCTCCACCAACAGGATGCGAAGTTGTTCGAGCATGGTTTTTTCCATGGAATGGACAAGAGCCCTGAAGACGCTCCACCAGGGCGTGTAGTAAGAAGTTAATGGGCCCGCCAGCTATCGGGCGCAGGAGCAGGTCGAAAGACTGCGGTCAGGGCGCGCGATTATTCATCGCGGCGGGGAAGAACTTCGATCAGGCCGCTCTGTTCCGTGCGTAGGGCGATTCTTTGAAAAGGCGCCCTGGCCATCAGCCAGGGCTCCGATTTATTGCGGGCTGGAGCGGCCGGTCATCTCGCGGGCCATCTCGCTGGCGTAGCTGTCAGTCATGCCGGCGATAAAGTCGATCATGCGCAGGAAGGACGCGTGCAATGACCAGGAAGGGTCCGGGGCGCTATTGCCCAGCAGGTCGAGGATGCGTCGGTTCTTGAACGACGGGGTGCGACCGCCATGTTGTTCCAGGGCCGCGCCGCAGAAGGCATTCAAGAGGATTTCCAGGGTGGTGTAGGCGCCGATCTCATGCAGGGTCTTGCGCTTGTCCTGGAAAATCTTCTTGCGGGCCATGTCCTTGGCATCCAGCACGCAGCGCTTGGCCGGGCCGTGCATATGTTCCACCAGGTCCCCCGGCAGGGTGCCGGCCAGCAGCGCGTCCTGTTGTTCGACGAACGCCCGGGCCGCGGCGTTGGTCAGGTGTTCGATGGCCTTGCCTCGCAGGATCGCCAGCTTGCGTCGCCGGGAATCCAGCGGGCCGAGTTGCCGATAGGTTTGCGGCAAGTCGTCGCCCACCAGGTCCAGCAGCAGTGACTCGACCTCGGCGTATTCCAGCAGCTCCATTTCCAGGCCGTCTTCGAGGTCGATCAACGCGTAGCAGATATCGTCGGCCGCCTCCATCAGGTACACCAGCGGGTGCCGGGCCCAGCGTTGTTCTTCCAACTGCGGCAAGCCGAGCTTCTGGGCGATCTGCTCCAGGATCGGCAGTTCGCTCTGGTAGCAGCCGAACTTGTGTTTCTTGTAGCCCAGGGAGTCGGCGTGGCGGGCGGTCCAGGGGTATTTCAGGTAGGTGCCCAAGGTGGCGTAGGTCAGGCGGGTGCCACCATCAAACTGGTGGTATTCCAGTTGCGTGAGTACCCGGAAGCCCTGGGCATTGCCTTCGAAATTGAGGAAGTCATTGCGTTCGGCGCTGCTCATGTCATCCAGCCAGCCACGGCCTGAAGCTTGCTGGAACCAGTGCCGGATCGCGTCCTCGCCGGAATGGCCGAAGGGTGGGTTGCCGATGTCATGGGCCAGGCAGGCCGACTGCACCACCATGCCCAGGTCGCTCGGGTCGCACCAGTCGGGCAGGGCACTGCGGATGGTCTCGCCTACGCGCATGCCCAGGGATCGTCCCACGCAACTGACTTCCAGGGAGTGGGTCAGCCGGGTGTGGATGTGATCGTTGCTGGTCACCGGGTGCACTTGCGTCTTGCGGCCCAGGCGGCGAAACGCACCGGAAAAGATGATGCGGTCATGGTCTTTGTGAAACGGACTGCGCCCCAGTTCTTCCGGGCTGTGCAGGGGTTTTCCAAGGCGTTCGCGGGTAAGCAGGGTGGGCCAATCCAAGGCGGGTACTCTCCGTGCGGTGAATGACGGCTCCCAGCTTCCCGGTTCAGCCAGGCCTTCGCAAGCGAAAAACTACAGGCCGGCGGCGTCGATATCGATTAACAGCAGGCGCTGACCATTATCAAAGAATTGTCCGGCAGTCAGGCAGTACTGGTTGGTCGTGGCATCGCGATAGGTTGAGGACAGGGTCAGCCGCCGCTCCTCCCAACCTTCGGCCAGCAAATGATAAAAATACGGACGCCATGACCAGTTGTGGCCCAGGTAGCGGCTGTCGGCTTGCCAGGCGCCCTGGTGCCATTCGAAGTTGGGTGTCAGTTGCGTGCCATGCCGGTCGCACTGGTAAAAACGCAGCAGCCAGGGAAACGCCGGCAATTGCGGCAGCTGGCTCAGCGGTGCGCGGGTGTGGGCCCAGGTTTGCAGGATCTGCATCAGCTCCGCCAGTTGCTGGCGCAGTTGCATGATCCGGCCACGTTCGGCGAGCTTCTGTTGGACATAGCCGGTGCGCAACTGGGCGAAGCGCGGCACGAATGCGTCGGTGTCGAACCAGTCCAGTTGGGCCTGGGCGAACAGGTAGCCCTGGACATAACGCGAACCGCATTCCAGGGCGAAATTCAGTTGGGCCTCGGTTTCCACCCCTTCGGCGATGATCCAGCAGCCGGTTTTTTCCGCCATTTGCGCCAGTGCCCGTACCACCTCACCGCTCGGGCCACCGCGGGCCGCGGCCTGGAACAGGCGCATGTCCAGCTTGAGAATGTCCGGCTGCAAGGCCAGCACCCGGTCCAGCTGCGAATAGCCGGCGCCGAAGTCATCAATGGCAATCCGCGCGCCGGCCTCGCGGTAGCGCTCGACGACTTCGGCCAGGCGCAGGATATCGCCGCCCAGTTCAGTGATCTCGAACACGATGCGGCGCGGGTCGACGTTATGCAGTTGCAATTGCTTCAGGCTCGGCAGCGCCTGGCCCGGGCGCAGGCGGGTGATCCAGCGTGGCGAGATATTCAGGCTGAGGAACCACTCTTGCGGGGCTTCATGCAGGCGGCTCAGGGCATTGTCACGGATCTGCCGGTCCAGGCGGCGCAAGGCCACCGAGGGCGTGCGCGGGTCGGCGAACAGCGGACCCACCGAGCGCAGTTGGCCATTCGCCTGGCGTAGGCGGCCCAGGGCTTCTACGCCGGCGATGCGGCCGGTGGCGGTGTCGATGAATGGCTGGAAGCAGGCGAGCGGTTGCCCGTCGATCACGGGGCCTCCTTAAAAGATCGGAAATAAAAAAGGCCCGGCCCTCAATGGAGAGGGCCGGGCCTGATCTGTTTGCAAGAATGCAGCCAGCACGCTCAACTTTTGCGCGAAGCACCTTGCATGGCCAGTTTGATCAGCGGGATCAGGCCGGCACCCAGCCGCACCAGGCGGGTCATGGTGCCGATTCCGCCGCCCTTGGCGCCTT
This sequence comes from Pseudomonas sp. B6001, assembly GCF_013386015.1. Classification (NCBI taxonomy): domain Bacteria; kingdom Pseudomonadati; phylum Pseudomonadota; class Gammaproteobacteria; order Pseudomonadales; family Pseudomonadaceae; genus Pseudomonas; species Pseudomonas sp. B6001. Next base: position 20,490 of record NZ_JACAOX010000009.1, read on the forward strand.
TGCCGGTGAGAAACCCCAGCAGCGTCACCACGCCCACGCCCCACAGCGGCGCGTGCTTGATGCCAAAACCGTCCTGCCAGCTCTGGCCCATGTTGCGGACCTTTTGCAGCGGCAGCATCAGTTGCTGGGACTCGTGACGGATTTCCTGGCGGTGCATTTCCATGCGCAGGCGGATCAACGCCTTGCGCATTTCTCGCCGGGAAGTGTTTTGCGGCAATTCAGTCATGCTCATGGCAGCAGGCGCTCCCGGTCGTTGGCCAGCTCTTCGAGGGTGGCGTGGAACGGCGTGGACTCATCGAACACCGCCGCCTTCAGGCGCAACCCGCAGAATGCTGCGGCCAGTATGTAGAACACACACAGGCTGATAATCCCGGTCAGGCGGTAGGTATCCCACACCAGAATCATCACCAGCGCCGACAAACCCACCAGCAACAGCAAGGCAAACACCAGCGCCAGGCCGGCGAACAGCAACAGGCTGACGGTCCGGGCTTTCTGCTCCTGCAACTCGATGCCGAACAGCTCGACATGGCTGTGCAGCAAACCCAGGACAGCCGCGCCCAGGCGCCGTGAAGTAGAACTTGGGCCCGTGGAAGAGCCGGATTCGCCGATAGACATGATTAGCGCCTTGTAGCCAGCAGGCCGATCAAAAAGCCCACGCCGGCCGCAATGCCGACGGACTGCCAGGGGTTGGCCTGCACATAGTCTTCAGTGGCCGTGACCGCCGCCTGGCCGCGTTCGCGCAGGGAGTCCTCGGTCAGTTGCAGTGTTTCACGGGCCTTGAGCAGGCTTTCGTGAATCTTGCTGCGAAGCTCGTCAGCCTGGTCACCGGCGAGGATCGCAGTGTCGTCCAGCAGCTTCTCGGTATCGCTGACCAGGGTTTGAAAATCCGCCATCAGTATTTCTTGAGCAGTCTTTGCCGTTTTTCTGGCCATGGTTATCTCCGTGAGTGGCTGGTCTGTTTACTTCTGGTTTCGAGTCACCGGTGTCGGTGAAGGTTCACTGCAATTGTCTGGTACAGCTTTTGCTTTGCCTTGGTGCGCGGCCCCGGGGCCTTGCGCTGAATCCGGGCGGTTGGGGCTCAAACCCTGAAAAACCTTACCCTAAATAACTAAAACTCGCGGAAAAACCCTGTCGGATTCTGCCTTTTTCAATGATCGCTGCGCCAAAGCGGTTCACGGCCTCAAACGAGGGTCGGATCGTTGGTGCCAATTTAGTGCGCATCATGAAGGTCATGAACTGCTTTGGTGCTTTTTCCTGCATGTGCAGGCCTGCCATCCTCCATGGAAAATTTGCAAAGCGCGGTGGACACCCTCGTCCACAGCTCCAACACGCTGTTCATTCTGATTGGTGCGGTCATGGTCCTGGCCATGCACGCCGGCTTTGCCTTCCTGGAAGTCGGCACGGTGCGCCAGAAGAACCAGGTCAATGCCCTGTCGAAAATCCTCAGCGACTTCGCGATTTCCACACTGGCCTATTTCTTTATAGGCTATTGGATCTCCTACGGCGTGACCTTCATGCAACCGGCGGCGGTGATCAGCGCCGACCACGGCTACGGCCTGGTGAAGTTCTTCTTCCTGCTGACCTTCGCGGCGGCGATCCCGGCGATCATTTCCGGGGGAATCGCCGAGCGTGCACGTTTTGTTCCGCAACTGTGTGCCACTGCGTTGATCGTAGCCTTCATCTATCCGTTTTTCGAAGGCATTGTGTGGAACGGCAACTACGGCCTGCAAGCCTGGTTGCTGGCCACCTTCGGCGCCAGCTTCCATGACTTTGCCGGCAGCGTCGTGGTGCACGCCATGGGCGGCTGGCTGGCGCTGGCGGCGGTGCTGTTGCTGGGGCCAAGGCAGGGGCGTTATCGGGAAGGGCGCCTGGTGGCGTTCGCGCCGTCGAGCATTCCATTTCTCGCGTTGGGCTCGTGGATCTTGATCGTCGGCTGGTTCGGCTTCAACGTCATGAGTGCGCAAACCCTGTCCGGGGTCAGCGGGCTGGTGGCGGTCAATTCGTTGATGGCGATGGTCGGTGGCACGGTAGCGGCATTGGTGATCGGGCGTAACGACCCAGGCTTCTTGCACAACGGTCCATTGGCCGGGTTGGTGGCGATCTGTGCCGGTTCCGACCTTATGCACCCGGTGGGCGCGTTGGTGACCGGCGTGGTGGCGGGCGGCTTGTTCGTCTGGTTCTTCATTGCCGCCCAGGATCGCTGGAAGATCGACGATGTGCTGGGTGTATGGCCGTTGCACGGGCTGTGCGGCGTGTGGGGCGGGATTGCCTGCGGGATCTTCGGCCAGACCGCCCTGGGCGGTTTGGGCGGCGTCAGTCTGATCAGCCAGTTGATCGGCACCGCGCTGGGTGTGGTGGTGGCGCTGGCCGGTGGCTTCCTGGTATATGGCGTGATCAAACGCGTGCATGGCCTGCGCTTGAGTCAGGAAGAGGAGTATTACGGCGCGGATTTGTCGATCCACAAGATTGGCGCGGTCAGTCAGGATTGAGGGGCGCGTCCCCTTCGTTCTGGTTGCAGCCATGTAACAGGCGGTACCGGCTCTGGCGCACTTCATCGACACGGCCTTGCACCTGCTGCTCCGACAACCCCAGCAGGATCAACGCATGGGAGGCGAGCATCAGGCTCGACTCCAGCAACTCGGGCACCACTTCAGTGGCGCCGGCGGCTTTCAGTTCGGCCAGCTGACTGTCGTCGCGGGTGCGTACCAGGATCGGCACGGTCAGGTTGATCCGCCGCGCTTCGTTGAGCACGGCCAGGGCGACGTCGCTGTTGTCCACCGCGATCACCACCAGGCGCGCACGTTCCAGGCCGACCGCGCTGAGCAGGGCGCCACGGCGGCAGTCGCCGTAATGCACGGCGCTGTCTTCGGTAGAAGCGTCCTGGACTCGCTCCGGGTCGTCATCAAGGGCAATGAACGCCTGTTGTTCACGGTGCAGGAAGCGCCCGATGGACTGGCCAACCCGGCCGTAGCCGCAGATCACCGCGTGGTCGCGCAGCTCGGCATTCAGGGCCGTAATCTCTTCAAGCTGTACTTGCTGGTTGGGCTTGCGGTGCAGGCGCAGGGCAATCGCGGGTGCAGCCCTGAGCAACAGCGGAGTCAATAGCATCGAGCAGAAGGTGGCAGCCAGCAGCAGGCCGCTGATGTCGGCGGGCATCAGGCGGCTTTGCTGCATTTGCGCCATCAAGGCGAAACAGAACTCGCCGCCCTGGGCCAGCGCCAGGCCGCTGCGCCATGCGGTTTCACCGTCGCTGCCGCGCAGTTGCACCAATAGCGCGACCACACAGCCTTTGATCAACATCAGCGTGAGGGTCAGGCCGAGAATCAACAGGCTATGACTGACGAACAGTTGCAGGTCGATCAGCATGCCGATGCTGACAAAAAACAGTCCCAGCAGGATGTCGCGAAACGGCCGGATATCGGCTTCGATCTGATGGCGGTAATGGCTTTCCCCCAGCAGCATGCCGGCGAGAAACGCACCGAGTGCCGGGGACAAGCCCAGCAAGTGGGTCAGCCAGGCGGTGAGCAGTACGATCACCAGTGCCAGCAGCACGAACAATTCGGCCGAATGGGACGCCGCCACCTCACGGAACAAACGCGGCAGCAACCAGCGGCTGGCCAGCAGCAGGCCAAGGAACAGCACCACGGTTTTGCCCAGGGTCAGTGGCAATGCCCAGTACCAGGCTTGCTCGCTGTTACCGGCGAACACTGGCACGAGGGTCAGCAGCAATACGGCCACTACATCCTGGAACAGCAATACCCCAATCGCATTCTGGCCATGGCTGCTGAAGATTTCGCCGAGGCTGGTCAGCTCCTTGCTGACGATGGCGGTGGACGACAGTGCCAGTCCAGCACCGAGCAACAGCGCGGTCGTCGGCGACAGGCCGAACAGTGCCAGCAAACCGCCCAGCAGCAACCCGCAGCACAGTACCTGCAGGCTGCCCAAGCCAAACACCACCCGGCGCAGGCTGAGCATTTTGTTGAGAGAAAACTCCAGGCCCAGGGAAAACAGCAGGAACACCACACCCAGTTCGGCAAGGTCTGGCAACTCTTCGCTGTCATTGACCCAGTCGAGGGCGGTGGGGCCCACGGCCAGGCCAACACACAGATAGCCCAGCACCGGCGGCAGTTGCAGGCGACGAAACAGCGCAATCACCACCAGGGAGGAGGCCAGGATAATCAGCAGGTTGGCAAACACATGCAGCTCCATTGCAGGTATTACGGGAAAAAAGTCGCGAGAGTCGCTGAATCAGTTATACGCCATGCTGATCTGGGTCAGGCTTTTGCAGTGTCCCGACGCTGTTAGAATAGGCACCTGATTCTTCTCGGACCCTTTGCCATGCTTCCTGAATGTCAGTTGTTCGGCACCCTGGGCTGCCATCTGTGTGAGTTTGCCGAAGCCGAAATCATGCCGTTGGTCGAACACGGCCTGCTGGTGGAGTTGGTGGATATCGCCGATTCCGAGGCCCTGTATGAAGCCTACGGCCTGCGGATTCCGGTGCTGCGCCGGGTAGACACGGGCGCGGAGCTGGAGTGGCCGTTCGACAAAGCGCAGGTAGTGAACTTTCTTAGCTAGCACTCGGCGATGGCGAGTTCCCGATTATTCGGTTACTGTATGTTTGTACAGCGATTGAATGAGAGGGAACGCCCGTGGTGAATGTTGAACAACTGAAAAGCAGCGTCAATCGCATGTCCGCCGACGTCGTGCGTGACGCGGTGAACGAGCTGCGCCTCGATGGCCTGGTCACGGAAGGCAAGACGCCGTTTAACAAAGTGCATTTCAACACCTGCTTTGCCGAGATCGAGGCGCTGTTCCAGCGCGCGGGTTATCACAAGCAGCTGGATGTGGTGGGTTACCAGGGCTTGCTGTATGCGCTTTACGACCCGGGCCGCTGGGAAGCGGTGGATGTGCTGCGCTGGCTCAAGGAATTCACCGAGGCGGCCAGTGCGTCACCGGTGTTGCGCGCGGAATTGGCCAAGGCCTGAATCTGTGCTGGGCCTGATCCGGCTGCATGCGGGATAATGCGCGCCTGTATGTCCACGTCTTGAGCCTGCCATGTCCGTTTTTTCCGCTGCCCAGCACCAAGCCAGCACCTTGTACCTGCCGCCAGGCGCCTGGGCCACCGTGCTGGATTGCCTGTGTGAGCACTTCCAGGCCATCAGCCGTGAGCAATGGCTGGACCGCATCGCCCGGGGCAGGGTGCTGGACATCAATGGCACTCCCATCAATCAGGACCTCGCCTACCGCGAAGGCCTGTGCATCTACTACTTTCGCGAAGTACCGAACGAGAAAGTAATCCCGGTGCAGGAGACGATCCTGTACGCCGATGAACACCTGGTGGTAGCCGACAAGCCGCATTTCCTGCCGGTCACGCCTGCCGGTGAATACGTCGAGCAGACCCTGTTGCGGCGTTTGATCCGTCGCCTGGACAACCCGGCGCTGGTGCCGCTGCATCGCATTGATCGGCATACCGCAGGGCTGGTGTTGTTTTCGGCCAACCCCCAGACGCGCTCGGCGTATCAACAGCTGTTTCCCACGCGCAAGATCGACAAGTTCTACGAAGCCATTGCCCCTGCATTGCCTGGGCTGACCTTTCCGCTGGTGCACAAAAGCCGGCTGGTGGATGGCGAGCCGTTCTTTCGCATGCAGGAAGGCGCGGGGGCGAGCAACACCGAGACGGCGGTCGAGGTGCGGGAAAAGAATGGCGACCTGTGGCGCTATGGCCTGTTTCCGGTGACCGGCAAGAAGCATCAGTTGCGGGTGCACATGACGGCCCTGGGCGCGAGTATCTGCAACGATCCGTTCTACCCCGACGTTATCAAGGATGCCGAGGACGACTACGCCAACCCGCTCAAGCTGCTGGCCCAGGGGGTGCGTTTCATCGACCCGGTCACCGGCCTTGAGCGCGACTTTCGCAGCGAGATCAGCCTGGACTGGTAAACCCCAGCAACGAAAAAGCCCGCATTACGCGGGCTTTTTTGTATCTGGCGTTAAGACTTACAGGTCTTTAACGGTGCGAACCTGATCCTTGTTGATCTGGGTGCGCTTGCCATCCAGCTGTTCGAATTCGTAGAAGCCGGTGGACTTGTCGAATTTAGGAGTGTCGACGGCCTGGATTTCGCGACCGTCATTCAGGGTGATCACTGTCGGCGAGGCGCAACCGGCAAGGGTAGCGAGGCCCAGTGCAAGCATGAGAGCGGCGATGGTCCGTTGAGTCATGAGTTTGTCTCCGAGAGAATGCTTTGTTGAGTACTGACCTTGTGACGTGTGTAACGTCGGCAAAGTTCCTTGTTCGACGCTCATTCTGACACGCTGGGCGGGCGGTGCAACAACTCCGGTGTATTGAGGTTGGCCAGGCGCGGATCGTCGGCGGGGCAATCCAGGGCCTTGGCCCCCAGCGCCTGCATGATCTGGCGCGGGCTGCGCTCGCCGGCTGCCCAGGCCCGTTCGAAGGGCTCGCGCAGCGAAGTGGGGATCACGCAGAGCAGCGGTTCCCAGAAATCGCCGTGGCGCACCATCACCGGCAGCAACGGGTTTTGCTGCGCCGTGCTGCGCAGGTCGGCGAGCAACCGTGCATCGATCTGCGGCACATCGCACGGCAATACCAGCAGATGCCCATGCTGCGCCACCGCCAGTCCTGCGCGAATGCCGGCCAGTGGCCCGGGAAAGTCGGGGCTGTCATCGCCGACCAATTGATCGGCGTAGGCCGCGTACTGCGCCTGGTTGCGATTGCAGGAGATGATCAGGTCGTCGGTCAACGGCCGCACCAGGCGATGCAGGTGCGCGATCAGCGGCTGCCCGTGCCAGTCCAGCAGGCCCTTGTCGAGGCCGCCCATGCGCTGGCCACGACCGCCGGCCAGCAAAAGGATCGAGCAGGGCAGTGGGGAAGAATGGCTTGGCATGACGGCTCCTGCGGGCAGTGAAATGGGGGGCTGTGATATAACATCGGGCTGTTCCTTCGACAACCGGACCGAGCCATGAAAGCCAAGGCTGATGCGCCCTTTGTACCCCTGAATATCGCTGTATTGACGGTCAGCGACACCCGCACCCTGGAAACCGACACCTCGGGCCAGGTCTTCGTCGACCGCCTGACCGCCGCCGGTCACCTGCTGGCCGAGCGAGTTTTGCTTAAAGATGATCTGTACAAAATCCGTGCGCAAGTGGCGCACTGGATTGCCGAAGACGTGGTGCAGGTGGTGTTGATCACCGGCGGCACCGGCTTCACCGGCCGCGACAGCACCCCGGAAGCGGTGAGCTGCCTGCTGGATAAGCAGGTGGATGGTTTCGGCGAACTGTTCCGGCAAATCTCCGTGGCCGATATCGGCACCTCCACCGTGCAATCCCGTGCCCTGGCCGGCCTGGCCAACGGCACACTGGTGTGCTGCCTGCCGGGCTCCACCAACGCGGTGCGCACCGGTTGGGACGGGATTCTCGCCGAGCAACTGGATAACCGTCACCGCCCGTGCAACTTCGTCCCGCATTTGAAGCAGGCCGAGCCCTGTGAATCCCGTGGGTAAGCCGGGCAAGACCGGCGCGTTGATGCCGGTGGAAGACGCCCTCGAACAATTGCTGGCGATGGCCGAGGCAGCGCCGATTCGCGAGCCGGAAACGTTGCCGCTGGCCGAGTGTGATGGTCGGGTGCTGGCCCAGGCGTTGATCTCCACGCTGGACTTGCCGCCCTGGCCCAACAGCGCCATGGACGGATACGCCCTGCGCCTGGCGGACTGGACCGGTGAGCCACTGGCAGTCAGCCAGCGCATTTTTGCGGGCACGGCACCCGAGCCCTTGGCTGCCGGTACCTGCGCGCGGATCTTCACCGGAGCCCCGGTACCGGAGGGCGCGAACTGCGTCGAGATGCAGGAAAACGCCGTGGTCCATGCCGATCAGCGGGTGAGCTTCACCGAAGCGTTGCAGGTGGATCAAAACATCCGTCCCCAAGGCCAGGAAACCACGGTGGGCGAGTGGGTGTTGCCAGCAGGTACACGCCTGGGCCCGATCGAGTTGGGCCTGGCGGCTTCACTGGGTCGTGATCGGCTGGAGGTGGTACGACGCGCCCGCGTGGCCGTGCTGTCCACCGGTGACGAGTTGATCGAGCCGGGCCTGCCGCTGGGCCCCGGGCAGATCTACAACAGTAATCGCCGGGTGCTGTGCAGCTGGCTGGAGCGCCTGGGCTGCGAAGTGGTGGACGCCGGGATCCTGCCGGATGACCTGGAACAAACCCGCGAACGCCTGGGCGCATTGGGCTCGGTAGACCTGATTCTGTCCACCGGCGGTGTGTCGGTGGGGGAGGCGGATTTTCTCGGGATTGCACTGCGGGAAGAGGGCGAACTGGCGCTGTGGAAGCTGGCAATCAAGCCGGGCAAGCCGCTGACGTTCGGGCATTTCCGTGGTGTACCGGTGATCGGTTTGCCGGGCAATCCGGCGTCGACGCTGGTGACCTTTGCCTTGCTGGCGCGGCCTTACCTGTTGCGCCGCCAGGGCGTGGAAGACGTGCAGCCGCTGCGCATTGAAGTGCCCGTGGGATTTGTCTGGCCCAAGCCGGGGAATCGCCGCGAGTATTTGCGCGGGCGGCTGGAGCAGGGCAAGGCGATCATCTACCGCAACCAGAGCTCGGGTGTGCTGCGTAGCGCGGCGTGGGCCGAAGGTTTGGTAGAAGTGCTGGAGGGGACGACGCTGGAGATCGGTGACCGGGTCAACTTCATTCCGCTGAGTGAAGTGTTGAACTGAGCCCGACCTATCAAACAATGAAGATCAAAATGTGGGAGCGGGCTTGCTCGCGAAAGCGGTGGATCAGTCACCCGATGTATTGACTGACCCTCTGCATTCGCGAGCAAGCCCGCTCCCACATTTGATTTGTGTTCATCCTGCAATTACGGCAAGTCGCGACTCGCGTAAAACGCACTCAACACCTTCACCAGGTGCGCCAGGTCGTGGCTGCCGCACAGCTCGCGAATCGAGTGCATAGCAAACGTCGGCAAGCCGATATCCACGGTGCGCACGCCCAGGTGGCTGGCGGTGATCGGGCCGATGGTCGAGCCGCAACCCATGTCGCTGCGAACCACAAAGCTCTGCACCGGCACTTCTTCGGCCATGCACAGGTGGCGGAAGAACCCGGCGGTTTCGCTGTTGGTGGCGTAGCGCTGGTTGCTGTTGACCTTGATCACCGGGCCGGCATTGAGTTTCGGGCCGTGGTTGGCGTCGTGCTTCTCGGCGTAGTTGGGGTGCACGCCGTGGGCGTTGTCGGCAGACACCAACAGCGACTTCTGGATAGTGCGTACGAACTCATCACCCTCGGGCAGCAGGCGACGCAGGGTCTGCTCCAGCATCGGGCCGTCGGCACCACAGGCGGAGCACGAGCCGACTTCTTCGTGGTCGTTGCAGACCAGCACGCAGGTTTCATCGGTTTCGGCGGTGAGCAGGGCTTGCAGGCCGGCGTAGCACGACAGCAGGTTGTCGAGGCGGGCACCGGCGATAAAGTCGCCATTGAGGCCGATCACGGCCGCGCTCTGGGTGTCGTAGAAGCTCAGCTCATAGTCGAGCACCACATCGGCGTTCAACCCGTGTTCACGAGCCAGTTGCTCGGTCAGCACTGCGCGGAAGTCCACGCGCTCGTCACCGGCGAACTGCGCAAGGATCGGCGGCAGTTCGGTCTGGGCATTGATCGCCCAACCCTGGTTGGCTTCGCGGTTCAGGTGAATGGCCAGGTTGGGGATGATCGCGATGGGCAGCTTGAAGTCGATCAACTGGCTTTCGACCTTGCCGTCGCGGCGGAAAGTGACGCGGCCGGCCAGGGACAGATCGCGGTCGAACCACGGCGCCAGCAGCGCGCCGCCGTACACTTCCACACCCAGTTGCCAGAAGCCCTGGCGTTGCAGTTCAGGCTGTGGCTTGACCCGCAGGCACGGGCTGTCGGTGTGGGCGCCGACCAGGCGGATGCCGCCTTGCAGGGGCGAGTGGCGGCCGAGTTTGAAGGCGATGATCGAGGAGTCGTTGCGGGTCACGTAATAGCGCCCGTTGGCCTCGGTGGTCCAGGTCTCGCGCTCGTCAAGACGCTGGAAACCGGCCGCTTCCAGGCGCTGTGCAAGGGCGGCGGTGGCATGGAACGGGGTAGGGGAGGCCTTGAGGAAGTCGATCAGGCCTTGGTTCAACTCTTCGCGCATAAGTAGCTCCAGACAGCAATGGCGCGAGTTTACCGTCCGACGGGATAAGTGCACAGAACAAATGTGGGAGCGGGCTTGCTCGCGAATGCGGTGTGTCAGTCGCCGAATGAGCTAACTGATCCACCGCATTCGCTAGCAAGCCCGCTCCCACATTTTAATTGCGTTTACAGGTTAAAACGGCGCGGGGCACTCGAAGCGCAGGCGCTCGCCGCTCTGGGGATGGGTGAAGCCCAGCATGCTGGCGTGCAGGCACAGACGTGGCCAGGCAGCCAAGGCCTGTTCGTGGGCGTACAAGCCATCGCCCAGCAACGGATGCCCGATGGACAGCATATGCACGCGCAGTTGATGGGAGCGGCCGGTGATCGGTGTCAGCTCAACCCGACACCAGTCGCCGCAACGCTCCAGGACTTTCCAGAAGGTCAGCGCGTTCTTGCCGAACTCGTGGTCCACCACGTGCCGTGGCTTGGTCGGTGGGTCGTAGCGCAAGGGCAAGTCGATGCTGCCGCTGTCCAGTTCCGGTTGGCCCCAGCAGAGTGCGGTGTAGGCCTTTTCGGTTTCCCGGTCATGAAACTGGCGGGACAGTTCACGGTGGGTATCCGCGTCTCGGGCCAGCAGGATGATCCCGGACGTTTCCCAGTCCAGGCGATGGACGATGCGGGCTTCAGGGTAGCCGTTTTCCTGCAGGCGGGTGATCAGGCAGTCCTTGTTGTCGTCGGCGCGACCGGGCACCGAGAGCAGCAGGGTAGGCTTGTTCACCACCAGGACAGCAGCGTCCTGATGAAGGATATGGACATTGGACAACGGCATTAAAACAGCCTCGTAACAAACGCCAACGGCGGCTCGCTCACCCGGCCCCGTGAGGGGAGCCAGGTAACCGAGCCGCCGTGGCGACCGCCTTTTCGATCAACGATCAGGCAGGGTGATATTGAGTTCCAGAATCGAGCAGCTGCCGTCATTTTCCAGGGCGACATGCACGTCATCGTTACCGATGTTGACGTACTTGCGGATCACTTCCACCAGTTCCTTCTGCAGGGCTGGCAGGTAATCCGGGGTGCTGCGTTGGCCGCGTTCGTGCGCCACGATGATCTGTAGACGCTCTTTCGCTACCGACGCGGTACTTGGCTTTTTGTTGGCGCGAAAGAAGTCGAGAAATTTCATTGTTTAGTTGCCTCCAAAGATACGCTCGAAGAATCCCTTCTTCTTAACATCGAGGAAGCGATGTTCCACGGTCTTGCCCAGCAAGCGATCTACCGCATCGCTGTACGCCTGGCCGGCGTCGCTCTGGTCGTCAAGAATCACCGGCACACCTTGGTTGGATGCCTTCAGGACGGCCTGGGATTCCGGGATCACACCCAGCAGGGTCACGGCGAGGATTTCCTTCACGTCTTCAACGCCGAGCATTTCGCCATTGCTGACGCGCTCAGGGTTGTAGCGGGTCAGCAGCAGGTGTTCCTTGATCGGATCTTCACCTTTCTCGGCGCGCTGGGACTTGCTGGCCAGCAGGCCGAGCATGCGGTCCGAGTCACGTACCGAGGAGACTTCAGGGTTGGTCACGACGATGGCTTCGTCGGCGAAGTACATCGCCAGGTGAGCACCGGTCTCGATACCCGCCGGGGAATCGCACACCACGTATTCGAAGGTTTCCTTCAGTTCGGCGAGGACCTTGCCCACGCCTTCCTTGGTCAGCGCGTCTTTGTCGCGGGTCTGGCTGGCGGCCAGTACATACAGGTTCTCAAGGCGCTTGTCCTTGATCAGGGCCTGTTGCAGGTTGGCTTCGCCATTGACGACGTTGACGAAGTCGTAAACCACGCGGCGTTCACAGCCCATGATCAGGTCGAGGTTACGCAAGCCGACGTCGAAGTCGACGATAACTGTCTTGTGGCCGCGCAGAGCGAGGCCGGTACCGATAGCGGCGCTGGTGGTGGTCTTACCCACACCACCCTTGCCGGATGTAACCACGAGAATCTTGGCCAAGGTGTTTCACCCCTAAGGAAAAAGGACTTTTTAGTCCCTGAAAAACATCTCTTGTCACTCGCTGCAGGCGGGCAGCTCTTGTAGGAGAAAGCACGGTTTGCCTGGGCAAACCCCACCTTAAAATTATTCCTACACAAGTTTTGCCGTTTTCGCTGTGCTATCAGAGTCCAGAGATGCTTGGAAAATGCGGCAGTATCCGTTAAAGACGAACGATGTTCAACACATCGCCCGACAGGCTGACTTGTACCCCGGCCCCCCACAGCGGATCGCGGCGCAAATCTTCCGAAACCTTGTACTGGCCTGCGATGGACACTAGCTCAGCGGTCAACTGCTGGCAAAAAATACGGGCCTTGGTGTCACCTTTTATGCCGGCCAGGGCACGACCACGCATGGGGCCGTATACATGGATGTTTCCATCGGCGAGAAGTTCCGCCCCCGGGCTGACCGGGGCGATGACGACAAGGTCGCCACCCTGGGCGTAAATCTGCTGCCCGCCCCGTACGGGAGAGGTGATGATCTTTGTCGGCTTGATCGTCGGCTCCGGCGGTTTCTCCGGTTTTTTCTTCTCTTCGCCGACCAACGGGTCGAGCGGACGCTCGCGGGCACCCGACGGCGGCAGTACTGGCAGTTCAATGGCGATTGCCGCGGCGATGTCTTCGATACGGCTGGCACGGATCGCCAGGGTGCGCAGGCCATGCTGGCGGCACACGCGCATCAGCCCGGGCAGGTCGACCGCGCCCTGGCCGGCCGGGAGCTTGTCCAGGGCCAGCACCAGCGGTGCATTGTTGAAGAAGTTCGGCGCCAGGGCGACCTTGGCGGCGAGCTGGCGGTCCAGGGCATCAAGGTCGTTGCGGGCCAGTTCCAGCACGGTAATGGCGAGCATGCTGCCTTTCAACTGGAACACGGGATCTTGGTCTAGCGGTTCGGTTTGGCTCATGGTCGGCAAAGCGGCTTGTCACGAAAAGTGTCGAGACTTATAACGAGAACATCCGCTAGCCGCAAGCCGGGTCGAACCGTTGTAGAATGCGCGGCCGTTGTCTTTACCGGAATCTTGAATGGATCGCCCGCGTTTTCGAGCTGTATTTTTTCATCCGCGCTTCTGGCTGTTATGGCTGGGGCTGGGTTTGCTGTGGCTGATTGTGCAGTTGCCGTACCGGGCTTTACTGGGGATTGGCCGTGCCTTGGGGGCGGGAATGTACCGGGTGGCCGGTGAACGTCGACGTATCGCCGCACGAAACCTGGAACTGTGCTTCCCGGAAAAGTCCGCTAAAGAGCGTAAACATTTGCTCAAGGAAAACTTTGCCTCCACCGGCATCGCGTTCTTCGAGATGGCCATGAGCTGGTGGTGGTCCAAGCCGCGCCTGGCGCGCCTGGCCCATGTCGAAGGGCTGGAGCACCTCAAGCAGGCGCAACTGGAAGGCAAGGGCGTGATCCTCATGGCCCTGCATTTCACCACCCTGGAAATCGGCGCCGCCTTGCTCGGGCAGAAGCACACCATCGACGGCATGTACCGCGAGCACGGCAACCCCTTGTTCGATTTCGTCCAGCGCCGTGGCCGCGAGCGGCACAACCTCGACTCCCTGGCCGTAGAGCGCGAAGACGTGCGCGGCATGCTCAAGCTGCTGCGGGCCGGTCGTGCGATTTGGTACGCACCGGACCAGGACTACGGCGCCAAGCAAAGTATCTTCGTGCCATTGTTCGGCATTCAGGCCGCCACCGTGACCGCCACCAGCAAGTTCGCCCGCCTGGGCAAGGCTCTGGTGGTGCCGTTCACCCAGGAACGCCTGGCCGACGGCAGCGGTTATCGCCTGGTGATCCATCCGCCGCTGACCGACTTCCCCGGTGAAACCGACGAGATCGATTGCCTGCGCATCAACCAGTGGGTCGAAGCCTCCGTGCGCGAATGCCCCGAGCAATACCTGTGGACGCACCGCCGCTTCAAGAGCCGGCCGCCAGGTGAACCTAAACTGTATGAAAAACGCCGCCGTTGATCTGAAGTCCCCAAGCACCATGGAGTGATGCAATGCGCCCAGCTGAACCGGTCACAGGCTTGATTCTTTCCGGCGGCGGGGCGCGGGCCGCCTATCAGGTGGGGGTACTGGCGGCGATAGCCGAGTTGTTGCCGCCGGGCGCGGCCAATCCGTTTCCGGTGATCGTCGGCACCTCGGCCGGGGCGATCAATGCGGTGAGCCTGGCCAGTGGCGCCATGGACTTTACCGCCGCCATCCAGCGCCTGACCGCCTTCTGGCAGGGCTTTCGCAGCCACCTGGTGCTGCGCAGCGACTGGCCCGGGGTGATCAGCCAGGCCAGTCGATTCCTTGTCCACAGCCTGCTGGGGATGGGGGCGCAGGTGCCAGTGGCGCTGCTCAACAGTTCGCCGCTGCGGGACTTGTTGCGCGACAAACTGCACCTGGAAGGCATCGCGCAGTCGATCCGCGAGAAACACCTTCATGCTGTGGCGGTGACCGCGTTCGGATACGAGTCCGGGCAAGCCGTGACCTTCTATCAGGGCGGCGGCACCATCGATGCCTGGTTGCGGCATCGGCGCATCGGCATTCCCACCCAATTGACCGTTGAACACTTGCTGGCCAGCTCGGCGATTCCGTTGCTGTTTGCGCCGGTCAAACTCGGCCAGGAATATTTTGGTGACGGGGCGGTGCGCCAGTCGGCGCCGATCAGTCCTGCGTTGCACCTGGGCGCCAGCCGCGTGCTGGTGGTGGGGGTCAGTGGCAACCCGCGTGGCAACGATCCATCGAACCCGGCGCGCACCTTCACCGGCCAGGAGCCGACGTTGGCGCAGATCGGCGGGCACATGCTCAACAGCACGTTCATCGACAGCCTGGAAAGCGATATCGAATTGCTCGAGCGCCTGAACCAGTTCAGCCACGTGTTGCCGGCCAACGCGGCGATACAAGGTTTGGCGCCAGTGGAAGTATTGGTGATCGCTCCCAGTCAGCCAATCGACGAAATTGCGGCACGTCACCGCCAGGAATTGCCGGCGGCATTGCGCCTGTTTCTGCGCGGGCCGGGGGCGACCAAAACCAGTGGCGCGGGGGTGCTCAGCTACCTGCTGTTCGAGGCGGGGTATTGCAGCGAATTGATCGAGCTGGGAAGGCGGGATGCGCTGGCCAAGCGCGAAGAGTTGCAGCGGTTCCTGGGCCTGACACCGGACTGAATGTGGGAGCGGGCTTGTGTGGGAGCGGGCTTGCTCGCGAATGCGGTGTGTCAGTCGCCAGATGTATTGACTGACCCACCGTATTCGCGAGCAAGCCCGCTCCCACATAAACCCGATTCCACAGGGGATAGGCGGTGTGGTTAGAAGTGGTACTTCACCAACAGGCTCGCAGTGTCCTGGTTGGTCTCGAACGCGCCGCTGTCCTGGATCCCGTACTTGTTCTTCCAGTAGTCGTATTCGATACCGACATACAACTGCTTCTCGCCCCAATGCAACGCCTTGCCCAGGTCATATTTGATCTGCGGGTTGAAGTGCAGGTTGGCGTGGTAAGTGCCGCGGGCGTTCTTGTCGTTATCCACCACCCAGTCCATGAAGCCGTCGATCAGCACATTGGAGTTGCCCACCGGGATCGTGTACGACCACACCGGTGTGATCTGCCATACGCCGTCACCCGGGCGATTGCCTTCGGTCTGGCGCTGGTAGAAGTTCAGCTGGAAGTAGTCGAAACCAGGGATTGCCAGGTCGAAGCCCGGGCCGAGCAAGTACGACTCGTTGTCGCCTTCGCCGAACTCGTAAGTGAACGCCAGCAACACGTCCTTGATCGGACCGAACGACAAGTCCTTGTCGAAAATCTTGCCGAACGACAAGCGTGGGCTGAACTCACCGTAGTAAGTACTCGGGCCGACATTGCCGTCTTCCTTGCCGTTGTAAAAGATGCGGTCGAGGAAGAAGAAGTTGTCGCCGTACTTCCACGCATCGGCGTGTTCGAAGGTCACGGTTTGCTGGATCTGCGGGTTAACAGTGAAGTTCTTGCCCCACAGATAAGTCAGGCTGTTGTTCTGCCACTGCAGCAGATCACCGGCCATGGCCTGGCCCCCGGCCAGCAGGGATCCTGCCAGCATCAGGCTGTTCACGGTACGTTTCATTCGGTTGCTCCCGAGGTAAAGGTTTCTGGTTTTTTTTCTAAGCGGACGCTCTGGTGTGGCGTCTTTTGGCTTGCCGCAAAAATCGTCTGTTCGGTCAGCTTTGATGCTTTTAGCAAGAGCTGCGCCAAGGTGTTTAAAAAGCCAAAAAATCCCCGTCGGCTGTGATGAACACAGTCGAATTCGGAGAGTTTTTGCACACGTTGGCTGCGGACGTGGGGCCCGGATAAGTTGGCCTTGCAGTCAGCTTTTACATTCGCTGTTTTTTTTTGAGTCGATTTGAGCGGGCGCCGAGAATACTGACTCCCAGGCCTGTGCTCAAGTGCGCCGTTAAAGAGCGCGCGGGGCGAGAATGGGGCACGGCGCGTGGCCGGCCCCGGGTGAATGGCGTACATGGTGTGTTCCCTGATCGTTATTGTTTTTGTTGTGACGCAGGAATCAATGTGGGTGTGCGTGAGCGCTTGGGGCAGCGCGTTCGGCGCCACCCAGGATGTTGAACAACAGGTTCAGCGACAGCGCGCTGATCGTGGCCATGGCGATGCCGCTGTGAGTGATCGGGCTCATCCATAGCGGCAGCTGTGCAAAGAATTCGGGACGTACCACCGGGATCAATCCCATGCCGATACTCACCGCCACCAGCAACTGGTTACGACGGTCGGCAATGTCGGCTTCCTGGAGGATCTTGATCCCGGTGGCTGCCACCATGCCGAACATGGCAATCGCCGCGCCGCCCAGCACTGCGGGTGGAATCGACGCTACCAAAAAGGCGGCCTTGGGCAGCAGGCTCAGCACAATCAGGAACGCGCCGGCCACGATCGTCACCGAACGGCAGCGCACGCCGGTCATCTGCACCAGGCCGATGTTCTGCGCGAACGAGGAGTGGGTGAAGGTGTTGAAGAACCCGGCAAAAAACGATGCGCCGGCGTCACACAACAGGCCACGGCGGAGCATTTTCGGCGTGACTTCCTGGCCGGTGATCTTGCCCAGGGCGAGGAACATCCCGGTGGACTCGACGAAGATGATCACCACCACCAGGCACATCGACAGGATCGGCGCCAACTCGAACTTGGGCATGCCGAAATGCAGTGGCGTCACCACTTGCACCCACGGGGCGCGCGCCAGGCCGCTGAGGTCGACCATGCCGATCATCCCGCACAGCCCGTAGCCGAGGGCCATGCCGATCAGCACCGAGATATTCACCCAGAAGCCGCGCATGAAACGGTTGATCAGCAGGATGGTGGCCAGCACCAGCGCGGCAATCGCCAGGTAAATCGGTGAGCCAAACGTGGACGCCGCTGCGCCACCGCCGGCCCAATTGACCGCGACGGGAAACAGCGAAAGACCAATGGCGGTGATCACGGTACCGGTCACCAGCGGTGGAAAGAAGCGCACGACCTTGGACATGAACGGCGCGATCACCATGCCGAAAAAACCGGCGGCGATGGTCGCACCGAAGATCCCCTGCAGACCGATGCCGGGCATGCCGGCCATGGCCACCATGCTGCCGACAGCGGCGAAACTGGCGCCCATCATCACCGGCATACGAATGCCTACCGGGCCGATGCCGAAGGACTGGACCATGGTTGCGATGCCCGCCACCAGCAGGTCGGCGTTGATCAGGAAGGCGATTTCTTCACGGCTCAGGCCCGCGGCCTGGCCGATGATCAAAGGCACGGCGACGGCGCCACCGTACATCAGCAAGACGTGTTGCAGGCCTACCAGAATCAGTTGCAAGAGGGGCAGCCGCACCATGGCGGGCGCGGCAGGAGTCTGCGTTTCTAGCTGGGACATGCAACACCTCGGATCTTTTTATTGTTGTGTTGTTCGGCATTCAATTGCCGGGTGGAACTCATTCGTCAAAGCACACCGCAGATCCCATGTGGGAGCGGGCTTGCTCGCGAACGCGGTGGTTCAGTCACCTGAAGTGTTGAATGACACACCGCATTCGCGAGCAAGCCCGCTCCCACACTAGTCCTGCGTTAATCAGTCAGTTGGTACGCGCCCCCTGAGTGATCCAGGTGCCAATCAAGTCCCGTTCCTGCTGGGTCATCTGGGTGATATTGCCCAGCGGCATGATCTGGCTGGCCACGGCCTGTGCCTGGATGCGCGGGGCCATTTGCTGGATCTGCTGCGGCGTATCAAACATCACCCCGGCCGGCGCGGTGCTGAACAACGGACTTGTCGGCTTGGCCGAATGGCACACCGCGCAGCGCTCCTGGATCACCCCGTGGACCTTGTCAAAATCAATCGATGCCTGGGCCGGTGCTGCTTCGGCAGGTGCCGGTGCAGGTGCCGCTGGAGCAGCCGGTTTAAGCCCGCCACCCAACGCCGTTTCCGGCAGCGGCTGGTACTCGATGGCCGCAGGAGCCTTGGCCACATCCGGTGCAGTCGCCACCGGTTTTGGGCCGGTCACGTAGGCCAGGCAAATCATCGCCAGCGCGCCAACCGGCAAGGTCCAGGCATATTTCTGGCTGTTATGACGGGTGTTGAAGTAGTGACGCACCAACACCGCCGCCACCGCGATACCTGCGAGGATCAGCCAGTTGTATTGGCTGCCGTAGGTGCTCGGGAAGTGGTTGCTGATCATGATGAACAGCACCGGCAAGGTGAAGTAGTTGTTGTGGCGCGAACGCAGCAAACCCTTGGCCGGCAGTGCCGGGTCGGGTGTGCGGTTTTCCGCGATGGCCGCCACCAGCGCACGCTGGGCCGGCATGATGATGCGGAACACGTTGCCCACCATGATGGTGCCGATCACGGCGCCCACGTGCAGGTACGCACCACGACCGCTGAACACTTTGCTGAAGCCGTACGCGGCGGCAATCAACAGCACGAACAGGATCAGGCCGAGCAGGGCGGGGCGCTTGCCCAGTGCCGAG
This sequence comes from Pseudomonas sp. B6001, assembly GCF_013386015.1. Classification (NCBI taxonomy): domain Bacteria; kingdom Pseudomonadati; phylum Pseudomonadota; class Gammaproteobacteria; order Pseudomonadales; family Pseudomonadaceae; genus Pseudomonas; species Pseudomonas sp. B6001. The sequence continues at coordinate 39,598 of NZ_JACAOX010000009.1, forward strand.
TCGCACAGAAAGGAGTAGATGAACCAGCCGGCCAGCAGCGAGCCGAGGCCCAGCAACACACCTTCCGGACCGCTGAGGCTGCTGCCCGGGGCCAGCAGGTACAAGGTCGGGTTGGCGTAGAACACCACGCACAGCAGCGCGATGCCGGACATCCAGGTGAAGTAGGCTTCCCATTTGAACCAGTGCAGGTTGTCCGGCATGGTCGGCGGGGCCAGTTTGTATTTTTCCAGGTGGTAGATACCGCCACCGTGGATCGCCCACAAGTCACCGGCGAGGCCGTCCTTGGGGTTGACGCGGTTGAGGTTGTTTTCCAGCCAGACGAAGTAGAACGAAGCGCCGATCCAGGCGACGCCAGTGATCATGTGAACCCAGCGCACGCTCAGGTTCAGCCATTCCATCAAATGTGCTTCCACAGTCTTTACCTCTCGCCTGTCACTCTGTCGTCGAGTGATCAGACCTTCTCTTATTGGTGGGGGGCGAGGATCAACCGCTCATCCTCTTTGAAAAAATGCTCATCGCAGTTATTGCCTGTGCCACTGCGATCAACCACCAGGAAGTCATCCCGCTTTTCGATCGTCAGCACCGGGTGGTGCCAGACGCCGCGATGGTAATTAATGCCCTGCCTGCCGTTGGTAACGAAGGCGCGGACCAAGCCCGATACAGGTTCATCGCCAAGTGGCGCGACCACGATCAGAAAGGGGTTGCCGAGCAGCGGGATGAAAGCCTGGCTGCCCAGCGGGTGTCGTTCCAGCATGCACACGGTCAGCGGCATGTCCTGCGCGTCGGCGCGGAAGATGCTGATGATCGCGTTATCTTCTGGCGTGGCGGTTTCAACCGTCGCCAGTTTATGAAAGCGCATGGTCGACCCGTTGTTGATCATGAAGTGATCGCTGCCATCGGTTTCGATAACGTCTCCGAAAGGGGCGAAGGCTTCTTTGGTCAGGGGTTCGATCATCAGTGTGCGCATGGCTGTCTTCTTAATCTTGTGTATGGATCGTTCCCACGCTCTGCGTGGGAACGCCGCCCTGGACGCTCTGCGTCCGCTCTTGTGACGCAGAGCGTCACGGTATGCATTCCCACGCAGAGCGTGGGAACGATCGGGTGTTACTTCGAGACCTTACCGAGAACCCGCAGGCGGCTCACACCACCATCCGGGAACACATTCAGACGAATGTGGGTGATCGGGCCCAGCGCCTTGATCTGCTCGGCAAACGTGTGTTCAGCGTGCATTTCCAGTTTCTGCGCCGGCAGCAGTTCGCGCCAGAACAGCGATTGGGTTTCGATCTGGCTGTCGGTGCCGCCCTTCACGAACGCGCCCTGGATCGAGCAAGTGTCCGGGTAGTTGCCCTTGAAGTGCAGGGTGTCGACCACGATCTTCTCGATCTCGCCCGGGTGGCCCAGTGCGACGATCACCCAGTCATTGCCCGGCGTACGACGACGTGCGGTTTCCCAGCCGTCGCCCATGTTGATGCCACGGCCCGGGTTGAGGATGTTGCTCATGCGCCCGAAGTGTTCATCGGAGCAGGCCAGTGCGCGGCCGCCGTTCAATGCAGCAGCCAGGTCCACCTGTTCGTTGTCGCCCACCGCCGACCAGTCGCGGAACGGAATGCCGTACACACGCAGACGGGCCACGCCACCATCCGGGTAGATGTTGAAACGCAGGTGGCTGAAGGCCTGGTCGTTGTTGATCTCGTGGAAGTGATGGCTGTTGCCTTGCAGCTCCACCGCCGACAGCACTTCAACCCATTGGGTGTTGTCATCCGGCTCGCCGGACGCCAGGAAGCAGGCTTCCAGGGACGCCGATGGCGGGAAGTTGCCGGTGAAGAATGAAGTGTCGATGTCCACGCCTTTGATCGAACCCGGTACGCCCAGGCGGATAACTGCGCTGTCGTAGCCTTCGAAGCGCTTGCGGCGCGACTCCCAGCCGTCCATCCACTTGCCGTTGTCATCGAAAACGCCCTCCTTCCACACGGCCGGGGTCGGCTGGAACAGGCGGTTGGCGTCGGCGAACCAGTCATCGGTGACAGAGATGATCTTTGTGCCCAGGCGGGCGTCGGCCAGGTTGACGAACTTTTCGAAAGGTACGGGTTGCGCTTTCATTCTTCTTGTCTGCCTTAAAGTAAGTGGCTTGGGATGCTCGCCAGGCCCTGGGCGTTCATGAACCGCTCGGGCCAGGTCTGCTAAAGGGTCAGTAATCGGAACAACGCGATTTTATTGATCTCGGCCAGCGCACATTTGAACTCGGCTTCCACCGAGTTGTGAATGCGCGTTTCAAACGCGGCAAGGATCTGGTGCCGGTTGCTGCCTTTTACCGCCATGATGAAGGGAAACTTGAACTTGGCCTTGTAGCCATCGTTCAGCTCGGTGAAGCGCGAAAACTCGTCGCTCGAGCATTGGTGAATACCGGCGCCAGCCTGTTCATTAGTGCTGGCTTCGGTCAACTGGCCCTGGACGGCCGCTTTGCCCGCCAGGTCCGGGTGAGCGTTGATCAGGGCCAGTTGACTGGTGTGATCGGCGCTCAACAGGATGTCGCTCATGCGCTGGTGCAGGGTTTCGATCTCGTCGATCGAAGCGTCCTGGCCCAGGTCGAAGGCCTTTTCGGCCACCCATGGCGAATGTTCGTAGATGTCGGCGAAGGCTGCGACGAATTCGTCGCGGCTCAGGGTCGACGGTTTCAGGGTTTGGAACGCGGTCATTTGGCGGCTCCCTGGAAAGGGTGTACGTCATGCCAGTGACGGGCGATGTCGACGCGGCGGGTAAACCACACCTGGTCATGGCCCTTGGCGTATTCGATAAACCGCTTGAGGGCGGCCAGGCGCGCCGGGCGGCCGATCAGGCGGCAGTGCAAACCGATGGAGAGCATTTTCGGTGCGTCCGCGCCTTCGGCATACAGCACGTCGAAGGCGTCTTTCAGGTATTCGAAAAAGTCGTCGCCCTTGTTGAAACCCTGGACCTGGGTGAAACGCATGTCATTGGTGTCCAGGGTGTAGGGGATCACCAGGTGCGGCTTGCCGGTCGGGTTGTTGGGTTCCCAGTAGGGCAGGTCGTCGTCATAGGTGTCGCAGTCATAGAGGAAGCCGCCTTCCTCCATCACCAGCCGCCGGGTGTTGGGGCCGGTGCGGCCGGTGTACCAGCCCAGTGGGCGCTCGCCGGTGAGTTCGGTGAGGATGCGGATCGCTTCGAGCATGTGCTCGCGTTCCTGGGCCTCATCCATGTATTGGTAGTCGATCCAGCGGTAGCCGTGGCTGCAGATCTCGTGGCCGGCGGCGACCATCGCGCGGATCACATCCGGGTGGCGCTGGGCGGCCATGGCCACGGCGAAGATGGTCAGCGGGATATCGAATTCCTTGAACAACTTGAGGATGCGCCACACGCCGGCACGGCTGCCGTATTCGTACAGCGATTCCATGCTCATGTTGCGCTCGCCTTGCAGCGGTTGCGCCGAGACCATCTCGGACAGGAAGGCTTCCGACTCTTTGTCGCCGTGCAGGATGTTGCGCTCACCACCTTCTTCGTAGTTGAGTACGAACGACAGGGCGATACGGGCCTTGCCCGGCCAGTGTGGGTGAGGAGGGTTACTGCCGTAACCGATCAGGTCGCGTGGGTAGTCAGCGCTCACTGCAGTCTTCCTTCTTGTTCGTGGTAGCGGTGTGTGTGGCGGCCGGGCAGCGGAAAGACTGGGTGGCGTCACAACGATGACTGATTGTATACAACTTAGTGTGCACTTTGTAAGCCTGTATTTCTGCATTTTTTCCGCAGGGTCTTTGCAGAATAGCACTGCAAGAAACCTGCCTGACTGGTCAGCTAAATTGAAAAAAACCTCATTCACTGTAGGAGCGAGCTTGCTCGCGAAAAACCTGAGAGCGCCTCGTTAACCCTGAAGCGCTGCGTTATCGTTAACGATCTTCGCGAGCAAGCTCGCTCCTACAGTATCGGCGTCAGCAACGGAACGCAGGCTTGTTGAATTTATTGTGTACAATTTTTTTGAAAAGTGTCTTAATCAGCCATCGCCGGCTTTTTCAGTGACCTGAAAAGGTGCGGTCTTTCACTTTTTACTGACTTCGGGAGGCGCGCAGACGCTATGGGACGTTTGACCACACACGTATTGGACGCCGCGCATGGCTGCCCTGGCAGCGCAATCAAGGTTGAGTTGTACCGTGTCGAGGGCGCACAGCTTGAGCTGGTCGCCAGCACCCTGACCAACAGCGACGGCCGCTGCGATGCACCCCTGCTGCAAGGCGATGACTACCGCAGCGGTGTCTATCAGTTGCAGTTCAGCGCCGGTGATTACTACCGCGCCCGCGGTGTGCAACTGCCCGAACCTGCATTTCTCGATGTGGTGGTGCTGCGCTTCGGCATCAGCGCCGAACAGGATCACTACCACGTGCCTTTGCTGATTTCGCCTTACAGCTACTCCACCTATCGCGGTAGCTGAGTCGTCACCGCGCTTCACACCCCCAAAGCTCTTCGTTGGTTTTTCGCCCGCTCACACTGCGGGCTTTTTTTCGCCTGCTGATTGCACCATAAAGGCGGCCCCGATCGTCAGTGCGATCGGGGCTGGATCTTCAGCGGCTCAATAGCGACGCAGCGCCGGCGCCTGTGAACAAGCCCGCGCTGATCCGGTTGAACCAGCTCTGGCCCCTGCCGCTGCGCAGGTAGCGCGCGGCGCCATGGGCGCCGAGGCCGTAGGCCAGTTTGCACAGCAGGTCGAGCACGGTCCAGGTGGCGATCATGATCAGCAACTGCGGCAAAAAGGCCTGCTGGGCACTGAGGAATTGCGGCAGGAAGGCGGCGAAAAACAGGATGTCCTTCGGGTTGCTGGCGCCCAGCACAAAGGCCCGGCCAAACAGCGCACGAAAACGCGGGGTGGCGGCCACTTGCGGTACGTCGGCGACGTGGGCCGGTTGCCGGGATTGCTGCCAGCTCTGCCAGGCGAGATAGAACAGGTACAGCGCGCCGACGATCTTCAGGGCGCTGAACAGCTGTTCCGATGCCAGCAACAACGCACCCAAACCCAGCGCCGAGGCGCTCAGCAGGCAGATGGAAGCAATCACCCCGCCGAGAAAGGCCGGGTACGAACGGCGCAGGCCGTAGTTCAGGCTGTTGCTGATCATCAGCAAGGACAGGGGGCCGGGGATCAGGATCACCACCAGCGCAGCGCCGCTGAACAGCAGCCAGGTTTCCAGACTCATTGCATTCCTCCATTCGTACAAAAGCCCCACCCGACGGGGTGAGGCAGGGTCAAGCGGGTTGGCCTACAGGAACGCGAACTTGGCGATGAAGATCGCGCAAAGCACCCACAGGCTGATGGAAATTTCCCTGTGTTTACCCGTGCCGGCCTTCAGCGCCACGTAGGTGATAAAACCCAGGGCGATGCCGTCGGCCACCGAGAAGGTCAGGGGCATCATGATCGCCGTGACGATCGCCGGAATGCTGTCGGTGGCGTCGTCCCAATTGATATGGGCCATGCCGCTCATCATCAGCATCGCCACATAGATCAACGCGCCGGCGGTGGCATAGGCCGGAATCATGCCAGCCAGCGGGGCAAAAAACATCGCTGCGATAAACAGCACACCCACGGTGACGGCGGTCAGCCCGGTACGGCCACCGGCGGCAACCCCGGCGGCGCTTTCCACGTAACTGGTGACTGGCGGCACGCCGACCATGGCGCCGAACACGCTGGAGGCGCTGTCGGCTTTCAGGGCGCGGGAGAGGTTTTCGATCTTGCCGTCGGCATTCACCAGGCCTGCGCGCTGGGCCACGCCCATCAGGGTGCCGGCGGTGTCGAACATGTGCACAAACAGGAAGGCGAACACCACGCTGATCATGCTGACGTTGAACACGCCCATCACGTCCATGGCCATCCAGGTCGGCGCCAGGCTTGGCGGGGTGGCCAGGATGCCGTGGTACTCCACCAGGCCCAGGCCCCAACCGGCGAGGGTCACGGCGATGATGCTGATCAGGATCGCGCCGAATACCCGGTGGTAGCTGAGGATCGCAATCAACAGGAAGCAGATGGCCGCCAGCAATGGGGCGGGTTCATGCAGGGAGCCGAGCTTGATCAGGGTGGCCGGGCTTTGCACGATGATGCCGGCGGTTTTCAGGCCGATCACCCCGAGAAACAATCCGACGCCGGCGCCCATGGCATGGCGCAGGCTCACCGGAATGCTGTTGAGCAGCCACTCGCGAATGCGTGACAGCGTCAGGATCATGAACAACACACCGGAGATAAACACCGCACCCAGTGCCGTCTCCCAGTTGTAGCCCATGGTCCCGACCACGGTGTAGGTGAAAAACGCGTTCAGGCCCATGCCCGGCGCCAGGCCTACTGGCCAGTTGGCGTACAGGCCCATCAGCAGGCAACCCAGCGCGGCGGCGATGCAGGTGGCGACAAACGCCGCGCCGTGATCGATGCCGGCGTCGGCCATGATGTTGGGGTTGACGAAGATGATGTAGGCCATGGTGATAAAGGTCGTGAGGCCAGCGATCAGCTCGGTCTTCACTGTGGTGCCATGCAAGCGGAGTTTGAACAGGCGTTCCAGCCAACCGTTGTGGGTTGGCGAGAGGTCGAGCGTAGGGGCTTCGGATTTGCGGCTTTCCACAGCAAGTACTCCTCAAGAGTTTTATTGTTATTTCCAGCGCCGGACACATGAGTGGGCAGCAGCGCTTTGAGGTACCAGCGGGTTTTGTTGACCAATAGGTCAGGAACTCGCACGAAGCGAATTATGCTTTTGTATACAAATAAAGCAAATAATGTTTTCTATTTTGTGTGCGAAAGGGGATGAAAGGCAATTCAGGATTGGCCACTGAGTGCCTTGTTTACCGCCAGCCAGCCTTCTACCGCCGTCTCGCCTGCCTCGGCAAACGCCCGTTGCAGCAGCTTTACCTGTTCGCGCCGCAGCGATTGTTCGAAACGCCGGCCTTCCTCGGTCAACTCCAGCAGGCGCTTACGCTTGTCGGTCTCGGACGCCACGCTGTCCACCAGGTGCATCTCCTGCAGTTGGCGCAACGGCATATTCAGCGCCTGTTTGCTCACGCCGAGCAGTTCCAGCAGCTCCTTGACGCTCAAGGCCGGGTAGCGCGCGATAAAAAACACGATGCGTTGATGCACCCGGCTCAAGCCGCGGCGCTCCAGCATTTCGTCAGCCTTGGCGGTGAACGCCTGGTAGCCGAAGAAGAAGGCTTCCATGGCGGTTTGCTGGCTGGTCTGGTTTTTAAGGTCAAGCATATTGACGTATCTGCCCAAGTCGTCGTAATTTCGGTCAAGCAGTTTGACGTATTTTCCCCAGGCTTTGCTACCGGTGACCCTTATGGCCTTCTCAGAACGTGTTTCGCGTCTTAAAAGCTCCCTGATCCGTGAAATCCTCGCGGCGGCGCAAAAGCCGCAGGTGATGTCCTTCGCCGGTGGCCTGCCGGCCGAAGTGATGCTGCCCACGCTGGATTGGGAAGGCATGCCGCTGAATATCGGCCAATACGGCATGAGCGAAGGCGAGCCACAGTTGCGTGAATTGCTGGCGGCCGAGGCGCGGGTGCTGGGTATTGCCTGCGATGCGCGCCAGGTCATGGTGGTCAGCGGCTCCCAGCAAACCCTGGACCTGGCGGCCAAGCTGTACATCGACAAGGGCACCAAAATCCTCCTGGAAGGCCCGACTTACCTTGCGGCATTGCAGATTTTCCAACTGTTCGGCGCCGATTGCCTGACCGTACAGCTTGAGGCGGACGGTCCGGACCTCAGAGCCTTGCGCAGCAGCCTTGAGCAGCATCGCCCGTCCTTCGTCTACCTGATCCCGACGTTCCAGAACCCTTCGGCGGTGCGCTACAGCGATGCCAAGCGCGAGGCCGTCGCCGCGTTGCTGGACGAGTTTGGCGTAACCCTGATCGAAGACGAACCCTACCGCGAACTGACCTTCGACGGCGGCAGCGCGCAACCCATCGTCAGTCGGCTGAAAAAGGCCAGCTGGATCTACACCGGCACCGTATCCAAGACCTTGTTGCCCGGCCTGCGGGTCGGCTACCTGATCGCCAGTCCGGACCTGTTCCCGCACCTGCTCAAACTCAAGCAATCAGCCGACCTGCACACCAACCGCGTTGGCCAGTGGCAGGCGATGCAATGGATCGGCACCGAGAAATACCAGCATCACCTGGTAGCGTTGCGCAGCTTTTACCGAGGCCGGCGCGACGCTTTCCAGGCTGCACTGGCGCGGCATTTCAGCGACCTGGCCGACTGGCAAATACCCCAGGGCGGATTATTCTTCTGGCTGACCTTGAAACAGCCGCTCGATACCCGCACCTTGTTGGCACCTGCGCTCGACCAGGACATCGCGTTCATGCCCGGTGAACCGTTCTTTTCCGAGCCGGACAATCATCACGGTCACCTGCGGCTCAATTTCAGCCATATCGACCCGGCGCGCTTGGACGAAGGTCTCAAGCGTCTCGCTGCGGTGGTCCGTCAAGCACAGCACGCGCAAGCGGCATAGGGGAGCCTCCATGTACAAGGTCTACGGCGATTACAAATCGGGCAACTGCTACAAAGTCAAACTCATGCTCAGCCTGTTGGGCATCGACTATGAGTGGATCGATGTCGACATCCTGAAGGGCGACACCCAGACCGCGGAGTTCCTGGCCAAGAACCCCAACGGCAAGATCCCGGTGCTGGAGCTGGAAGACGGCACCTGCCTGTGGGAGTCCAATGCGATTCTCAACTTCCTGGCCGATGGCAGCGAGTTCCTGCCCAGCGAACCGCGCCTGCGCACCCAGGTTCTGCAGTGGCAGTTTTTCGAGCAGTACAGCCACGAGCCATACATCGCGGTGGCGCGGTTTATCCAGTTTTACCTGGGGCTGCCGGAAGATCGCCTGGAGGAATATAAGAAGCTGCACAAGGGCGGTTATAAAGCCCTGAAGGTGATGGAGCGCCAGTTGCAATTGACACCGTATCTGGTGGGCGACCAATTCTCGATTGCCGACGTGGCGCTGTATGCCTACACCCATGTGGCGGATGAAGGTGGCTTTGACCTGAGCGCCTATCCAGGCGTGCAGGCGTGGTTGAAGCGCGTGGCCAGCCATCCCAAGCATGTGCCGATGCTGGGCTGAAATGCGGTCAAAAATGTGGGAGCGGGCTTGCTCGCGAAGGCGGTGTACCAGTCAGCACATGTATTGGCTGACCCACCGCCTTCGCGAGCAAGCCCGCTCCCACATTTAGTTTTGCGGTGCGCCAGGTAATTCTTCACTGAGCAACTCAAAACAGCGCTGCGCCGCTGGGCTCAACGGCTGTCCACTGCGACTGATCAACCCGATCTCCCGGTTCACCCCCGGATGATCAATGGTAATCCGCTTCAACCCCTCCAGACTGTCCGCCGCCGATTCCGGCAACACACTGATCCCCAAGCCCTGCCGCACCAACGCCAACACGGTCGACATGTAGTTGGCCTCCATCCCCGCGAGCATCGTCAGGCGTGTTTCATCGAACAACGCGTCCACCTGTTCCCGCACGCTGCTGTCGCGGCCGGTGAGGATGATCGGCTGGTCGGCCAGTTGCTCCAGGCTCAACTTTGCAAAACGAGTCAGCGGATGATCCAGCGGCACGAACGCACATAACCGATCATTCAGCACCGGCACAAACGCCAGTCCATGACTCAGCCGCGCCCGCACACCAATACCGAAATCCACCTCGCCCGAACGCACTTGCGCATGAATGCGGTGAGCAACCAGGTCATGCAAGCGCACCTCGATCCCGGCAAAACGTTCGCGAAACAGGCGCAGGGCGGGAGGTAACGCGCCGGCGCACACGGAGGGCAGGGCGGCGATGGTCACCACGCCTCGTCGTAGCGCTGCCAGGTCACGGGAGCCGGTGACGATGTTGTCCAGGTCCAGCAGCAATTTCTCCATCGGCCCGCGTGCATCCAGCCCGGCAGCGGTGATGCTGACGTGGCGCGGGCTGCGGTCGAGCAGCGCGACGCCCAACCATTCCTCCAGTTGTTGCACCTGCACGGTCAGCGCCGAGGGCGACAAATGCAGTTCGTTGGCGGCCTTGGTAAAGCTGCCCGTGCGGGCAACGGCGAGAAACGCCTGGATATGCTGGATCGAATTTTTCATTTTTATTTTGCTCGAGCGTTTTGTTTTTTCGAATGTGGAGTGCCGAATATTCCAATTTACAAAGCCTAACGCGATTCCAATACTCCAGGGAAAACAATAACCGGCCGAAAACGCCGTTCTGGAGCTACCCCATGCTCGCTACCCTGGGTGTCATCACCATCCTGTGCCTGCTCACTGCCGTCATGAGCAAACGCCTGTCGCCACTGGTGGCCCTGATCGCCTTGCCGATCATCGCCGCGCTGCTGGGCGGTTTCGGCCTGCAAACCAGCGCCTTCATCATCACCGGCATCAAGAACGTCGCCCCCGTGGTGGGGATGTTTGTGTTTGCGATCCTGTTCTTCGGGATCATGACCGATGCCGGCATGCTGGATCCAATCATTGATCGCATTCTGCGCACGGTAGGGACGCGTCCTACAAGGATTGTCGTCGGTACCGCGACCCTGGCCCTGCTGGTGCACCTCGACGGCTCCGGCGCGGTGACCTTCCTGGTGACGGTGCCGGCGATGCTGCCGCTGTACACGCGGCTGGGAATTGATAAACGCATCCTCGCGTGTGTGGCGGCGATGGCGGCCGGGGTCAACTTCCTGCCGTGGACCGGCCCGGTACTGCGTTCCTCGGCGGCGCTGCACGTGCCGGTGGCGGACTTGTTCCAGCCGCTGATCCCGGTGCAGATCGTTGGCCTGGTCTTTGTATTCGCCTGCGCCTGGTGGCTGGGCCACCGGGAAGAAAAACGCCTGGGCCTGGGCGCTGGTTCCAGCGTGGACGCCGTGCCGCAACGGGTGCTCAGCGACGATGACATTGCCCTGCGTCGCCCGCGGCTGTTCTGGGTCAACCTGGTCCTGACGGTACTGGTGATGGTGGTGATGATCGCCGGTTGGGTCGACCCGGTGGTGATGTTCATGCTCGGCACCGTGGTGGCGCTGTGCATCAACTACCCGAACGTCGACGCCCAGCGCGCGCGGATCGACGCCCACGCAAAAACCGCCCTGACCATGGCCAGCATCCTGCTCGCCGCCGGTGTGTTCACCGGCATCATGCAAGGCACCGGCATGCTCAAGGCCATCGCCGAAGTGGCGGTGGCGCAGATTCCGGCGGGCCACGGCAAGTTGATCCCGGCGGTGGTGGGCTTCCTGTCGATGCCGCTGAGCATGCTGTTTGACCCGGATTCCTACTACTTCGGCGTGATGCCGGTGATCGCCGAAGTCGGCAAGGCCTTGGGCGTCGACCCGCTGCAAGTGGCCCAGGCCTCGTTGCTGGGCGTGCACACCACCGGCTTTCCGGTCAGCCCGTTGACGCCGGCGACCTTCCTGTTGGTGGGCCTGTGCAAGATCGAATTGGCCGATCACCAGCGCTTCACCATCCCCTTTCTGTTTGCCGCGTCGGTGTTGATGACCCTGACGGCTTTGCTCCTGGGAGTGATTTGAAATGAAAACCTTGCGCATCGGTTCCGGTGCCGGCTACTCCGGCGACCGTATCGAACCTGCGGTGGAATTGGCCGAACAGGGCGACCTGGATTACCTGGTCTTCGAATGCCTGGCCGAACGCACCATCGCCCTGGCGCAACAGGCGCGGATAAGCGATCCACAAGGCGGTTACGACCCGCTGTTGAGTGAGCGCATGCGCCGCGTGCTGCCCTTTGTCGGCCAGCCTGACGGGCGCCGGCGCCTGCGGGTAATCACCAATATGGGCGCGGCCAATCCGGTGGCGGCGGCGGTTGAAGTGCGGCGGATTGCCAGTGAACTGGGGCTTAACCTCAAGGTGCTGGCGGTGGTTGGCGATGACGTGCTTGAGACCTTGCGTGCCCAGCCGGAGCAGTTGCTCGACAACGGCCAGACCCTTGGCTCGTTGGGCGAGCGATTGATTTCCGCGAACGCCTATTTGGGCGCCGACGGCATTATCGACGCCTTGCGCGCCGAGGCCGACGTGGTGATCACCGGCCGGGTGGCAGACCCTTCGCTGTTCCTGGCGCCGCAGATGTTCGAATTCGGCTGGGCTGCGGATGATTGGCAACGGCTGGGACGTGGCACGCTGGTGGGGCATTTACTGGAATGTGCGGGGCAGGTCAGCGGCGGCTACTTTGCCGATCCGGGTTTCAAGGACGTGGACGATCTGGCACGCCTGGGCTTTCCATTGGCCGAGATTGACCCAGACGGCGAGGCCTTGATCACCAAGGTCGCAGGTTCCGGTGGGCGGGTCAGCCGTGCCACGTGCACCGAACAATTGATCTACGAAGTGCACGACCCGGCGGCCTACCTCACACCGGACGTGTGCGCGGATTTTTCCCAGGTGGCGTTTACCGAAGAAGCCGTGGACCGGGTGCGTGCCCACGGCGCGAGCGGACGGCCACGTCCCGAAGCGTTGAAAGTCAGCGTCGGTTATCTGGACGGCTGGATCGGTGAGGGGCAGATTTCCTACGGTGGTCCGGGCGCGGTCGCTCGTGCGCAACTGGCTCGCGATGTGGTCCTGAAACGCTTGGAGTTGACCGGTGTGCGCATGCAGGACGTGCGTGCCGAATTGATCGGCGTCGACTCCCTGCACGGCCCGCGCAGCACGGTTGAACCGTGGGAAGTGCGCCTGCGCATCGCCGCCCGCTGCGCAGAACGCAGCGAGGCGGTGCGTGTCGGCAATGAAGTGGAAACTCTCTACACCAACGGCCCGTCCGGCGGCGGTGGCGCCAGCAAGAGCCTGCGCCAGGTGGTGGCGGTGGCATCGTTGCTGCTGCCTCGTCACGCGGTCAACCCGAGGATCGAAGCATGAAGTTGCACACCCTGGCCCACTCCCGAACGGGAGACAAGGGCGACACCTCGAACATCTCGATCATCGCGTATCGGGCCGAGGACTATCCGCTGCTCTGCGAGCAACTCACGGCTGAGGTGGTGGCGGCGTTTTTTGCGCCGTTGCTGGAGGCGGGTGCCGCACCGGTGCGGCGTTATGAACTGCCCAATGTGCAGGCACTGAACTTCGTGTTGCCGGGGATCCTGCGAGGCGGGGTGACGCGGTCGCTGGCGCTGGACGCCCATGGCAAGTGCCTGGGCTCAGCGTTACTGGATCTTGAATTGGCAATACCAAACTAATGTGGGAGCGGGCTTGCTCGCACACTGGATCCTCGCTGTTTGTCAGACCGCCGCAAACCGCTTGTCGAGGTAATCGATGATCACCTTGGAGTCGTACATCCAGGTGGTCTGGCCGTTCTCTTCGATGCGCAGGCATGGCACCTTGATCTTGCCGCCTTGCTCCAGCAGGGTCTGGCGGTCCTGCTCGTTGTTCTTCGCATCCTTCAAGGCCACCGGCACGTTCAGGCGGTGCAGGGTGCGGCGGGTCTTCACGCAGAACGGGCAGGCGTGGAATTGATACAGGGTCAGGTCCTTGGCCGCTGCGTTCACCTGCGCCTGTTGTTCGGCAGGGCGCTGCTTTTTGCGCGGACGGGTCAGGAAGTCGCCGGCGATGATGACGTGGCCGAGGCCCACTCGAAGTGCTTTGACGAACATGGCTGAAACCTCTTGCCCTAGACTTAAGGGGGCGCAGCTTACCTGATTTTTCACAGGCGAAAAAAAACCGGCGATGAACGCCGGTTTTTCCAGGTGCCGCGTATTACTTGATCAGGCTGAGAAACTCGCTGCGGGTCGCCGCGTTTTCGCGGAACTCACCCAGCATCACCGACGTGATCATCGACGAATTCTGCTTCTCCACACCGCGCATCATCATGCACATGTGCTTGGCCTCGATCACCACTGCAACGCCCAGGGCGCCGGTGACCTGCTGGACCGCATCGGCGATCTGGCGGCTGAGGTTTTCCTGGATCTGCAGGCGGCGGGCATACATATCGACGATACGCGCGACCTTCGACAGGCCCAGCACTTTGCCGCTCGGGATATACGCGACGTGAGCCTTGCCGATAAACGGCAGCAGGTGGTGTTCGCACAGCGAGTACAACTCGATGTCCTTGACCAGCACCATTTCGCTGTTGTCAGAGCTGAACAAGGCACCGTTGGTGACTTCTTCGAGGGTCTGTTCATAACCGCGGCAGAGATACTGCATGGCCTTGGCGGCACGTTTTGGCGTGTCGAGCAGGCCCTCGCGGGAAACGTCCTCGCCGAGCTGGCCGAGGATCGCGGTGTAATTCTGTTCCAGGGACATGAAACTACCTAGTGGGATTTTCGCAAAGGGCAAGGGTACGGCGGCCAACACATCGCTGCAAGCCTGACGATGGCACTTGTTACTCGTCGCGGCCTTCCATCATGGTGCGCTTGAGCATCACATACACCGCCCCAGCGCCGCCGTGACGTGGCTGGCATGAGGTAAAACCCAGCACCTGGGAGTGTTGGCGCAACCAGGTGTTGACGTGGCTTTTGATCATCGGCCGCTTGCCGTCCAGGCGCACGGCCTTGCCGTGGGTGACGCGCACGCAGCGGATTTCGAATTTGGTGGCTTCGGCGAGGAACGCCCAGAGGGTTTCGCGGGCTTTTTCGACGGTCATGCCGTGCAGGTCGAGACTGCCCTCGAACGGGATCTGGCCGACCTTGAGCTTGCGCATCTGGCTTTCCTGCACGCCGTCGCGGGCCCACATCAACTCGTCTTCGGGACCTACATCGATAACGAATTGATCCGACAGGCCGTCCACGGTGGTGGCGTCCGTGCGCACGGTCGCGGCCTGGCGCAGCTTGGCGATCTGGGCGCGATCGGTCTTGGGTTTGCCGGTGTCGGCGCGATCATGCTTGATCGGCTTGACGCCGCGCAGCTCGTTCTTGAATAGGGAAAAATCGTCGTCTTGCATGTCAGCCTCCGCGAAGGGCGGGCAGTTTACCTAATCGCGGCGGCTTGATGCGCAACAAACGCTATCTGTGCGCCATCAGTCGTGCTTTTTCATCAGGTGCGAAGCGATGTTCAGTGACAGCGGTTGGCGCATGCGCCGACGGCAACGGCGCCACAGCCATACGCCGAACCACAGCACCAGCAGGCCGATGACCAAGAGTATTGCAGAACCGCCAGGGCTGGCATTCAGCTCGCCCAGGGCCGGTGAGTGTCCAACCAAACCAGCGCCGCCAGCAATTGCCAGTAGTACGCCACCTATCGCCAACAGCGCGGCAAAGCCGGCGCCGATGCGCAGACGCCAGTTGCTCGGGCCCTTGGGGCGCAAGCGACGAGCATCAAAACCATCGGATATCTTCATTCCGACCTTTCCTCCAGGGTATCGGCCCTTCGACCGGAAGATACACAGGTTGTTCCGGGTACAGAGGCAATTGCAGCAAATGACAGGTATTTGCGGATGAGCGGGCGGCTACCCGCTCATCGAAGGTCGATCAGATCAGATCTTTGGTCAAGGCGAGGGTGGCGAAGTTGTCAGCCATGATGGCCATTTCAGTCTGCTGCACATGGTCGGCGCTGAGGATGCCGCCCTTGTAAGGCAGGTCGCGGGTGGCGCAGGCGTCTTCCACCAGGGTGCAGCGAAAGCCCAGGTTTTTTGCCGCACGCACCGTGGTGCTGACGCTGGAGTGGCTCATGAAGCCGCAGACGATCAGGTCCAGGGAACCGAGGTCTTGCAGGTGTTTCTCCAGGCCGGTGCCGTGGAAGGCGCTGGGCAGCAGCTTGCCGATGATGGATTCGTCGGCCTGTGGCTCAAGGCCAGGAATGAACTCACCGCGCTCGCCCTGAGGGTCAAACAACCCGCCGACAGTGCCCAGGTGGCGCACATGCACGATCGGGCGCCCGGCGTTGCGCGCGGCAGCCGCCAGTTGCTTGATATGTTCGACAGCAGCGTCCATGCCCGAGAGGGCGAGGGGACCACTGAGGTATTCCTTCTGGGCGTCGATGATCACGAGGGTCGCATGGTTCAGGTTCGCCGCTGCGTAACCACGACCGCTGAGTTGAAACATCGTCTTTGGAACGGACATTCTGGGGCTCCTGTGAGTGGGGCTTTTGTGACATTGTCCTCTGGCTGAGCGCTTCTGTGAATCGCTACCATTGTAAGGTACGCCGTTGTTGGCGTGCAGCGATGTCAATAGGGCACTACGTTTAGGCAAAAACCACGTTTAAGATGAAATCCGACGTGCGGCAAAGGGTTTTTTCGTACATCGTCGGTACAGCTTAAGACTGTTAGAATCGCCGGTCGTTTTTTCCAGGAGCTTGCCCCCGTGATCACTTCCCGCCTGCGCACCTTGCGCGACCACATCCGATGGGCCGTCAGCCGTTTCCATGGGGAAGACCTGTTTTTTGGCCATGGCACCGACAACGCCTGGGACGAAGCCCGGCAACTGGTGCTCGGCGCCTTGCACCTGCCATGGGAAATTGCCGACAGTTACCTGGATTGCAACCTGGAAGAAGAGGAAATCTCCCACGTGCAACGGTTGCTGCACCGCCGTATCCACGAGCGTGTGCCGACCGCTTACCTGTTGAAGGAAGCCTGGTTCTGCGGCATGTCGTTTATCGTTGATGAGCGTGTATTGATTCCCCGCTCACCGATTGGCGAACTGATCGAAAACCGCTTCGAACCGTGGCTGGGCACACCGCCGGCACGCATTCTGGACCTGTGCACCGGTTCCGGTTGCATCGGTATTGCCTGCGCCTACGAGTTCCAGGACGCCGAAGTGGTACTGGGCGACCTGTCCTTCGAAGCGCTGGAGGTGGCCAACCAGAACATCGAGCGCCATGGCGTCGATGAGCGCGTGTATACCGTTCAGGGCGACGGCTTTGATGGTTTGCCGGGCCAGCGTTTTGACCTGATCGTGTCCAACCCGCCGTATGTCGACGCCGAAGACTTTGCCGACATGCCGGATGAATACCAGCACGAGCCGGAGTTGGGCCTGGCCTGCGGTGACGACGGCTTGAACCTGGTTCGGCGGATGCTGGCCGAGGCGGCAGATCACTTGACCGAGAAGGGCTTGCTGATTGTCGAAGTGGGCAACAGCCAGGTTCACGTCGAGGCGTTGTACCCCGAAGTGGACTTCGCCTGGCTGGAGTTCCAGCGCGGCGGGCATGGCGTGTTCATGTTGACGGCCGAGCAGTGCCGGGCGCATCAGGCGGTGTTTGCCGCCAGGGTTTAACCGCTTCCAAGTGGGTAACGCGGTCAGTGTGGGAGCGGGCTTGCTCGCGAATGCGGTGGCTCAGTCAAGATATCCGGTGACTGACACACCGCATTCGCGAGCAAGCCCGCTCCCACATTTTGATCCGGTTTCAATTGATAAACCGGATTATCGATGCGTCGCAATCCAGATCAACAACCCCGCCTGAAACACGGTAAACGCCACCAGGCACGTAATCGTGAAGCGCAACCCGCTGTCTTCGCGCTTGAACTTGGTGACTTTTTCCTCTTCCTTGCGCAGTTTCACTTCCTGTTCCGCCAGGTTCTGCTCGGCCTGTTGCAGCATCTGCGCCGCTTCCAGAATCTCCACGAACTGCAGCTTTTCGGTGTTCCAGCTGTCCAGCACATCGCTGACCTTGCCCGGCTGCACGTTGCCCTTCAAATGCTGGACATCGGCGTACGCCACATCAAAGCCCTGGATACGCAGGAAGTGATCCCGGCGCAGGCGCGTGGCTTCGTTGAGGGCGTCCTTGTTGGCCAGGTCGACGCCGTCGACGCGGTAGTGCGACCACTTCTTTTTCGCCCAGGCGGCGCCCTGGGCTACCAGGAAACGGCCGATGCCGCGGTTAGCCGGCTCGATCTCCAGGCTGTTGCCCGGGCCAAAGTGCACCCGATGGGTCGCGTGATCGACCCAGATATCCAAATGGTTCTGTTCCCGGCGCACCCGCTGGCCCGGCAACTGAATGACCATGCGCAGCAGGCTGTGGTCCTTGTTGTTGCGTTCGGCCCAGCCAAACTGCACAAAGCGCAGGGGCCGCACGCCCGTGGCACGGTCGGTGGCTAAAGGGGCCAGGCGCAGCATCTTGAAGTGTTCGGCCTGCACCTCCGCCCACGGTAACGCGGCCGATGCGGCGGCCTCGGTGTCAGCCGTGGTGTCGGCGGTAGGTTCGGGTGTTGCTTCGGTGTTCGTCATTCGGCGCGATCCTGTCCAAGCTCTGCGGGCCGACAGGCTTTTTGCTGTCGACCCATGGCTTATCGGCCGTTTTGCTCAGGACTGGAGGGGCAATACTCGCTTAACTGGCGCGAAGTCCGTCGATAAAGCGAACCAGGCGGGTGCCCAGTTCAGCCGCCAGCGGCAACTGCGGGTCGTTATAGGACTCCAGTTGCTGCTTCACGTTGTTGGGCACGATGCGCATCACGTGGTTCATGCCTTCGATCACCGTCAGCTCGGCGTCGGGCTTGGCCTTCTGCAATTGTTGCGCATCGGCCACGCCGACCTGCAGGTCATTGGTGCCCTGGACGATCAGCGCCGGCATGGTCAATTTGGCAAAGGCCGCCGAAGGGTCGGCGCGGAACAGGCTGATCAGATAGGGCTGCACGCTGGGGCGGAAAATGCCCTCAAGGGGTGTGGGCACATCGGCGTCCACCTGGCCGGCCTTGAGGTGATCGAGAATCTGGTTGCTGCGCAGTAACAGCGCTGGAGGCATATGGTCGGCCAGTTGCTGGCGGATCACCTGGTCCACCGGGCGCGCGCTGCCCGACAGGGAAATCATCCCGGCCGGGTTGAGCTGCGGGGCGGCGAGGGCGGCCACCAGTGCACCTTCGCTGTGGCCCAGCACAATCAGCGGGCCCATGCGTGGGTCGGCCTTGAGCAACTTGCCCCAGGCCACGGCGTCGGACACGTAGGCATCCAGGGTCAGGTTGCGTTCATCGGGGGTGGCGGCAAGGCTGGCGGCCACGCCGCGCTTGTCGTAGCGCACGCTGGCGATGTTGTGCCTGGCCAGCACCCAGGCCAGGCGCTTGAGGCTGTCGTTGCGTGCGCCGTCGGCGCTGTTGCCGTTGCGGTCGGTGGGCCCGGAGCCGGCGATGATCAGCACCACCGGCACCGGCTTGTCGGATTTGGGCAACAACAGCGAACCAAACAGCTCGCCACTGCCGGTGTCCAGGCTGATGGGCCGTTGCAGCACGACAGGGGAGGCGGCGAAGCCAAGGCTGGAAAACAGAGTGAGGGTCAAAAGCAGAACTCGCAGCATCATCGCGCCATCATGAGGAAGGTGCCGGTTGGACCAACGTCTACCGGTAAGGTTTCGAGGATGAACTAGTCGGTTAGCCTGCGTATACTGGCCGCCTTAAGTTATTACGGTTGACTTGATTCAACTGATTTCACGGAGCGCCCTGCATGTCCGGCAATACCTACGGCAAGCTGTTCACTGTTACCACCGCGGGCGAAAGCCATGGCCCGGCGTTGGTCGCCATTGTCGACGGCTGCCCGCCGGGCCTCGAGTTGTCCCTGGAAGACCTGCAGCGTGACCTCGACCGCCGCAAGCCCGGCACCAGCCGCCACACCACCCAGCGCCAGGAAGCCGACGAAGTCGAAATCCTCTCCGGCGTGTTCGAAGGCCGCACCACCGGCTGCGCCATCGGCCTGCTGATTCGCAACACCGACCAGAAGTCCAAGGACTACTCGGCGATCAAGGACCTGTTCCGCCCGGCCCACGCCGACTACACCTACCACCACAAATACGGCGAGCGCGACTACCGTGGCGGTGGCCGCAGCTCGGCGCGGGAAACCGCGATGCGCGTGGCGGCCGGTGCGATTGCGAAGAAGTTCCTGGCGACCCAGGGCATCGTGATCCGCGGCTACATGAGCCAGCTGGGCCCGATCGAAATCCCGTTCAAGACCTGGGACAGCGTCGAAGACAACGCCTTTTTCTGCCCAGACCCGGACAAAGTGCCGGAGCTGGAAGCCTATATGGACCAGTTGCGCCGCGACCAGGATTCCGTCGGCGCCAAGATCACCGTGGTTGCCGAAGGCGTGATGCCGGGCCTGGGCGAGCCGATCTTCGACCGCCTCGATGCCGAACTGGCCCACGCGCTGATGAGCATCAACGCGGTCAAGGGCGTGGAAATCGGCGCCGGGTTCGATTGTGTGGCCCAGCGTGGCACCGAGCACCGTGACGAGCTGACCCCGGAAGGTTTCCTCAGCAACAACGCCGGCGGCATTCTCGGCGGCATTTCCTCCGGCCAGCCGATCGTTGCGCACCTGGCCCTCAAGCCGACGTCCAGCATCACCACGCCAGGCCGTTCGATCGATGTGCACGGCAACCCGGTGGACGTGATCACCAAGGGCCGTCACGACCCTTGCGTCGGCATCCGCGCCACGCCGATTGCCGAAGCGATGATGGCCATCGTGTTGATGGACCACCTGCTGCGCCATCGTGGGCAAAACGCCGACGTAAAAGTCAGTACTCCGGTATTGGGCCAGCTGTGACCGTGTGTGGCGAGCGAGCTTGCTCGCGCTGGGCTGCGCAGCGGCCCCAAAGCCTGCAACCCGGTAGGACCTGGAGAACTGCGGCGCTTCTAGTGGGGGAGCTTCTCGCCCCAGCGCGAGCAGGCTCGCTCGCCACAAGTCACTTATGCTGACGCAAGCCCTTCCATACTGGCGACTCTCCAGCTTCTACCTGTTCTATTTCGCCCTGCTGGGGGCGACGGCGCCGTTCCTGGCGTTGTACTTCGATCACCTTGGGTTCTCCAGCGCGCGCATCGGCGAGCTGGTGGCCATCCCCATGCTGATGCGCTGCGTGGCACCCAACCTGTGGGGCTGGCTGGGGGATTACACCGGCCGGCGCCTGGCCATCGTGCGCTTTGGCGCGGTGTGCACCCTGGTGAGTTTCTCGTTGATCTTTGTCAGCAAGACTTACGCCTGGCTGGCGCTGGTGATGGCCTTGCACGCGTTCTTCTGGCACGCGGTCCTGCCGCAGTTTGAAGTCATCACCCTCGCGCACCTGCAAGGCCAGACCTCGCGCTACAGCCAGGTGCGGTTGTGGGGCTCCATCGGTTTTATCCTCACCGTGGTGATCATGGGCCGCTTGTTCGACTGGCTGAGCCTGGATATCTACCCGGTGGTGGTCGTGGTGATCATGGCCGGCATCATCGGCGCCAGCCTCTGGGTGCCGAATGCGCAGCCCCTGAGCCAGGGGAATCGCCTGGCCGGTGACGGCTTTTTGCGGCAACTGCGCAGCCCCGGCGTGCTGGCGTTCTATGCGTGTGTGGCGCTGATGCAGATGAGCCATGGTCCGTACTACACCTTCCTCACCCTGCACCTTGAACACCTCGGTTACAGCCGTGGCGTGATCGGCATGTTGTGGGCGCTGGGCGTGGTGGCGGAAGTCTTGATGTTCCTGGCCATGAGCCGGATTCTCACGCGCTTTTCGGTACGCCGGGTATTGATGGCGAGTTTCCTGCTGGCCGCACTGCGCTGGTTGCTGCTGGGCTCGTTTGCCGAATTCTTCTGGGTGCTGTTGCTGGCGCAGGTGATGCACGCGGCGACCTTCGGCAGCTTCCACGCGGCGGCCATCCAGTTCGTGCAACGCAGCTTTGGTGCTCGCCAGCAAGGGCAGGGCCAGGCACTGTATGCGGCACTGGCCGGTACCGGCGGTGCGCTGGGCGCACTCTATTCAGGTTACAGCTGGAACCTGCTGGGGCCGACCCTGACCTTCAGCATTGCCAGCGTCGCGGCCCTGGCCGCCGCCCTAATCATTGGCATTCGATTGCAAGAGGAGCGGCCATGAGCGGCTCCCGTGACAGAGGAAGAGTTTGATGAGCTATCTCGCGGTTTACCACATCTGCACCCCCGACACCCCGAACAAGGTCCTGACTCACCAGGACGATATCGCCTCGACCCTGGCCGAGCTGGGTGTGGGGTTCGATCGCTGGCAGGCGGCTACCCGACTTGAGCCCGGGGCCAGCGAGGTTGAGATTATCGCCGCCTACCAGGCGCCCATCGACAAGCTGATGACCGAGCGCGGCTACACCACCGTTGATGTGCTCCGCGTCAGCAACGATCACCCGCAGAAAGCCCAATTGCGCGCCGAGCGACTCGACGAACACCGCATGGCCCAAGACCACGTGCGTTTTTTCGTAGCGGGTCGTGGGCTGTTTACCTTGCACATCGAAGATTATGTGTACGCGGTGTTCTGCGAGAAAAACGACCTGATCTTGGTGCCGAGCGGCATCCCGCACTGGTTTGATATGGGGGAGAACCCGCACTTTGTGGCGATCCGCCTGTTCAGTGACCCTGAAGGGCTGGCGGTCATGCTGACCGGCGACGCGATCGCCGAGGGTTTTCCCCGGCTTGATGACTAAGTTCGTCCGGCAATGCCTCCTGAACAGGGGGCATTTTTTTAACTTCAATTCCTTCAGGTTGGAAATCGCTGTAGGAATAAACTTTAAAGTTTGTGGGTAACAGCTGTTTATCGTTGACCTTACTTGTTACTTCCACTCTTTGTGTAACTCTCTCTGGTCTCAATATTTATTTGCCTGTCAATAGGAGTAATCCGACTTCGGGCGTTACAAGACCTATATGAAGAGAGAGGCCTGCATGAGCGGTTCGGAGCCACAGGAACAACCGTCCACGCAAACGGACAGCGCGCCGGTTGCCAACCGCAAGGCGCGTGCGATGTTGTCGGGTAAACCCCTGACCCCAAAGGAACGGGAAATCCTGCATTGGGCGGTCGAGGGCAAGACGGTGTGGGAAATCAGCAGGATTCGCTCCATCTCCCAGGCCACGGTGAAGTTTCACCTGCGCAACATCTACGGCAAGTTGCAGGTGACTAACCGGGTCCAGGCCGTGAACGAGGCGGTGAAACAGGGATTGTGCAAATAAAAAAGGCCGTGGTGCGCAACGGCACCACGACCTGTTCGGGTCCTGCATGACGGTCAAGCCGAATGGTAGGTCGGCAGGGCAAAGCGGTTCTGGCTTTGCAGCATCGAAATCTGTGGCAGGTCGCTGGCTTGTTCAGCCAGGTCGCGGCGAATGGCGCTGATGACCCACGTCAGTTGGTCGGCCGTGTGCAGTTGCTGATAAGAGATCGAACGTTTGATCTGCTTGCCTTCGCTGTTACGCAAGGTCAGCAGGATGCCGCCATCAGGACGCGCCTGGGTGGTGACGTCGAAATTGGAGAACACAGAAGAAAATTTATCTTGGATCAGGCTCATGTCTATCAGCTCCGTTAGCTCATGTTTTGCAGCGTGGAGTGATAGGTGCAGTGATTGTGCCAGTACTGACTATCTTAAAAAATCGTTATAAATCAATCAGTTATAAAATTTTAAGATTTCCAGTTTCGTGCAATTTGCATGAATGGCCATCGTGCATCCTGCATTTTGCGGGGTTTTGCCAAGTGTTTCACAGCTGGCACGCAAGGCAGGTCTTCCATAGTGACCACCTGGCGGTGCGCTAAATTCCTTTTCCTTTCGGGATACAAAACTTTTCAAATCCTGCGTGTACAGCCGAAGAACGGCTGGCGTATTTTCCTGCAAGGCATTCGGCGCGGGTCTTACAGTGCGATGGGTGCCTTGAGGGTCATACGAACAATAAGAAAAAGGACGTTCCCGCCATGAACCACCCGCCAAGTGACATGATCACCTGGGGCATGATGCTGCGTAAGGTGCCCACCATTGTCCGTGCACTGCCGCGCCTGGTGCGCGGAATCCGCGTTGCCAACATCACCGATCCCGACCAGCCGTGCGGCCTGGGCTGGACCTTTGAACAAGCCACCCAACGCAACCCCGACGGCGCCGCGCTGCTGTATGGCGACACGGTGCTGAGCTACCGCCAGGCCAACCAGCAGGCCAACCGCATGGCTCACTACCTGCAGCAGCAGGGGATCGGCAAGGGCGACGTGGTGGCGTTGTTTATCGAGAACCGCCCCGAGTTGTTGCTCAGCGTACTGGCCGTGGCCAAGGTGGGCGGCATTTGCGCGATGCTCAATACCTCGCAAACCCAGACCGCACTGGTTCACAGCCTCAACCTGGTGACGCCGGCGGCCATTGTGGTGGGTGCCGAGTTGGTAGGGGCCTACGAGGCCGTGCGCAGCCAGGTGGCCATCGAGGCGGATAAAACCTGGTTTATTGCCGATCAGCAGCACAGCCATGTGCCGCCGGATTACGTCGACCTGATGGCTGCCAGCGCCGACTGCCCGGTGGAAAACCCCGCCAGCACCCAGCAGATTTTTTTCAACGACCCTTGCTTCTATATCTACACCTCCGGCACCACCGGCTTGCCCAAGGCCGGCATTTTCAAACACGGCCGCTGGATGAAGTCCTCGGCCAGTTTCGGCACCATCGCCCTGGATATGGGGCCCGAGGATGTCGTCTATTGCACCTTGCCGCTGTATCACGCCACTGGCCTGTGCGTGTGCTGGGGGTCAGCGATTGCCGGGGCGTCGGGGTTCGCGATTCGCCGCAAGTTCAGCGCCAGCCAGTTCTGGGACGATGTGCGCAAATTCAATGCGACCACCCTGGGTTATGTCGGCGAGCTGTGCCGCTACCTGATCGACCAGCCCGCGAGCGAGCAGGACCGTGATAACCGTGTGACGAAGATGATCGGCAACGGCCTGCGCCCTGGGGTTTGGGCTGAGTTCAAGCAGCGCTTTGGCGTTGATCATATCTGCGAGCTGTACGCCGCCAGTGACGGCAACATCGGCTTCACCAATGTGCTGAACTTCGACAACACCATCGGCTTTTCCCTGATGCACTGGGCACTGGTGGACTACGCCCATGACAGCTGTGAGCCGATTCGCGGCGCCGACGGTTTCATGCGCGAAGTGCCCAAGGGGGGCCAGGGGCTGCTGCTGGCCAGGATCGATGACAAGGCACCGTTCGACGGCTACACCGACCCCGAGAAGAACCGCAAGGTGGTGCTCAGCGACGTGTTCGAGAAGGGCGACCGTTATTTCAACACCGGCGACCTGTTGCGCAATATCGGCTTCGGCCACGCCCAATTCGTTGACCGGCTGGGGGACACCTACCGCTGGAAAGGTGAAAACGTTTCCACCACCGAAGTCGAGAACATCTTCCTGCAG
Organism: Pseudomonas sp. B6001; assembly: GCF_013386015.1. NCBI lineage: Bacteria > Pseudomonadati > Pseudomonadota > Gammaproteobacteria > Pseudomonadales > Pseudomonadaceae > Pseudomonas > Pseudomonas sp. B6001. Next base: position 64,570 of record NZ_JACAOX010000009.1, read on the forward strand.
CACCCGCAGATCTCCGAAGTGGTGGCCTACGGCGTGGAGATTGAAAACACCAACGGCCGCGCGGGCATGGCGGCCATTACGCCTGCCGAATCCCTGGCTTCCCTGGACATGCGCGAGTTGCTGACCTTCGCCCACGGGCAATTGCCCGCGTATGCGGTGCCGTTGTTCCTGCGGATCAAGGTGAAGATGGAAACCACGGGCACCTTCAAATACCAGAAGGTGAAACTCAAGGAGGAAGCGTTCGACCCGGGCAAGGCCGGTGATGATCCGATCTTTGCCTGGCTGCCTGGGTCGGACAGTTATGTGCCGGTCACCGGGCAACTGTTGGCGGATATCCAGGCGGGCAAGTTCCGTTATTGATTCTGCCTATCGCCGCTTTTGGGAAAAAAGGCATGACAGTGGGGAACTCCATCGCGAGACTGGGCGCCTTATGAAACACCAGACAAGGAGCCCCACATGTCAGACCAAGCCAAACAAATGACCGAAGACGAAGCCGCCGAATTTGCCGAGCAGGTGTTCGACGTGGCGCGCAAGGGCGATGCCGCGATGCTGGCTGCGTTGCTGGCCAAGGGCTTGCCGCCGAACCTGCGTAACCACAATGGCGATACGCTGTTGATGCTGTCGGCCTACCATGGTCATGTGGACGCGGTGAAAGTGCTGCTGGAATTCAAGGCCGACCCCCAGATTGCCAACGACAAGAACCAGCTGCCGATTGCCGGCGCGGCGTTCAAGGGCAACCTGCCGGTGGTCAAGGCATTGATCGAAGGCGGAGCGTTGGTCGAAGGCGCATCCTCTGATGGTCGCACCGCCTTGATGATGGCGGCGATGTTCAACCGTACCGAAATGGTGGACTACCTGATCAGCCAGGGCGCCAATCCCAAGGCCACCGATGCCCAGGGCGTGACCGCGCTGGCAGCCGCGCAGACCATGGGGGCGGTGGATACGGCGGCGCAGTTGCAAAAACTGGTGTAGGCTTTGCGCCCTCAAAATCAGCCCCGCCACAGGACCACCCCATGAAAACCGCACTCGTCGAACTCATCAGCAAAATCAGCTCCGGCTGCATGAGCGAACCCGAGATCGCCAAGGTGGCTGACGAAGCGGCCCAGGCCTACGCCGATCCCGACGCTTTCCTGGCCGCCAACCCCGACATCAACTACGACGACACTTTCCCGATTCCCCTGGGTGAGTGGATCGTCGTCGGCAGCCTGCCTGACACCGTGCTGTTCCAGGCCGACACTTACCAGGACCTGTTCGCCCAGATCGTCGCCTCCTTTGGCCCCGGCGTGGCGTTCAACCTCAAGCCCAAGCAACTGGCCAAGACCGAAGCCCTGACCGCGCTGAACCGCATCCAGATCCAGATGAGCGCCCTCAACCCGGAGAACGGCGGCTACGTGCTGATGAACTTCAGCCAATTGCTGGACGACGAGATCCAGGCTGTGCTGGTCTACGGCAACGACGTGCCACGGGTGCTGGAGTTGTGTGCCGAAACCGGCATAAAGGGCGAACCATCGCTGGAAGCCCTGCGGGTTGCGGTACACGTCTGAAATAAAACGGAACCCCCGGCCACGGCTGACTATCCTAAGCAGGCAAGCCCTCACTTAGGAGCGACACCATGGGTTCCACTTTTAATGGTCTGATCGGGTTGATCATCCTCGCGCTGGATATCTGGGCGATCATCAACGTGTTCAAAAGCGGCGCGAGTACCGGCGCCAAAGTGTTGTGGATCCTGTTGATCCTGCTGCTGCCGGTACTGGGCTTGATCATCTGGGCGATCGCCGGGCCGCGCGGTAACGTGCGGATCTGATCCAAACAACGCTATCCAGAGCGGGCACAGTAAGTGTGGGAGCGGGCTTGCTCGCGAATACGGTGTAACAGTCACCTGATGTATCGACTGATTTACCGTATTCGCGAGCAAGCCCGCTCCCACATCTGTTTCCGTACGCCCGTTATTGTGTTTCGAGATATTCGCTGCACAGAATTTTCACATTCCATCCAAGACAATTCGCCGGCTATTTTTCCTGCCGGATGCTCTAAGACGAGTCTCAAACACTGGCCGGATTGAGTAATCAATGGCGTTGCCGGCGTTGATCGGGCACCATTTGCGCCATTGCGTTCACCGTCTACCCCAGCCTGCCTGGGCGAGGGCGGGGCGCCGCTGTATTCATTCGCAACTTAAACTTCCAATGGGTCCTAAAACGACATGGCAAACCCGGACGCCCTGAATCAGCAGCGAGCTTCTAATCGCTTGCTGCAACCGACCGTCAAATCCCATCTGGCGTACACGCTGCTTTGTGCCTTGATCATGATGGTGATGTTCTCCCTGCTGCGCCTGGCGCTGCTGGTCTACAACCGCGAGATGATCCTCGACACACCGGCCTCGACTTTCCTTGAAGCGTTCGCCAACGGCCTGCGCCTGGATATCCGCCTGGTGATGTACGTGCTGGTGCCGCTGCTGCTGGCGTTGTTCAGCGTACGGGCCATGGCGGCGCGCGGGTTCTTCCGCTTGTGGCTGACGGTCGCGTCCAGCATCGCGCTGTTCCTGGGCCTGATGGAAATGGACTTCTACCGCGAGTTCCACCAGCGCCTCAACGGCCTGGTCTTCCAGTACGTGAAGGAAGACCCGAAAACCGTGATGAGCATGCTCTGGTACGGTTTCCCGGTGGTGCGCTACCTGCTGGCCTGGGCCGTGGGTACGCTGATCCTGAGCATCGCCTTCAAAGGCGCCGACCGTGCAACGCGCCCACGCGGCCCGTTCAGCGGTGGCAGCATCGGCACTCGCCAGGTAGCGCCGTGGTACACGCGCATCGCGGTGTTCGTGGTCTGCCTGCTGGTCGCCGTGGTCGCCATCCGTGGCACCCTGCGCCAGGGCCCGCCACTGCGTTGGGGCGACGTGTACACCACCGACTCGAACTTCGCCAACCAGTTGGGCCTCAACGGTACCTTGTCGCTGATTGCGGCGGCGAAATCGCGCTTCTCCGAGGAGCGTTCGAACATCTGGAAAGCCACCCTGGAGCAGCCGCTGGCCACCCAGACCGTGCGCGACATGCTGGTATTGCCGAGCGAGAAACTGGTCGACACCGACACCGCCGCGGTACGCCGTGACTTCACGCCGCCGGCCGAGAAGACCCTGCCGATCAAGAACGTCGTGGTTATCCTGATGGAAAGCTTCGCCGGTCACTCGGTGGGCGCCCTGGGCCGCCCGGGCAATATCACGCCGTACTTCGACAAACTGTCCAAGGAAGGCCTGCTGTTCGACCGCTTCTTCTCCAACGGCACCCACACCCACCAGGGTATGTTCGCCACCATGGCCTGCTTCCCGAACCTGCCGGGTTTCGAATACCTGATGCAGACCCCGGAAGGCAGCCACAAGCTGTCGGGCCTGCCGCAGTTGCTCAGCGCCCGCAAGTTTGACGACGTGTACGTCTACAACGGCGATTTCGCCTGGGACAACCAGTCGGGCTTCTTCAGCAACCAGGGCATGACCAACTTCATCGGGCGTAATGACTTCGTCAACCCGGTGTTCTCGGATCCAACCTGGGGCGTGTCCGACCAGGACATGTTCAGCCGTGGCCTGGAAGAGTTGAAGGCACGTGAAGGCGGCAAGCCGTTCTATGCGCTGCTGCAAACCCTGTCCAACCACACGCCGTACGCGTTGCCGACGCCATTGCCGGTCGAGAAGGTCACCGACCGTGGCAGCCTCAACGAGCATTTGACGGCCATGCGTTACTCCGACTGGGCCTTGGGCCAGTTCTTTGAAAAGGCCCGCAAGGAGCCGTACTTCAAGGAAACCCTGTTCGTGATCGTGGGCGACCACGGCTTCGGCAACGAGCAGCAGATCACCGAGATGGACCTGGGCCGCTTCAACGTGCCGATGCTGATGATCGCACCGGGCATGCAGGAGAAGTTCGGCGAGCGTGACCACACCGTGGGCACCCAGATCGACATCGTGCCGACCATCATGGGCCGCCTGGGCGGTGACACCCTGCACCAGTGCTGGGGCCGTGACCTGCTCAACCTGCCGGAAGGTGACAAGGGCTTTGGCGTGATCAAGCCGTCGGGCAGCGACCAGACCGTCGCCTTGCTCACCGGTGACCGGGTGCTGGTACTGCCCAAGGAAATGCCGCCGAAGTTGTGGGAATACGAACTGGGCGCCAACCCGACCGGGAAAGTGATTCCAGAGTCGCCGGACGAGGCTGCGTTGAAGCAGAAGCTCGAATCGTTCCTGCAGACCGCTACCAAGAGCCTGCTGGACAACACCGCCGGTGTAGTGGACGGCAAGCCGGACTAAACACCCGCGCATAAAAAAAGAGGCCTTTCAAGGCCTCTTTTTTTTGCACGCTGGAACGCGTTATATCTTGCCGAGCAACAACAGAATCAACAGCACTACCAACACAGTACCGAGAATACCCGATGGCCCGTAACCCCAATTGCGTGAGTGAGGGAACACTGGAAGACCGCCGACCAGCAGGAGGATCAGAATAATGATAAGAATGAGGCTCATGTTTTGTTTTCCTTATTGTCTTCTGAAAAGACCTGTTATTAACGGATAGGCCCGACAACTGATACGGACGCCTTAATAACTCCGACCCATGTGTTTGGCAGAAAATTCCGTGTTTTTTTAAAGCTTTTCGCTAACTTGCTTATTTCCTTTAACCCCGTTGCAAATAACTGTCCTTAGTTCAAATAAATGGAACTTGGCGGGTTTCCCGCTATCCGACCCGGCCCACGGTTTGCCTGGGGCATTCAGCAGTCTGATGGTGCGTGGGTGCGGGAAAAACCTTCGCTACACTGCGGCTCACTTCTTCCGTGAACCACAAGGCTACTTTCCTATGCAAAATCGCATGATGATCACCGGCGCCGGTTCTGGCCTGGGTCGCGAAATCGCTCTGCGCTGGGCCCGTGAGGGTTGGCAGCTGGCCTTGTCGGACGTCAGCGAAGCGGGCCTGCAAGAAACCCTCAAGCTTGTACGCCAGGCCGGCGGTGACGGTTTCACCCAGCGCTGCGACGTGCGCGACTACAGCCAGCTCACCGCGTTCGCACAGGCCTGTGAGGAAAAGTTCGGTGGCATCGACGTGATCGTCAACAACGCCGGTGTCGCATCGGGCGGGTTCTTCAGCGAACTGTCCCTGGAAGACTGGGACTGGCAGATCGCGATCAACCTGATGGGCGTGGTCAAGGGCTGCAAGGCCTTCCTGCCGCTGCTGGAAAAGAGCAAGGGCCGCATCATCAACATCGCGTCCATGGCCGCCCTGATGCAGGGCCCGGCCATGAGCAACTACAACGTGGCCAAGGCCGGCGTGGTGGCACTTTCGGAAAGCCTGCTGGTGGAACTCAAGCAACAGGAAGTCGGCGTGCATGTGGTGTGCCCATCCTTCTTCCAGACGAACCTGCTGGACTCGTTCCGCGGGCCGACGCCGGCGATGAAAGCCCAGGTGGGCAAGCTGCTGGAAAGCTCGCCGATCACCGCCGCAGAAATCGCCGACTACATCTACCAGCAAGTGGCGCAAGGGCAATTCATGATCCTGCCCCACGAGCAGGGGCGCATGGCCTGGGCATTGAAACAGAAGAACCCGCAACTGCTGTATGACGAGATGACCGTGATGGCAGACAAGATGCGGGCGAAAGCTCAGTCGCAGGCGGTAAAAGGTTGAATTTCAGGTGAGCACCTGATGTGGCGAGGGCTTGTTGTGGCGAGGGAGCAAGCTCCCTCGCCACAGAGAGCGCCTGCAAATTTGAACATATCGTTTGGTTCTTGGGTGTAATTCGAGATTATTCACTGCCTGTCTGTAGGGTAATTTACCCTGATGTGTAAGGCATGCCTGTTTAACCTGAAGGCCATTGATGGTGCCAGGCAGGGAGCGCATGGTCGGGGTTCGGTAACTTAAAAAGGACGAACCCCATGCTGGTATTAAGCCGCGCGGTAGGTGAAATAATTTCGGTGGGTGACCAGATCACCTTGCGCATTCTGGAAGTGAACGGCACCCAAGTGAAGCTGGGTGTGGAAGCGCCGGTGGGGGTCAATGTGCACCGGGCGGAGGTCTATCAGAAGATCCTCAGTCGCCACGGGCAGCAGGCCAACACCCATCCAGTGCCTGTGCCCAATCCTTGAGTCTCAGTCGAACAGGTGCTTGGGCACATCGTGCTTGAGCATCAACTGGCACTGCTCGCTCTCGGGGTCGAAAACAATCAGCGCCTGGCCCTTGGTCAGCGCCTGGCGTACCCGCAGCACCCGTGTTTCCAGGGGCGTGTCGTCACCATTGTCGGTGCCGTCGCGGGTCACGAAGTCTTCGATGAGGCGTGTCAGGGTGTCGACTTCAAGTGCATCGTAGGGAATCAGCATACAAGCCTCGGCTAGGGAATCCCGGCGATGCTACTGCGCCGGGATCCGAGTTGCCAGTCTCAGGTTTTTTGGCCCACCAGGCTGTCCACCGACGGCACGCGGGTATCACTCTCCATTTGTGTGTCGTGTTCGATCTGGTGACTGAACCGGTCGAGGGAGCCCTTGGCCGGCTGTGCATCGCTGGCGAACACCGGCGGGCTGAGGATGTACGCGCCCAGCAGGCGACTCAGCGCGGCGAGGCTGTCGATGTGCGTGCGCTCATAGCCGTGGGTGGCATCGCAACCAAACGCCAGCAGCGCGGTGCGAATGTCATGGCCAGCGGTTACCGCCGAATGCGCGTCGCTGAAGTAGTAGCGAAACAGGTCGCGACGCACCGGTAGCTCATTTTCCGCCGCCAGGCGCAGCAGGTGGCGGGACAGGTGATAGTCATACGGCCCGCCGGAATCCTGCATCGCCACACTCACCGCGTGCTCGCTGGAGTGCTGTTCGTGGGCCACCGGCGCAATGTCGATGCCGACGAACTCACTCACATCCCACGGCAATGCCGCCGCCGCACCACTGCCGGTTTCTTCGGTGATGGTGAACAGCGGATGGCAGTCGATCAGCAGCGGCTGGCCGCTGTCGACAATCGCCTTGAGCGCCGCCAGCAGCGCGGCAACCCCGGCTTTATCGTCCAGGTGGCGGGCGCTGATATGCCCGCTCTCGGTGAACTCCGGCAGCGGGTCGAAGGCGACGAAATCGCCGACGCTGATACCCAGGGAGTCACAGTCGGCGCGGGTGGCGCAGTAGGCATCCAGGCGCAGTTCGATGTGGTCCCAACTGATGGGCATTTCATCCACGGCCGTATTGAACGCGTGACCGGAGGCCATCAACGGCAACACGCTGCCACGGATCACGCCGTTATCGGTGAACAGGCTGACGCGGCTGCCTTCGGCAAAACGGCTGGACCAGCAGCCGACCGGCGCGAGGGTCAGGCGGCCATTGTCCTTGATCGCCCGCACGGCGGCGCCGATGGTGTCCAGGTGCGCGGAAACGGCGCGGTCGGGGCTGTTTTTCTGGCCCTTGAGGGTGGCGCGGATGGTGCCGCGCCGGGTCATTTCAAAGGGAATGCCCAGTTCTTCAAGGCGCTCGGCGACGTAGCGCACGATGGTGTCGGTAAACCCGGTGGGGCTGGGAATGGCGAGCATTTCCAGCAGCACTTTTTGCAGGTAAGCGAGATCCGGTTCGGGGATGGTTCGGGTCATGGAAACTCCTGATGAGTTGAGGGCATCGATGGTTTCGATGAAAGGGGCGCCTCAGAGATTGTGTTGGCTGTACCGGCGTCTTCGCGAGCAAGCCCGCTCCCACATTTGGAATGCATTCCCCTGTGGGAGCGGGCTTGCTCGCGAAAGCGCCAGTCAAGGCAACACCTTTCTCAAGCCGTCGGTTGGCTATGCGGGAACAACAGGTCCACGAACTTTTCAGCCGTCGGCTGCGGTTCATGGTTGGCCAGCCCGGCCCGTTCGTTGGCTTCGATAAACACGTAGTCCGGTTGGTCGGCGGCCGGCACCATCAGGTCCAGGCCCACCATGGGAATGTCGAGGGCACGGGCGGCGCGCACGGCGGCGTCCACCAGGGTCGGGTGGAGGATGGCGGTGACGTCTTCCAGGCAACCGCCGGTGTGCAGGTTGGCGGTACGCCGCACCGCCAGGCGTTCGCCACGGGGCAGGATGCTGTTGTAGTCGTAGCCGGCCGCCTGCAGGGTGCGTTGGGTTTCATGGTCCAGGGGGATTTTGCTTTCGCCATCGGTGGCGGCCTGGCGTCGGCGGCTCTGGGCTTCGATCAACGCGCCAATGGAATGCTGACCATCGCCGGTGACTTCCGCCGGGCGGCGAATGGCGGCGGCAACCACTTCAAAGCCGATCACCAGAATGCGCAGGTCGAGGCCTTCGTGGAAGCTTTCCAGCAGTACACGGGTGTCGAATTGGCGGGCCGCCTCAATGGCTTTTTGCACGTCTTCAATGCTCTGCAAATCCACCGCCACACCCTGGCCTTGTTCGCCATCCAGCGGCTTGACCACAATACGCTGGTGCTCGTCGAGAAACTCCAGGTTGTCGTCGGCACTGCCGGCCAACTGCTGCTCCGGCAGCTTCAAGCCTGCAGCCTTGAGTGCCTTGTGGGTCAGGCTCTTGTCCTGGCACAAAGTCATGCTGATGGCGCTGGTCAGGTCGCTGAGGGATTCGCGGCAGCGCACCCGGCGGCCACCGTGGCTCAGGGTAAACAAGCCGGCATCGGCATCGTCCACCTGCACGTCAATCCCGCGCCGATGGGCTTCCTCGACAATGATCCGCGCATAGGGATTGAACTCCGCCTGCGGGCCAGGGCCGAGGAACAGCGGCTGGTTGATCCCGTTCTTGCGCTTGATGGCGAAGGTGGTCAGCGCGCGAAAGCCAAGCTTGGCGTAGAGACTTTTTGCCTGGCGGTTGTCGTGCAGCACCGACAGGTCGAGGTAGCTCAGGCCACGGCTCATGAAGTGTTCGATCAAGTGGCGCACCAGCACTTCACCCACCCCGGGGCGGGTGCATTGCGGGTCGACCGCCAGGCACCAGAGGCTGCAGCCGTTCTCCGGATCGTGAAAGGCCTTCTGGTGGTTCAGGCCCATCACGCTGCCGATCACCGCGCCGCTGTCTTCGTCCTCGGCCAGCCAATACACCGGGCCGCCTTGATGGCGTGGCGTGAGCAGCGCCGGGTCCACCGGCAACATGCCGCGCCCCTGGTACAGCTGGTTCACCGCCTGCCAGTCCGCCTCGGTTTGTACCCGGCGAATCCGGAACCCGCGAAACACCCGGGTTGCCGGGCGATAGTCGGTGAACCACAGGCGCAGGGTATCGGACGGGTCGAGAAACAACTGCTGGGGATCAATCCCGAGGATCTGCTGCGGCGCCGCCACATACAGCGCGATATCCCGCTCGCCGGGCTGCTCGTTGAGCAACTCCAGGGCCAGGCTCGCCGGGTCCGGGAAGGTGTGGCCGATCAACAGCCGGCCCCAACCGCAATGCACGGCAATCGGCGTGGGGTCCAGTTCGCTGCCGTCTTCGGCGAAGCGGGCTTGCAGGCGCTCGTAGGAGGGCGCCTGGCCTCGCAGCAAGCGTTGGCTGTAAGCCGTGGCATGAGGTTTCATGAATCAGATTCCTTGTTCGCTGAGCCACAGGTTCAGCGCCGCCAGTTGCCACAGCTTGGAGCCGCGCAACGGGGTCAGTTGGCCTTGGGGATCGGTGAGCAGGCGGTCGAGCATGGCCGGGTTGAACAGGCCGCGGTCCTGGCTTGGGTCCAGCAGCAGCTCACGCACCCAGTTCAAGGTGTCACCCTGCAAATGCTTGAGGCCGGGCACCGGGAAGTAGCCTTTCTTGCGGTCGATGACCTCGCTCGGGATCACCCGGCGCGCCGCTTCCTTGAGCACTTGTTTGCCGCCGTCCGGCAATTTGAATTTGCCCGGCACGCGGGCCGACAGTTCTACCAGGCGATAGTCGAGAAACGGCGTGCGCGCTTCCAGGCCCCAGGCCATGGTCATGTTGTCGACGCGCTTGACCGGGTCATCCACCAGCATCACGGTGCTGTCCAGGCGCAGGGCTTTGTCCACCGCCGCATCGGCGCCGGGCTGGGCGAAATGCTCGCGCACGAAGTCACCGGCGGCGTCATTCGCGGTCAACCATTTCGGCGCGACGGTAGCGGCATAGTCGTCGTAGCTGCGGTCGAAAAATGCGTCGCGGTAGGCCGCGTACGGGTCGCTTGCGCCATCCACCTGCGGGTACCAGTGGTAACCGGCGAACAGTTCATCGGCGCCCTGGCCGCTTTGCACCACCTTGCAATGCTTGGCCACTTCCCGGGACAGCAGGTAGAAGGCGATGCAGTCATGACTGACCATCGGCTCGCTCATGGCACGGAACGCCGCCGGCAACTGCTCGATGATTTCGCTTTCGGCGATACGCAGTTGGTGGTGACGGGTGCCGTAATGCTTGGCGATCAAGTCCGAATACTGGAACTCGTCGCCGCGCTCGCCGCCCGCGTCTTCGAAACCGATGGAGAAGGTCGACAGGTCCTGCACGCCGACTTCCCGCAACAGGCCCACCAGCATGCTGGAATCGACACCGCCGGAAAGCAGCACGCCCACATCCACCGCCGCCCGCTGACGAATCGCCACGGCTTCGCGGGTGCTGTCGAGCACGCGGTCGGTCCAGTCTTCCAGGGTCAGGTTGGCTTCATCAGCGTGGGGGCCGTAGGGCAGGGTCCACCAGGTTTTCTGTTCAGTCTTGCCATCGGCGTCGATGCGCATCCAGGAGGCGGGCGGCAGTTTTTCAATGCCCGCCAGCAGGGTGCGCGGCGCCGGCACCACGGCGTGGAAGTTCAGGTAGTGATTGAGCGCCACCGGATCGAGGATCGGGTTGATATCGCCACCCTTGAGCAGCGCCGGCAAGGCCGAGGCAAAACGCAGGCGCTGGCCGGTGCGCGACAGGTACAGCGGCTTCACGCCGAGGCGGTCACGGGCGATAAACAGGCGCTGGGCATCGCGCTCCCAGATGGCGAAGGCGAACATCCCGTTGAGCTTGGGCAGCAGCGCTTCGCCCCAGGCGTGGTAGCCCTTGAGCAGCACTTCGGTGTCGCCACCGGAAAAGAAGGCGTAGCCCAGGGCTTCCAGCTCTTCACGCAATTCCGGGAAGTTATAGATCGCGCCGTTGAACGCCAGGGACAGGCCCAGCTGGGCGTCGACCATCGGTTGGGCGGAGCCATCCGACAGGTCCATGATTTTCAGGCGTCGATGGCCCAGGGCAATCGGCCCCTGGGCATGAAAGCCCCACGCGTCAGGACCGCGTGGCGCCAAGTGATGGGTGATTCGTTCCACCGCTGCCAGGTCGGCAGGTTGGTGATCGAAACGTAACTCTCCAGCTAATCCGCACATAAATTCCTTACCGGTTTTTCCGTTGGGGAGGGATAGAAATGCAGCCCGCCAAAACGGCGGGTACCCAGAGACTGACCCGGGTAAATTGTGGGAGTTTTAGAACAATACGTTATAAGGCAAAGAGCCTTGACGGGTTGCGAGCCCGTCATGGCCGTCAGGATTTGCCTGGGTTACCGCGGATCAGGGCACGCAGCGCGAACCGATTGGGGTGACAGGCTTCGCTGACATTGCGCGGCAGCGGCAGGGGCTCATTGTCGAGCCAGGCGGCCAGCAGCTCTGCGCAGAGTGGCGCGGTGACCAGCCCCCGTGAGCCATGGCCACTGTTGATATACACGCCGTGCAACCACGGGCACGGCGCATCAGGGACCTGCCGGGCGTCTTTACCGAGGGCGGCGTAGGTGTGATCAAACGCCTCTCGCTGCGCCAGCGGTCCGACGATCGGCAGGTAGTCCGGGCTGGTGCAACGGAAAGCGGCGCGGCCTTCGAGCTGTTCGGGTGCCAGGCTGTCGGCGCCCAGGCGTTGCAGCAAATCGAGGGAGATTTCCCGCAGCATCTGCAGATTGCCCGCGTGCTCGGCCACCGTGGGCGTAAGGTCATCGCTCTTGAAGTCGAAACTGGCACCGAGGGTGTGCTCGCCCAGGCGTGGCGGGGCGACGTAGCCCTCGGCGCACACCACTGTGGCCAACGCCTGGCTTTGCGCCGTTTGCGGCAGGCGGGTGATTTGCCCGCGGATGCGCTTGAGGGGCAAGTCAGCGCTGAAGGAAAACCGCTTGATCTCGGCGGCGCCGGCCAGCACGACCACACTGGCTTGAGCCAGAACCGTATCGCCCTGCAACGCCTGCCACTGACCGTCGACCTGCTTGAGCTCAAGGGCGTCGTGGTGCTGGAGCACTTCGATCAGCGGGTGCCTGGCTTGCCATTCGCACAGCGCCGGCGGGTGAACCCAGCCGCCCTCGGGGAAGAACAAGCCGCCGTGCTCCAGCGTTATCCCGGCGCGCACCTGTGCCTGCTCTTTATCCAGCAGGTGCAACAGGTCCTGGGCAAAAGCGCCGGCCAGTTGTGCCTGGCGCTCGGCTTCCTTGGCGTTGAAGGCCAGTTGCAGCACGCCGCAGCCATCCCAGTCCACGCCACGTTGCAGGTGTTCCAGCAGGCGCCGCGTGTGGCCGAAACCGCTGAGAATCAACTGCGAAAGTGCCGTGCCATGGGCGGAAAGCTTGAGGTACAACACCCCTTGTGGGTTGCCGGAGGCTTCCTGGGCGAGCGCTGCATGGCGTTCCAGCAAGCTGACCCGCCAGCCCCGTGCCGCCAGGCTGGCCGCCGTGGCGCAACCGGCCAGGCCACCACCGATGACCAGTGCATGGCGTTCACCGGAAACGGCAGGCGGGCGCGCAAACCAGGGTTTTGCCGCGGCAGGCGCAGGCGTTTCAGCGGGCCAGCCGAGAAACTCACCCCGCAGGATTTCCCACTTGTGGCCGATGCCGGGGGTGCGCTTCATCTTGAACCCGGCGGCGTTGATCAACCGCCGTACCCAGCCGGTGCTGGTAAAGGTGCTGATGGTCGAGCCCGGCGCCGCCAGCCGCGCCAGTTCGGCGAACAGATCGGCAGTCCACATGTCGGGGTTCTTGGCCGGGGCGAAACCGTCGAGGAACCAGGCGTCGACCTGCGCGTCCAGCTGCGGCAATTGCTCCAGGGCGTCGCCGATCAGCAACGTCAGGGTGACTCGACCGTTATCCAGTACCAGCCGCTGGAAGCCTTGGTGAATCGCGATGTATTGCGCCAACAGCTGCTCGGCGAACGGTGCCAGTTCCGGCCAGAGGGCGAGGGCGCGCTGCAGGTCGGCGTGGCTCAGCGGGTACTTTTCCACGCTGACAAAATGCAGGCGTGCACCCGCCACCGCGTGTTGATCAAACAACTGCCAGGCGCACAAAAAATTCAGGCCGGTGCCGAAGCCCGTCTCACCAATCACCAAGCGCCCGCCCATCGGCAGCGCCGCAAAGCGTTCCTGCAAACGGTTCTGTTCGAGGAACACGTAGCGGGTTTCTTCAAGGCCCGACTTGTCCGAGAAGTACACGTCATCGAAGACCCGCGAGTGCGGGCGACCTTGGTCATCCCAGTCAAGCTGGGCGTGGGATACGGGGTTCATGAGCGGCTCGGCAAAGGCAAGGCGGCCATTCTAGCTGATCAACAGGGTTGTCATTGATCCATGGCAAGCCGCTGTGGAATTTCCTGCCACGTGTTGTTGCCCAATCCGCTAGTCTTGATCACTTCTGGAACGGAGCCGCCCATGTTCGAATCTGCCGAAATCGGTCACGCCATCGACAAAGACACCTACGACGCCGAAGTGCCGGCCCTGCGTGAAGCCTTGCTGGAAGTGCAGTACGAACTGCAACAGCAGAAGCGCTTCCCGGTGATCATCCTGATCAATGGCATCGAAGGTGCGGGCAAGGGTGAAACCGTCAAATTGCTGAATGAATGGATGGACCCGCGCCTGATCGAGGTGCGCACCTTCGACCAGCAGACCGACGAAGAACTGGCCCGCCCACCGGCCTGGCGCTACTGGCGCCAGCTTCCGGCGAAAGGCCGCATGGGGATCTTTTTTGGTAACTGGTACAGCCAGATGCTGCAGAGTCGCGTCCATGGCGAGATCAAGGACGCGCGGCTGGATCAGGCCATCGCCGGGGCCGAGCGCCTGGAAAAGATGCTGTGTGATGAAGGTGCGCTGATCTTCAAGTTCTGGTTCCACCTCTCCAAGAAGCAAATGAAATCCCGGCTCAAAGCCTTGCAGGACGACCCGCTGCACAGCTGGCGCATCAGCCCGCTGGACTGGCAGCAGTCAAAGACCTACGACAAGTTTGTGCATTTTGGTGAGCGGATCCTGCGCCGCACCAGCCGTGACTATGCGCCTTGGTATGTGATCGAGGGTGTCGATGCGCACTACCGCGGGCTGACCGTCGGCAAGATCCTGCTCGAAGGCCTGCAAAACGCCTTGAAAGTGCCCAAGGGTAAAGCCAGCGGCATGAACCCGGCGCCGCTGCCATCGGCGGTTGACCAGATGAGCCTGCTGAACAGCCTGGACATGACCCTGAGCCTTGAAAAGGACGATTACGAAGAACAACTGATTACCGAGCAGGCGCGGTTCTCCGGGCTGATGCGCGACAAACGCATGCGCAAGCACGCGTTGGTGACGGTGTTTGAAGGCAACGACGCGGCGGGCAAGGGCGGGGCCATCCGGCGTGTGGCGGCAGCCCTCGATCCCCGGCAGTACCACATCGTGCCGATTGCCGCGCCCAGTGAAGACGAGCGCGCCCAGCCTTACCTGTGGCGTTTCTGGCAGAAGATTCCCGCGCGGGGCATGTTCACCGTGTTCGACCGCTCCTGGTATGGCCGGGTGCTGGTGGAACGCATCGAAGGCTTCTGCACGCCGACGGACTGGATGCGCGCCTACGGCGAGATCAACGACTTCGAAGAGCAACTGCGCGACGCCGGGGTGATCGTGGTCAAGTTCTGGCTGGCGATCGACAAGCAGACGCAGCTGGAGCGGTTCCAGGCCCGCGAGGAAATCCCGTTCAAACGCTTCAAGATCACCGAGGACGACTGGCGTAACCGCGAGAAGTGGGACGACTACCGGGCGGCGGTGGGCGACATGGTGGACCGCACCAGCACCGAGATTGCGCCGTGGACGCTGGTTGAAGCCAACGACAAGCGCTGGGCGCGGGTGAAGGTACTGCGCACCATCAACCGGGCGCTGGAGGAAGCGTTCGACAAGACCGACAAGCATGACAAGAAGGACAAGAAGAAGTAACGCCATGCTTTTGCATACGCGGGGTGAATGATTGTCGCGGTTGAAGAGGGCGGGATCTATGCTCGATCCATCTCTCAACAACCACAACAATTGAGGTAGCCCATGCGTGAAGTAGTGATCGTCGACAGCGTGCGAACCGGCCTGGCCAAGTCCTTTCGCGGCAAGTTCAACCAGACCCGTCCCGATGACATGGCTGCCCATTGCGTGAACGCGTTGCTGACCCGCAACGGCATCGACCCGGCCACGGTCGAGGACTGCATCGTCGGCGCCGGTTCCAACGAAGGTGCCCAGGGCTACAACATCGGCCGCAATGTGGCGGTGTTGTCGCAACTGGGTACCGGTACGGCGGGCATGACCCTCAACCGTTTCTGTTCCTCGGGGTTGCAGGCGATTGCGATCGCCGCCAACCAGATTGCTTCCGGTTGCAGCGAGATCATTGTCGCCGGTGGGGTCGAGTCCATCAGCCTGACCATGAAGAGCGTCAACACCGATAACCTGATCAATCCGTTGCTCAAGGAGCAGGTGCCGGGCATTTACTTTCCCATGGGGCAGACGGCGGAAATCGTTGCGCGGCGGTATCACGTCAGTCGTGAAGAGCAGGATCTGTATGCGCTGCAAAGCCAGCAGCGTACGGCTCAGGCCCAGGCTGACGGGTTGTTCGATGATGAAATCGTGCCGATGGCGGTGAAGTACAAGGTTGAGGACAAGAACACTGGCGCGGTGCAGGTGTTGGAGGGGGTGGTGGATCGGGATGATTGCAATCGTCCGGATACGACGTTGGCCAGTCTTGCGGGATTGAAGCCGGTGTTTGCGGAGGATGGGTCGGTGACGGCGGGGAATTCGTCGCAGTTGTCTGATGGGGCTTCCATGACACTGGTGATGAGCCTGGAAAAAGCGCTGGAACTGGGGCTTAAGCCCAAGGCGTTTTTTCGCGGGTTTACGGTGGCGGGGTGTGAGCCGGATGAGATGGGGATCGGGCCGGTGTTTTCGGTGCCCAAGTTGCTCAAGGCCCGTGGGCTGGCAGTGGCGGATATTGATTTGTGGGAGTTGAATGAGGCGTTTGCCTCGCAGTGCCTTTATGCGCGTAATCGGCTGGAAATTGATAACGCCAAGTACAATGTCAACGGTGGGTCGATTTCCATCGGGCATCCGTTTGGGATGACGGGGTCGCGGCAGGTGGGGCATCTGGTGCGTGAGTTGCAGCGGCGCAAGTTGCGTTACGGCATTGTCACTATGTGTGTGGGCGGCGGCATGGGGGCCACCGGCTTGTTCGAAGCCGTACGCTGACTCAGTGTGGGAGTGGCGGTGCGACGATTCGACTTGCTCGCGAATGCGGCGGGGCAGTCGATGAAAATGTTGGCTGATAGACCGCCTTCGCGAGCAAGCCCGCTCCCACATTTGATCAGCACCGTATCCCAATCCGTTCACATCCCCCTAGAATGCACCTCCTCCACCTCAGGCATTCGGGGCACTCATGCACATCTCATCGGGCCGTTGGATCTACGGTTTATCCCTGGCCCTGCTGACCGCGCTGCTCTGGGGCATTCTGCCGATCAAACTCAAACAGGTCTTGCAGGTGATGGACCCCGTCACCGTCACCTGGTTTCGCCTGGTCGTCTCCGGCAGTTGTCTGTTTATCTATCTCGCCGCCGTAAGGCGCCTGCCCAGTTGGCGCTCCCTCGGACCAAAAGGTGGCTGGCTGGTAGCAATCGCCGTGTGCGGCCTGATGGGCAACTACGTGCTCTACCTGGTCGGCCTCAAACTGCTGAGCCCCGGCACCGCGCAACTGGTGGTACAGGTGGGCCCGATCTTCCTGATGATCGCCAGCGTCTTCGTGTTCAAGGAACGCTTCAGCCTCGGGCAGGGCATGGGCCTGCTGGTGCTGATCATCGGCTTCGGCCTGTTCTTCAACCAGCGCCTGACCGAGTTGTTGACCTCCCTGGGCAGCTACACCGCCGGGGTGCTGACGATTCTCCTGGCCACCACCATCTGGACCTTCTACGCCCTGGGCCAGAAGCAGTTGCTGACGGTATGGAATTCGTTGCAGGTGATGATGGTGATCTACCTGTCCTGCGCGCTCTTGCTGACGCCATGGGCGCACCCGATGGAAGCGCTGCAACTGAGCCCGCTGCAAGGCTGGCTGCTGCTGGCCTGCTGTTTCAATACGCTGATTGCCTACGGCGCATTCGCTGAAGCCCTGGCCCACTGGGAAGCCTCGCGGGTCAGCGCCACCCTGGCGCTGACGCCATTGGTGACCTTCGTAGCGGTAGCGCTGGCCGCCTGGATGTGGCCCGAGTATGTGCACGCCGAAGACATCAATGCCCTCGGCTACGGCGG
The DNA here is from genome assembly GCF_013386015.1 of Pseudomonas sp. B6001. Classification (NCBI taxonomy): domain Bacteria; kingdom Pseudomonadati; phylum Pseudomonadota; class Gammaproteobacteria; order Pseudomonadales; family Pseudomonadaceae; genus Pseudomonas; species Pseudomonas sp. B6001. Next base: position 81,985 of record NZ_JACAOX010000009.1, read on the forward strand.
TGCCGTGTTGGTGGTGCTGGGGTCTGCGACCGTGGCGTTGGCGCCGTCGCTGTTCGCCGGGCTCAGGGCCCGGCGTGCACGATTGGCGTCTTAATGACCAGCTTCCAGCATGTTTTCCGGACGCACCCACTGGTCGAACTCTTCGTCCGTGAGATAGCCCAGCTTCAGCGCCGCTTCCCGTAGGGTCAGCCCTTCGGCATAGGCCTTCTTGGCAATCTCGGCGGACTTGTCGTAGCCGATGTGCGGGTTCAGCGCAGTCACCAGCATCAGGCCACGCTCAAGGTGCGCGGCCATTTGCTCGGCGTCGGGTTCCAGGCCGGCGATGCAGTGCTCCTGGAAGTTGCTGCAACCGTCGGCCAGCAGGCGGATCGATTCCAGCAGGTTGTGGATGATCACCGGCTTGTACACGTTCAACTGCAAGTGGCCCTGGCTGGCGGCGAAGCCAATGGTCACGTCATTGCCCAGCACCTGGCAGGCCAGCATCGACAGCGCTTCGCACTGGGTCGGGTTGACCTTGCCGGGCATGATCGAGCTGCCCGGTTCATTCGCCGGCAACTTGACTTCCGCCAGCCCGGCACGCGGGCCGGAGCCCAGCAGGCGCAGGTCGTTGGCGATTTTCATCAGGGCCACGGCCAGGGTCTTCAAGGCGCCGTGCAGGGTGGTCAACGGCTCATGGCCCGACAGCGCGGCGAATTTGTTCGGTGCGGTGACAAACGGCAGGCCCGACAGCGCGGCCAATTCCGAGGCAATCGCCTCGCCAAAACCGTGGGGTGAATTGAGCCCGGTGCCAACGGCAGTACCACCCTGGGCCAGTTCACACACGGCGGGCAGGGCGCTGCGGATCGCGCGTTCGGCGTAGTCGAGTTGCGCTATAAAGGCCGAGACTTCCTGGCCGAAGGTGATGGGCGTCGCATCCATCATGTGGGTGCGGCCGGTTTTCACCAGCTTCATGTGGCGCGCCGACAACTCTGCCAAACCACCAGACAGTTCACGGATCGCCGGCAACAGCTTCTCGGTGACGGCCTGCACGGCGGCGATGCTCATGGCGGTGGGGAAGCAGTCGTTGGAGCTCTGGGAACGGTTGACGTGGTCGTTGGGATGCACCGGGCTCTTGCCGCCACGGGGCTTGCCCGCCAGCTCGTTGGCACGGCCGGCGATCACTTCGTTGGCGTTCATGTTGCTCTGGGTGCCGCTGCCGGTCTGCCACACCACCAGGGGAAACTGGTCGTCGTGTTCGCCGGCGAGCACTTCGTCGGCGGCCTGTTCGATCAACCGGGCAATGTCGGCGGGCAGGTCGCCGTTGCGGTCGTTGACCCGGGCCGCAGCCTTCTTGATCAGGGCCAGGGCGTGCAACACAGCCAGGGGCATGCGCTGGTCGCCGATGGCGAAGTTCACCAGCGAGCGTTGGGTCTGCGCGCCCCAGTAAGCGTCATCCGGGACTTGCACTTCTCCCAGGCTGTCGGTTTCGATACGGCTCATCGGGCACACTCCTTCAGGTTCGTTTGCGCAGTTTAGGCCCTGATCGCCCGGTGGGGTTCCCTTAAAAGACTTTTCATCGGATTAAGCCCCGCAAAACCAGGCCCCACAAGGCGTGGGGTTGAGCCGCGGCGTTTTTTAGGCGCAGAATGGGCGCCCTTGGGGTCTTACCTCGCCTGCTAGAAAAGGAAACTCGATGACTCGTCTTCGTGCCATCTGTACCGCGGTTGCTCTGGTATGTGCCAGCGGCCAGGTTTTTGCCGATACCGCCAGCCACAACGCCAGTGCCGAAGCCTTCCTTACCCTGGCCCATGCCGACAAGCTGGGTACCCCGGTGTACATGCAAGTGCAACAAATGTTCGCCCAGCGTTTCGAGCAGACCAAGGCGCCTGCTTCCAAGCAAACCGTCCTGGACACCTACCAGGCCAAGGCCAACACCGCCCTGGACCAGGCCATCGGCTGGAACAAGCTCAAGCCGGACATGATCAAGCTCTACACCGACAACTTCAGCGAATCCGAGCTCAAGGACCTGGTTGCGTTCTACCAGTCGCCACTGGGCAAGAAAGTCCTGGAGAAAATGCCCCAGCTGACCCAGCAATCGGCCCAGATGACCCAGGCCAAGCTGGAAAGCGCGGTACCTGTGGTGAACAAGCTGCTGGAAGACATGACCAACGAGCTGACGCCAAAAGCCCCGGCCCCGGCCAAGAAGAAGTAAACAGGAATGACCATGCAACAGCGTATCGAATCGGCACTCGTCGCCCTGAGCCCGGAACACTTGAGCGTGCTGGATGAAAGCCATATGCACAGCCGTGGGTTGCAGACCCACTTCAAGGCCGTGCTGGTCAGCCAGCAGTTCGAGGGCCTCAACCGCGTCAAGCGCCACCAGAAGGTCTATGCCACGTTGGGTGACCTGATGAGCGAATTCCATGCGTTGGCGCTGCATACCTACACGCCTGAAGAATGGGCGAAAATCGACGCAGCCCCGGCCTCGCCGACCTGCGCCGGCGGTCACTGACACTGTGGCACATCAGCGTGATGTGGCGAGGGAGCTTGCTCCCGCTGGGCTGCGCAGCAGCCCTTCTGCCAATCACCGCGATCTTTCTGAAAGGTTGCAACTGCCTGGTTGGGGCCGCTCCGCAGCCCAGCGGGAGCAAGCTCCCTCGCCACAGTAAGAGGCGGTCCATAATCGTCGCCATTTTTGTTAGAATCCGCAACGCGCCGCTCAGTCGGCGCGTTTTTTTTGCATCCGGTTCACCCTTTACGAGGGTAGCCACCTGGAGAGAACACCCATGACTCAACCGATTGTCGTGGCGGCACTGTATAAGTTCGTCACCCTCGAAGATTACGTCGCCCTGCGCGAGCCACTGCTGCAGGCGATGGTCGACAACGGCATCAAAGGCACCTTGCTGATTGCCGAAGAAGGCATCAACGGCACCGTTTCCGGCAGCCGCGAAGGCATTGATGGCTTGATGGCCTGGCTCAAGAACGACCCGCGCATGGACGACATCGACCATAAAGAGTCGTACTGCGACGAGCAGCCGTTCTACCGCACCAAGGTCAAGCTCAAGAAAGAGATCGTGACCTTGGGCGTCGAAGGCGTCGACCCGAACAAGAAAGTCGGCACCTACGTCGAGCCGCAGGACTGGAATGCGCTGATCAGCGACCCTGAAGTGCTGCTGATCGATACCCGCAACGACTACGAAGTGTCCATCGGCACCTTTGAAGGCGCGATCGACCCGAAGACCACCAGCTTCCGCGAATTTCCCGACTACATCAAAGCCAACTTCGACCCGGCCAAACACAAGAAAGTCGCCATGTTCTGCACCGGCGGCATTCGTTGCGAAAAGGCCTCGAGCTATATGCTCAGCGAGGGTTTCGACGAGGTGTATCACCTCAAGGGCGGCATCCTGAAGTACCTCGAAGAGGTGCCGCAGGAAGAAACCAAGTGGCAGGGCGATTGCTTTGTGTTCGACAATCGCGTGACCGTGCGCCACGACTTGAGCGAAGGCGACTACGATCAATGTCATGCCTGCCGCACACCGGTCAGCGTCGAGGACCGTGCATCCGAACACTATGTAGCTGGCATCAGTTGCCCGCATTGCTGGGATAAGCTTTCAGAGAAGACCCGTCGCAGCGCGATCGACCGGCAAAAGCAGATTGAACTGGCCAAGGCCCGCAATATGCCGCACCCGATTGGCTACAACTACAAGCAATCCCCATCCTCCGAGGCCTGAGCCATGTCCGCACGCCTGCTCTATGTAATGGATCCGATGTGCTCCTGGTGCTGGGGTTTCGCCCCGGTGGCCAAGGCGCTGGTTGAGCAGGCCCAGGCCGCAGGCGTGGAGCTGCACCTGGTGGTGGGCGGCTTGCGCACCGGCAGTGGCGCGGCGCTGGAGCCGACGACCCGGCGCTATATTCTTGAGCATTGGCAGGCCGTGACCGACGCCACCGGCCAGCCGTTCAAGCGTGAAGGTGCACTGCCTGATGGTTTTGTCTACGACACCGAGCCGGCTTGCCGCGCCGTGGTCACTGCCCGCAGCCTGGCGCCGGATTGCGCCTGGAAACTGCTGGGCCTGATCCAGCAGGCGTTCTACGTCGAAGGGCGCGACGTGACCCGCGCCGACGTATTGGTGGAACTGGCCGAGACCGCCGGCGTGCCGCGTATCGAGTTCGCCGAAGCTTTCGACCGCGCCGACCAGCACGCGGCCACCGCGGCGGATTTCACCTGGGTCCAGGACCTGGGCATCGCCGGTTTCCCGACCTTGCTGGCGGAGCGTAATGGGCAACTGGCGCTGCTGACCAACGGCTATCAGCCGCTGTCCGAATTGGCGCCGCTGCTGAGCCGCTGGCTGGAGCGAGCTGCCTGTGCATGATCAGCCCGATCCCGTTGAGCAACCCAAGCGTGTCGACCGGCTGACCTGGGCGGAAGTCCGCCGCCTGGCGCTGCATCACAAGAAATCCCTGTGGATCGCCAATGGCGTCGCCGTGCTGGCAACCTTGTGCAGCGTGCCGATTCCATTGCTGCTGCCGTTGCTGGTGGACGAAGTGCTGTTGGGCCATGGCGATGCGGCACTGAAGGTGATGAACCACGCATTGCCCCTGGGTTGGCAGAAGGCCGCCGGCTATATCGGCCTGATGCTGCTGGTGACGTTGCTGTTGCGTTGCGGCGCCCTGGTGTTCAACGTGCTGCAGGCGCGGTTGTTTGCGCGGCTGGCCAAGGACATCGTCTATCGCATTCGCGTGCGGCTGATCGAGCGCCTCAAGCGCATTTCCCTCAGCGAATACGAAAGCCTGGGCAGCGGCACGGTGACCACGCACCTGGTCACCGACCTGGACACGGTGGACAAATTCGTCGGCGAGACCCTCAGCCGGTTCCTGGTGGCGATGCTCACCCTGGTAGGCACCTCCGGGATCCTGATGTGGATGCACTGGAAGCTGGCACTGTTGATCCTGCTGTTCAACCCGCTGGTGATCTACGCCACGGTGCAGTTGGGCAAGCGGGTCAAGCACCTGAAGAAGCTGGAAAACGACAGCACATCGCGTTTCACCCAGGCGCTCACCGAAACCCTCGATGCGATCCAGGAAGTGCGTGCCGGCAATCGCCAGGGCTTTTTCCTCGGTCGCCTGGGCCAGCGGGCCCAGGAAGTGCGGGATTTTGCGGTCAATTCCCAGTGGAAAAGCGATGCCTCCAGCCGCGCCAGTGGCTTGCTGTTCCAGTTCGGTATCGACATCTTCCGTGCGGCGGCGATGCTGACGGTGCTGTTTTCCGACCTGTCCATCGGCCAGATGCTCGCGGTGTTCAGTTACCTATGGTTCATGATCAGCCCGGTGGAACAGTTGCTGAACCTGCAATACGCCTACTACGCGGCGGGCGGGGCGCTGACGCGGATCAACGAACTGCTGGCCCGCGCCGATGAACCGCAATACGCGGGCGGTGCCGATCCGTTTACCGGACGCGAGACCGTCGGCATCGAAGTGCGCGGCCTGAATTTCGGCTACGGCGAGGAACTGGTGCTGGACCAGTTGAACCTGAACATCGCCCCGGGTGAAAAAGTCGCGATTGTCGGCGCCAGCGGCGGCGGCAAAAGTACCCTGGTGCAACTGTTGCTGGGGCTGTATACGCCGCAGGCCGGCAGCATTCGCTTCGGTGGTTCGACCCAGCAGGAAATCGGCCTGGAGACGATTCGCGAGAATGTCTCCGTGGTGCTGCAGCACCCGGCACTGTTCAATGATACGGTGCGCGCCAACCTGACCATGGGCCGCGAGCGCAGCGACCAGGCCTGTTGGCAGGCGCTGGAAATTGCCCAGCTGGATGCGACCGTCAAGGCGCTGCCGCTGGGCCTGGACAGCGTGGTCGGACGCTCCGGCGTGCGCTTTTCCGGTGGGCAGCGTCAACGTCTGGCCATTGCACGGATGGTGCTGGCGGAGCCGAAAGTGGTAATACTCGACGAGGCCACCTCGGCCCTGGATGCGGCAACCGAATACAACCTGCACCAGGCGCTGGCGCGGTTTCTCAGTGGCCGTACCACCTTGATCATCGCCCACAGGCTGTCGGCGGTGAAACAGGCGGATCGGGTATTGGTGTTCGATGGCGGCCATATTGCCGAAGATGGCGACCATCAGCAGTTGATTGCTGATGGTGGCTTGTACGCCAAACTTTACGGACACTTGCAACAAGTGCGGTGATTTAGCCTACGCTGAGCTATCAGGAGCGGTTTTCACTCGCGTGCGTATTTTAGTTGTGCATGTGCAAGGGACCTCATGAAGCAAAAGCAGACTCTCGGAACCCCTCGGTTATTGGGCATTGTGTGGCCTTTTATCGCCGTCGTGCTGTTCCAGGCATTGTTAGGCTGCGTCAGTCTCTACGTACTCTCGGCGGTGCGCGGTTATGTGGCGGGCGAAAGCCTGTGGTCCAAGGGCCAGAAAGACGCGATCTTTTACCTGACGCTCTACGCCGACAGCCGCGACGAAGCCACCTACCTCAAATACCAGAACGCGATTGCCGTACCCCAGGGCGGGCATGAGCTGCGGCTGGCCCTGGACCGCCCGACGCCGGACCTGCCTGCCGCGCGCCAGGGCATCCTCAAGGGCGGTAACCACCCTGACGACGTTTCCAGCCTGATCTGGCTGTACCTCAACTTCCGCCATTTCAGTTACCTGGAAAAAGCCATCGAACTGTGGACGGTGGGCGATGGCTACCTGGTGCAACTGGACGACCTGGCCCAGGAGATGCACCGAGCGATCATGGCCAATCAGGTCAGCAGCAGCGACGTACACCGCTGGAAGCAGCGGATCTTCGCGATCAACGACGGGGTGACGCCGGCCGCGAAAGCCTTCAGCGATGCCCTGGGTGAAGGCTCGCGGATGATTCTGCGCCTGCTGCTGGTGACCAACCTGGCCACGGCACTGGGCTTGATCGTGCTGGCGCTGTTGCGCACCCACAAGCTGCTGGCCCAGCGACATGCGTTTGCCGACGCGCTCCAGTTGGAGAAGGAGCGGGCGCAGATCACCCTGGAGTCGATTGGCGACGGAGTGATCACCACCGATGTCGACGGCGCCATTGCGTATATGAACCCGGCCGCCGAAGCCCTGACCCATTGGAAAGCCTCCCAGGCCCAGGGGCTGCCGCTGGCGGCGCTGTTCAACCTGCTGGACGAAAATGCCCAGGCCGACGGCTTTACCCTGATCGAACACATATTGGGTGGCCAACTCGGTGGGGGCAGCGAGCACTCCAAGCTGATCCAGCGCCTGGACGGCACCACCGTGTCCGTCACCCTGGTGGGCGCGCCGATCCGCAGTGCCGGCAAAGTCGTCGGCGCGGTGCTGGTGTTGCACGACATGACACAGGAACGCCAGTACATCGCCAACCTGTCCTGGCAGGCCACCCACGACGCCTTGACCGGCCTGGCCAACCGCCGCGAGTTCGAGTTCCGCCTGGAGCAGGTGCTGCACAACGTCGGGCGCCAGCAAACCGGGCGCCATGCCTTGATGTTCCTCGACCTGGACCAGTTCAAGCTGGTCAACGACACCTGCGGGCATGCCGCGGGGGATGAACTGTTGCGGCATATCTGCGCGCTCTTGCAGTCCGACCTGCGTGAAGGTGACACCCTGGCCCGGCTGGGCGGCGACGAGTTCGGCATCCTGCTGGAGAACTGCCCGGCGCCGGTGGCGGAAAAAATCGCCGAAAGCCTGCGCCACACCGTGCAGAGCCTGCACTTTGTGTGGAAGGGCAGGCCGTTTGTCACCACCGTGAGCATTGGCCTGGTGCACATCACGCACGCCCCGACCACCCTGGAGACTTCCCTGCGAGCCGCCGACATGGCGTGCTACATGGCCAAGGAAAAGGGCCGCAACCGGGTGCAGGTGTATCACGCCGATGACTCGGAATTGTCCCTGCGCTTTGGCGAGATGGCCTGGGTGCAGCGCCTGCACATGGCGCTGGAAGAGAACCGTTTTTGCCTGTACGCCCAGGAAATCGCGCCCCTTGGGCACACCGAACAGGGGGATGGGCATATCGAAATCCTGCTGCGCCTGCATGACGAGGCGGGGCGGATCATCCTGCCGGACAGTTTTATCCCGGCCGCCGAGCGTTACGGCTTGATGACCTCCCTGGACCGTTGGGTGGTGGAGAACGTGTTCAAGATCATCGCGGGCTGCATGCGTGAGCGCCCGGGCCGGCCCATGGCCATGTGCGCGATCAATCTGTCAGGCACTACCATCGGCGATGAGGACTTTCTTGGGTTCCTGCGTGAGCAATTCATTGCCTATGGCATTCCACCGGAAATGATTTGTTTTGAAATTACAGAAACCAGCGCTATAGCGAATTTGGGTAGTGCGATTCGTTTTATCAACGAGCTCAAAGAGTTAGGGTGCCATTTCTCCCTGGATGACTTCTGCGCCGGGATGTCCTCGTTCGCATATCTTAAACATTTACCTGTAGACTTCTTGAAGATCGATGGAAGTTTCGTAAAGGATATGCTGGACGACCCGATTAACCGCGCTATGGTCGAAGTGATCAATCACATCGGTCATGTCATGGGTAAGCGCACAATTGCCGAATTTGTCGAGACACCCCAGATCGAACAAGCCTTGCTTGAGATCGGGGTCGACTACGCTCAGGGATACCTGATCGAGCGACCGCAGTTGTTTACCTTTGATAGTTTGCAGTGTCGACCTGTGCGACCGCAGCCTCTGTTATTCAAGGCGCCTGGCACGTTCCGATGAAACATTTGCTGGTCTGTACATATCACAAATCAAAAGGAGCCCGACAGTGATCGACACATTCAACAGAACCGGCCCGCTTATGGAAGCCTCAAGTTACCCCGCCTGGGCGCAACAGCTGATCCAGGACTGTAGCGAGAGCAAGCGTCGCGTTGTCGAACACGAACTGTACCAGCGCATGCGCGATAACAAGCTCAGCGCCAAGACCATGCGCCACTACCTGATTGGTGGCTGGCCGGTGGTTGAACAGTTTGCGTTGTACATGGCACAGAACCTCACCAAGACCAAATTTGCCCGCCATCCTGGGGAGGACATGGCGCGCCGCTGGCTGATGCGCAATATTCGCGTGGAACTCAACCACGCCGATTATTGGGTGCATTGGGCCCGCGCCCATGGTGTCAGCCTGGAAGAATTGCAGGCACAGGAAGTGCCGCCGGAGCTGCATGCACTGAGCCACTGGTGCTGGCACACCAGCTCGGCCGATTCGCTGATTGTCGCGATTGCCGCCACCAACTACGCCATCGAGGGGGCCACTGGGGAGTGGTCCGCCGTGGTGTGTTCCACCGGCGTCTATGCCGCGGCTTTCCCTGAGGAAGACCGCAAGCGCGCGATGAAGTGGCTGAAGATGCATGCCCAGTACGATGACGCACATCCCTGGGAAGCCCTGGAAATCATCTGCACCCTGGCCGGCATGAACCCGACCAAGGAACTGCAGGTAGAGCTGCGCCAGGCGGTCTGCAAGAGCTACGACTACATGTACCTGTTCCTGGAACGTTGCATGCAGCTGGAAAAGTCGGCGGCCGCCCCCCGCAAACAACCGGCCCTGGTTGCCAGCGAGGCGTAAACGGGGTGATGGCGGGGTAAATTACCCCGCCATTGCCAGCCGATTGCGGCCTTCACGCTTGGCCACATACAAGGCGCTGTCCGCCCGGCGCAACAGGCTCTCGGCGGACTCTCCCGCCAGCAAGGTCGAGCAACCCAGGCTCACCGTCAATTCGATCCGCTCATCATCCGCCCAATAATCCTGGGCCTGTGCCGCCTGGCGCAGGCGCTCGCCGACCATCGATGCCGCGTCCCGGCCGGTGTTGGACAGCAGGATCAGAAACTCTTCCCCGCCAAACCGGAACACCATGTCCACATTGCGCAGCTGGCTCTTGATCGAGGCGGCGACCGCCTTGAGCACCTTGTCGCCCGTGGCATGGCCGTGGCTGTCGTTGATGTGCTTGAAGTGGTCGATGTCCAGCATCAGCAAGGACAGGGGTTGCAGGTGCCGGCGAGCCATGTCGATTTCCCGTTGCAGGGTCTGGTCCATGGCGATGCGGTTACCGGTTTCGGTCAGTGGGTCGCGCAGGGCACTGCGAGTCGCCGCACGGTAGAGCAGGGCATTGCGCATCGGGTAGAGCAAGGTGGCCAGCAGCGATTCCAGGTTGGCCAGTTCGTCTTCGAGAAAGCGTTGGTTGCGCCGAAACACCAGTTCGCCAAGGTGCTCGCCTTCATGGCTGAGGGCATAGCTCACCGAATGATGGCCGCGGTGACCGTACTCCAGGCGCAGGTCGCTGGCTTCGTGGCGGTATTGCAGGGCGTCCAGCGGCACCAGGCGTTGGATCTCGCGGAAGAACAACGCAAGGATATGCTCCGGCTCCAGGCTGGTTTGCAATTGCATGCCCAGTTGCTGGCGAAGTTGCTCAACCGTCGCGGGGCGTCGTGTAAGAAGGGAAGGCTGACCAAAGCCCAGGCGTTGCAATTTGGCGCTGTCGAAGTCAATTGCGTTGGTCTGGGTCGGTGTTTTCATAAGCGAATGAGCCTCTAAGCACAAAACTGTCTTACAGGCTGGGTGAGAGCGTCGTACTGTTCCTTCAGTTCCGTAGGACTGACGTACAGTCTAGCCCGGTTTGCCTAAGGGTATAACTGCCGCACGTCTTATAGCCGGGGCCGCGTCGCCGCGGGCCCCGGGTTGGGCTTATTGTTTTTGCGGGTCGAACTGCTTGTCGCGGATAAACAGCGCTGGGATCACGCCGCAGATAAAGTACGCGCCGCCCATGACCAGGAATCCCACGCCAATCGAGCCATGGGACGCCAGGAAACCAATGGCTGCCGGTGCCACCGCCGCGCCGATTCGGCCAATGTTGTAGGCGCCGCCCACTGCAGAGCCGCGAAATTTCGCTTCGAAGCTTTCGGTCATGTAGGTCGCATTCACGCCGTAGGGGATGCCGTACAGGAAGCCGAACACAATCAGCATCCACAGGATGTTGTCCGGGCTCTGGAACAGCACGATCACCGGCAGGAAAATCGCCGTGCCCAACGCGCCGACGGCGAACACCAGGCGCCGGCCCAGGCGGTCTGCCGCGAGCCCGGCGAGGATCTTGCCGAAAATCATCGCCGCGTAGGTGCCGACCATGTAGCTGGTCATCGACTTGAAGTTCATCCCCAGCTCGCCTTCCAGGTACGACGGCATCCAGTTGTTCACGCCGTAGTAGCCGAACTGCAGGAAGCCTGCGGTCAGTGCCCAGAGGATAAACATGCGGCTGGCTTTCGGGTCGCTGAAGATCAGCTTGAACATGCCGTCGGGTTTCTTCGCCGACACGCGCTTGATGCCTTCGGCCTTTTCCCGGGCACGTTCGGCCTGGGCCTTGATCCAGGCTTGCGGCTCCGGCACCAGGCGTTGCATCAGTACGGCGAGGATCACCGGGATGATCGCCACGTAGAACAACCAGCGCCAGCCGTGGTTCGGCAGGATCCAGCCGGCGAGCAGGGTGGCGACGATGTAGCCAACCGACCAACCGGCCTGCAAGGTGCCGAGCACGGTGGTGCGATAGCGGGTCGGCACGTATTCGGCCATCAGGGTGTTGCACGCGACATACAGCGCGCCGAGGCCCAGGGACGCGAAGAAACGGGTGCTCGCGAACTGCCAATAGCTGTGGGTCATGCCCAGGATCGCCGTGCCGGCGGAGAACAGCACGATGCTCCAGACCACGGTTTTCACCCGGCCAAAACGGTCACAGGCCCAACCACCGTAAATCCCGCCGATGGCCATCCCGGCCAGGGTGAAGCTGCCCAGGCTGCCGGCTTCGACGCTGGTCAGGCCGAACTCGGCCTTGAGGCTGCTGAGGCTGTAGGACAGCAGCATCAAGTCGGCACCGTCGATCAGCAGGCCGAGGAAGCAGAAGATGAATACGATGATCCACAGTTTGTTTTGCGCGGGCGACAACGCACCCGCCGAAGCGGCGACTTCCATAGCGATACCTTGTTGTAGTTGTTAGGGCACAAGTTATGGGTGTTGCGGTAATGCGGTTGGAACACGGTCACTGTAGGAGCTGGCTTGCCTGCGATGGCATCGCCGCGGTGTTACTGCCAGACCGAGTTGTCTGCATCGCAGGCAAGCCAGCTCCCACATGGGTTTTGTGTTGTTCCCGGGGTTTAGTGCTTGGCCTCGCGAATCATGTTGCGGGCGATCACCAATTGCTGGATCTGCGTAGTGCCTTCATACAGGCGGAACAAGCGCACATCGCGATAGAACCGCTCGATGGCGTACTCGCTCACATACCCGGCACCGCCGTGAATCTGCACACAACGGTCGGCCACGCGGCCGCACATTTCCGTGGCGAACATTTTCGAGCAGGACGCTTCGGTGCCGATGTTCAGGCCTTCGTCACGCTTGCGCGCGGCGTCCACCACCATGCAGCGGGCGGCGTAGATCTCGGCCTTGCTGTCGGCGAGCATCGCCTGGATCAGCTGGAACTCGGCGATCGGCTGGCCGAACTGCTTGCGCTCCAAGGCGTAGTTCAGGGCATCGTTGAGCATGCGCTCGGCGGCCCCGACGCTGACGGCGGCGATGTGCAGGCGGCCCTTGTCGAGCACCTTCATCGCCGTCTTGAACCCCACGCCTTCGACGCCGCCGATCAGTTGGTCGGCCGGTACGCGCACGTTGTCGAAAATCACGTCGCACGTGTGGGCGCCTTTCTGGCCCATCTTGTGGTCGCGCTTGCCCAGGGACAGGCCGGGGGTGTTGCGCTCGACAATGAATGCACTGATGCCGCCCGCGCCCTTGATGTCCGGGTTGGTACGGGCCATCACCGTGTAGATCCCGGCGTGGGGGGCGTTGGTGATAAAACGCTTGGTGCCGTTGATGACATAGTAGTCACCGTCGCGCACCGCCGTGGTTTTCAGCGAGGCGGCGTCGGAGCCGGAGTCCGGCTCGGTCAGGCAGAACGAACTGAGCAGTTCACCGCTGGCGAGTTTTGGCAGGTAGTGCTGCTTCTGCGCCTCGGTGCCGTCCAGCAGGATGCCGATGGAGCCGATGCCGTTGTTGGTGCCGAAGTAGGAACGAAATGCCGGCGAGGTGCGGCCCAGTTCGAAGGCCACGTTGACCTCTTCTTCCATGGTCAGCCCGAGGCCGCCGTAGGCTTCAGGCAAGGTCAGGCCAAACAGGCCCAGCTCGCGGAACTGGCTGACGATATCCGCCGGGACGTCATCGGTCTCGGCCAGTTCGTTTTCCCGGGGGATCAGCGCCTCGTTGACGAACTGCTGCAGGGTTTCCAGCAACAGATGAAGCGTTTCGGGGTCTCGGATCATGTGCATTCCTCAGCGGCCCGTTCGGCGGGCCTGTTGTCGTCAATCTGCCGAGGCCTTGCACCGATCTGTCTAGCGGGCGGCGGCCTCGATGTTGTTCACCATGTGCTTGAGACGGGGCCCGATGTCGTCCTCGAGTTTCTCCCGGGAAAGGTGAAAACTCGGTCCGCCACAGTTGAACGTCAGCAGCCCATGTTGTGCATGCAGCAGCGGTACGGCGATGGCGTTTACATCGCGGTGCCACTCACCGATCGACATGCAGTAGCCGAAATCGGTGTAATCCCGGAAGGCACGTTCCAGGCCCTTCCTGATGCCCGGCCAGTCCTCCAGATGACGCTGGCGGATATGGTCGAGGATAAATTCCCGCTCGTTTTCCGGCATCGCTGCCAGGCAGGCGCGGCCTGCGGAACTCAAGTGCAACGGCAACCGTGTGCCGACCTGGCGGCGCATGGTCATGTTGGCTTCACCCTGGACCACGTCCAGGTAAACCATGTCCAGGCGGTCCCGCGTGGCCATCGCCACCGCGGCCTGGGCGTACTTGGCCATCGTCTCCATCAGCGGATGGGCCACGGCCCGCACCGACAGGTTCGACAGCATCGCGTAACCGAATGCCATCACGCCCACATCCAGCTGATACCGGCCTGACTGCGGCAGGTGCTTGAGATAGCCCAAGCGGGTCAGCGTGTGGGTCATCCGCGTAATCGTCGGCTTTGGCAGCCCGGTCTTGCGTGCCAGCTCCTGGTTACCCAGCACGCTTTCGCTGGGGGTGAAGCAGCGCAGCAATTCCAGGCCTCGGGCCAGGGCGGTGACGAACTGGCGGTCCTTGTCTTCTTCCTCGTCGGCATTCATCGGATCGATCAGCAAGTGCTCGAAGGCGTGGTTGCCGGCAGGTGTTTCGGGTGTGTTCGGGTCCAGGTTTCGACGGCGCATGTTAGTCCCCCTTTTTTTAGAAAATCAACAAAACAAAATTGTATTCCGCACAGCGAAACTAATCAACTTTGCGTGGCGTTGTCTTTTTGTTTAATAAAACTCGTCTAAACAACGAGTTATAGCCCGATTTATCGGAGGGTCAGGTTTTTACGTTTACATCACGGCGACTCGGTCCTTATGATTATCGCTAAATACGGAATGTTGTTTCGCATAGCGAAACTTGCGATATCCGAACTAACAAGAACATTGCAGCAGGAGAATTTGTGGCCAGCCTCGACCAACCCGTAGTGCACCTCGACGTCCAGGACAATGGCGTCGCCGTGGTACGCATCCACCGTCCCGAAGTGAAAAACGCCTTGAACGCCCAGGTTCGCGAAGAGCTGGCCGAGCACTTTCGTGCCCTGGCCAAACGCCGTGATGTGCGCGCCATCGTGCTCACCGGCGGCGACCAGTTCTTCGTGGCCGGTGCCGACATCAAGGAATTCGCCAGCGCCAGCCCGATCGAGATGTATCGCCGCCACACCGAATACCTGTGGGAAGCCATCAGCCGCTGCCCCAAGCCGGTGATCGCCGCGGTGAACGGGTTTGCCCTGGGCGGCGGTTGTGAGCTGGCCATGCATTGCGACCTGATCGTCGCCGGGGAATCGGCGCGCTTCGCCCAGCCCGAGGTCAAGTTGGGCCTGATGCCGGGCGCCGGTGGCACCCAGCGCCTGGTACGCGCCGTGGGTAAGTTCCAGGCCATGCGCATCGCGTTGACCGGCTGCATGGTCAAGGCCCCGGAAGCCCTGGCCATGGGCATGCTCAGCGAAGTGGTGGCCGATGACCAGACCATCCCCCGCGCCCTGGAACTGGCCGCGCAGATCGCCGCCTTGCCGCCACTGGCGGTGGAACAGATCAAGGAAGTGATGCTGGCCGGCGCCGACCTGCCGCTGGAAAGCGCGCTGGTGTTGGAGCGCAAGGCCTTTCAACTGCTGTTCGATTCGGCAGACCAGAAGGAGGGCGCCGCGGCGTTCTTCGAAAAACGCACCGCGAACTACCTGGGGGAATGACAATGGATGATTCAATCAAGATCATGGGCCTGGTAGGCACCGGCGTGATGGGCGCCGGGATTGCACAGATTGCCGCTCAGGCGGGCGTGTTGGTGCGCTTGTTCGATGCCCGCGACGGTGCTGCGCAAACCGCTCGGGATAACCTCGGCGCCACGCTCTCGAAGCTGGCCGCCAAGGGCAAGATCACCCAGGCAGCGGTGGACGCTGCGCTTGCGAACCTGCAAGTCGCCGCCACCATTGAGGCGCTGCACGACTGCGACCTGGTGGTGGAAGCCATTGTCGAAAACCTCGACGCCAAGCGCGGCCTGTTGCAGCAGCTGGAAGGTGTGGTCAGCGCGGCGTGCATCCTCGCCACCAACACCTCGTCGCTGTCGGTCACGGCCATCGCCACCGGCTGCCGGCACCCTGAGCGGGTCGCCGGGCTGCACTTTTTCAACCCGGTACCGTTGATGCGCGTCGTCGAAGTAATCGACGGCCTGGCCACCGCACCGAAGGTCGGCGATGACCTGTTGGCCTTCGTCGCCCGTACCGGCCATCGCGGCGTGCGCGCCAAGGACACTCCGGGTTTCATCGTCAACCACGCCGGCCGTGCGTACGGCACCGAAGCCTTGAAGATGCTCGATGAAGGCATTGCCGAGCGCGGCGACATCGACCGTATCCTGCGTGAAGGCGCAGGCTTTCGCATGGGGCCGCTGGAACTGCTGGACCTCACCGGGCTCGACGTTTCCCACCCGGTGATGGAGTCGATCTACAACCAGTTCTATCAGGACCCGCGCTACAAACCATCGCCCCTGACCCGCCAGATGCTGGTGGGCGGACGCTTCGGGCGCAAGAGCGGGCAGGGCTTCTACCGCTATGAAAATGGCCAGGTGGTGGACGGCCCGCAGCCGCAGCCGGTGCCTTCCATCAAGCAATTCCCGCCGGTATGGATCGCCACCGAAAACGCCGAAGACTACGAGCGCCTCAGCGCCCTGGTGATCGAGTTGGGCGCGCACCTTGAAAGCGCGGCGCAGCCTTCGCCTGAAGCGTTGTGCCTGCTGGCGCCCTACGGCCTCGACGCCACCTCGGCCAGCGAGCGCTTCCATACCGACCCGGCGCGCACCCTGTGCATCGACCTGCTGACCAACCTGTCGCGCCACCGCACCCTGATGCAAAATCCGCTGACGTCCATCGCCAGCCGCGACGCCGCCCACGCGCTGCTCGCCAATGACGGTGTAGGCGTGACGGTGATCAGCGACAGCGTCGGTTTCGTTGCCCAGCGCACCCTGGCGATGGTGGTCAACCTGGCCTGCGACATTGCCCAGCAACGCATCGCCAGCGTCGACGACATTGACCAGGCCGTACAACTCGGCCTGGGTTATCCACAAGGCCCGCTCGCCTGGGGCGATGCCCTCGGGCCACGGCGCATCCTCACGATTTTGCAACGCATGAGCGAACTCACCCACGACCCACGTTATCGCCCCAGCCCCTGGCTGCGGCGGCGTGCCGTGCTGGGGATTTCCCTGCGTCATGAAGAGCCGGCAGTCGGCTGATTTCGATTCATCACAGGACAAGAATAATGGGTGCATTGACAGGTTTGCGGGTGCTGGACTTAAGCCGGGTATTGGCCGGGCCCTGGTGTGGCCAGGTGTTGGCCGACCTCGGCGCGGAAGTGATCAAGATCGAACGGCCACAGAGTGGCGACGATACCCGCGGCTGGGGCCCGCCGTGGATGAAGACCGACACCGGCGAGTCATCCGGGCAGGCGTCTTATTACCAGTCCACCAACCGCGGCAAACTATCCGTGGCCATTGACCTGGCCACCAGCGAAGGCCAGGAACTGGTGCGGGCCCTGGCGGCCAGCTCCGACGTACTGATCGAAAACTACAAGGCCGGTTCCCTGGCGCGTTATGGCCTGGATTACGCGACCCTGGCCGAGATCAATCCACGGTTGGTGTACTGCTCCATCACCGGCTTCGGCCAGACCGGCCCGCGCGCCGAAGAACCCGGCTACGACTTCATCATCCAGGGCATCGGCGGCCTGATGAGCATCACCGGCGAACGCGACGACCTGCCCGGCGGCGGCCCGCAAAAAGTCGGCGTGGCGTTCTCCGACCTGATGACCGGCCTGTATTCCACCGTCGCGATCCAGGCCGCGCTGCTCAGCCGCGAACGCACCGGCGTTGGCCAACACATCGACATGGCGCTGCTGGACGTACAAGTGGCAACCCTGGCCAACCAGAGCATGAACTACCTGGCCTCGGGCAAGGTGCCGCAGCGTTTCGGCAACGCCCACGCCAACATCGTGCCGTACCAGGTGTTCCGCGCCGCCGACCGCGACTTCATTATTGCCTGCGGCAACGACAGCCAGTTTGTAGCGCTGTGCCACAGCATCGGTTTGCCGCACCTGCCGGAAGACCCGCGCTTTCGGCGCAATGCCGATCGGGTTGCGCATCGGGCGGAGATTGTCGAACTGTTGTCGGCGCACTTCCTGGGGCGCACGGCGGACGAGTGGGTGGCGAGTATTCACGCCTCGAAAGTACCGGTGGGGGCGATCAACAACATCGCGCAATCCCTGGAAGAGCCGCAGGTGATTGCCCGTGGGTTGATGGTGAAGATCCCGCACCCCAGGAATCCGCAGTTCGAGATGGTCGGCAGCCCGATCAAGATGTCAGGCACGCCGGTAGAGTATGTAAGGCCGGCGCCGATGTTGGGGCAGCATACCGATGAGGTACTGGGCGAGCGCCTCGGGTTGTCGGCAGAGCAGCTGGGGCAGCTCAAGGCAGGAGGGGTGATTGAGCAACTTGACTGAAGGATGGCGGCCCATAAGGCCGCCATCTTTACGCACGACTTTTTAGCGCGCGACTTCTTTAAGGTAGGCAGTTCGGGCCGCAACGGCAGTCGGCGTGAAATCCGTAAACACACCGTCAACACCGGCGCGGAAAAAGGCCATGTATTCCGCCGCCGGGCTGCCCTTGTAGGCGCCGGCCAGGTATTTGGCTTCGTTGCGGAAGGTGAAAATATGCACGAACAGGCCGGCCTTGTGCGCATCGCTGATCAGGCTGGTGGGCTTGACAGTGTCGACCTCGGGCAAGCCGGGGTTTTGCGCTGAAGCGGTGGTCAGCAACATCGCTTGCGGCTTCCACGGCCCGATGCCGTCGGCATAGGTCTTGACCTCGGCCAGCCCGGCCGGGGTCAGCATCGCACCAAAGGCGCGTGGGTCGCCGGCGACGGTCCAGCTGTAGGGGCGGCCGCTGACGAAGGTGTTGGGTTTGTCGGTGATGAAAATGGTCTCGCCGGTCTTGAAGTTCACCCCGTTCCCATCCACCAGTTGAACCGCCCTGGTTTGCAGGCCGATGGAGCGCAGGTATTTCAGGCTGTTCGGGTCGAAGCTCTGCACGAACACCGGCGCGTCTTTGCGATTGAGGTTGTTGTCTTCAAGGGTCTTGAGAAACGCCGCTTCGAACGGATGACTGCCCGGCGCGCCGCAGCCGTTGGCGATGGCCTGGGCATTGTTCCAGATCGGGTTCTTGCTTTCCGGGTAGGTGGTAATCACGCGGCCAGTGGCGGCGCTTTTGGCTTTCGCGATGTCGATCACTTCCTGGAAACTCAGGATCGGCAGCTTGCCGTTGAGTTCGGTCGGGCGCTCGTCGCGGGCGTCGTACGTCGTGCCGCCGATCCATTGCTTGAGTTCGGCCAGGGTGAAATCGCTGATTGACCAGTCGTTGGTATGGTCTTCGCCATCCACGATCAAGGACTTCAACACGGATTTTGGATCGTTGGGGTCAGTCAGATCACTCAGGTACTGGGCCGGGCCATTTTCTGCAGTGGCCGGATACCTGACGTTAACCAGTACACCCGGCACCGTGCGCTTGCGGCGTGCAACTTCGGGATTGGTCTTCGCGACGTCGCTGATGTTGGTGTTGTCGCTCAACCAGGGATTGTGCCGGGCCACCAATACACAGTCCTTGGTCATGTGCAGGTCCAGCTCCAGCGAATCCGCACCAGCGTCGGCTGCATGCTCGTAGGAGGCCCGGGTTTCTTCCGGGTACAGTCCTGGCAGGCCGCGATGGCCGATAACCAGCGGCGGTGCACCGTCCAGGGTTTTGAACGAAGCAGGCGCGACAGGCGCGCTCCTGGTCACACTGTCACACGCGCTCACCGTCAGGCTGCATCCGATAACGATAAAACGGGCAAGCAGGGTTTTTACCGCTGGCGGGCCTGAGCGAGTGTGCATGTGTCGTCCTTCAAGAAGAGGGTAGGGGCGGGGTATCTGCGGATGTTGGCGTTGACGTATGACAGCGTCGTGACAGGAAGTGGCGTGGTGATTTTCCAGCGCGGCGCACCTGGGGTGAAGCAAAAATCTCACTGAATGCTTGACTTCTCCTTTTCAATCAGTAACATACGGCGCATTCCGCGATAGCTCAGTTGGTAGAGCAAATGACTGTTAATCATTGGGTCCCTGGTTCGAGTCCAGGTCGTGGAGCCAGATAGTAAAAAAGCCTGCAGCGATGCAGGCTTTTTTTTGCCTGGAATTTGTCCCGGACACTCGATTCAGGCGTGCCCTCGAAACAGGCGATATTCGGCAGGCATGCACACCGCACAAGGACGAAATCCCGCGGCGACAGCCGTCGCTTCATCGAGAAAAAACACGCGATTTTTCACGTAGCCGCCACGCGCAATGGCTCCCAGCGCCGCACGACAGTCGAGCTTTCCATAGCGCTTGCCGCGACGGTGACCGCCCAGCGTTCCCGGCTCGAGGCTTGGGAAGGGGCTTGCGTCTGCGCCCATCAGCATCCACACGTTTTTGTCAGCCATCGCCTGTCCTCCTGCCGTAGCAGCCTGCGGTACCTCCGCCATGTATCGCCGATCAGATCGGCTGGCACACCCGGTTTCTTGCTTTTTTTATCACTCAAAAAGGCTCAAAGTCGGGCACGCTATCCATTTCTGCTTTTCGACAGGATTCGAACATGTCAAAACTTCCCGAAACGTCCAACGATCCCTACCAATGGCTTGAAGACGTCGACGGCACGCGTTCACTGGACTGGGTACGCGCCCAGAACCTCAGGACCGAAGACCGGCTCGCCCGCTCCGACAGCTTCAAGCAGATCAAGGCCGATGTGCTGGAGATACTGGACTCGGACAGCAACATCCCCTACGTCGATAAGGTCGGCGCCTATTACTACAACTTCTGGATGGACGCCGCCCACCCGCGGGGCCTGTGGCGTCGCACCACGCTGGCGGAGTACCGCAAGCCCCAGCCTGCCTGGGAAACGTTGCTGGACCTTGACGCACTGAACGCCGCCGAAGGCGAAAACTGGGTGTGGCACGGTGCTGATTTCTTGCGCCCGGACTACCAGCGCTGCCTGCTGGCGCTGTCCCGTGGCGGCGCCGATGCGAATGTCACCCGCGAGTTTGATCTGGCCAGCAAGACCTGGGTCGAAGACGGCTTCCAGTTGCCCGAGTCCAAGGGCGGCCTGGGCTGGATCGACCGTGACAACGTCTATGTCTATACCGATTTTGGTGAAGGGTCGATGACCCGTTCCGGTTACCCGCGCATCGTCAAGCAGTGGCAGCGCGGTACACCGCTGAGTGCCGCCAGTCTTGTCTATGAAGGCGCGCTGGATGATATGTACATCGCGGCGATGCACGACGACACGCCCGGCTACGAGCGTGACTTCGTCAGCCGCACGCTGGCGTTCTACAACAACGAGCTGTACCTGCGGGGCAGCGACAACCAGTTAAGCAAAATCGACGCGCCGAACTCGGCGGAAAAGTCGGTGTACAAAGACTGGCTGCTGCTGGAACTGCGGGAGGACTGGACGCTCGATGAGGTGTTCGTGGCCGGCTCGTTGCTGGCGATCCGGTTTGATCGCTTCATGGCAGGCCAGCGGGATTTCGAGGTGCTGTTCACCCCTACGGACAGCACCTCGCTGGCAGGGTTTTTCTGGACGCTGAATCACCTGGTGCTGAACGTACTGGATCACGTCAAGAACCGCCTCAGCGTCCTCACTCCCGGCGCGAACGGCTGGCAGCACAGCCCGTTCACCGGGGCGCCGAGCATGGGGACGGTGGGTGCCAGCGCAGTGGACAGCGACGACAGTGATGCCGTCTGGCTGGTGACCACTGACTACCTGACGCCGACCACCTTGTCGCTGGCCGAGATCGGTCATCCGCCCGAGGTACTGAAAACCCTGCCGGCCTTTTTCGATTCCAGCCAGCACGTGATCGAGCAGCACTTTGCGGTCTCCAGGGATGGCACTCGTGTGCCGTATTTCCTGGTGCTCGGCAAAGACCTGCCGCGCAACGGCACGGCGCCGACCTTGCTCTATGGTTACGGCGGCTTTGAATACTCCCTGACCCCGTATTACTCCGGTAAGGCAGGCCGCGCCTGGCTTTCGAAGGGCGGGGTGTACGTGGTTGCCAACATTCGCGGTGGCGGTGAATACGGCCCGCGCTGGCACCAGGCCGCACTCAAGCAGAACCGTCCGCGCGCCTACGAAGATTTTGCCGCAGTGGCCCGTGACCTGATCGACCGTGGGATTACTTCGCCCCGACACCTGGGCGCGGAGGGTGGCAGCAACGGTGGTCTGTTGGTCGGCAATATGCTTACTCAATACCCGGAACTGTTCGGTGCAATCGTCTCCCAGGTGCCCTTGCTCGACATGCAGCGCTATCACCTCCTGTTGGCCGGGGCGTCGTGGATGGGGGAATACGGCAACCCGGACGTACCTGAAGAGTGGGCGTACATCCAGACGTTTTCTCCATACCACCTGTTCGATCCGGCGAAGGCCTACCCACCGGTGTTTTTCCTGACCTCGACCCGCGATGACCGGGTGCATCCAGCCCACGCCCGCAAACTGGCGGCGAAGATGATCGAGGCCGGCAAGGACGTGACGTACTACGAAAATATCGAAGGTGGGCACGGCGGGGCGGCAGACAATGCGCAGGCTGCGCATATGAGTGCGCTGGTCTACAGGTTTTTGTGGGAGAAGTTGAGTTCTAATCGGGACTGAGTGTCGCCAGCCTTAATTGCTGGTACGCCTGCACCAATTGGTCGAGCGTAAACCCAAGGTTCCTGCCGCTGGGATTGGGCAGAACCCACACCGCCGCACACCCCAAGGTGTGCGGTTGAAGTCCCCAGGCAATCTGCTTCTGCCCGCTCAACGCGCTATAGGCGGCCTTTCCCAGAAACGCCACATACCGTGGCGCATAACGTGCGATCTTGCGTTCAAAACCCGCCGCCGCCGCCCTGAATTCATCCGCCGACAACTGGTCCGCCCGGGCCGTAGGCCGCTCCACCACCGTGGTCAGCCCGCATTGGTATTGCAGGATCGTGAGGTCGTTCTCCGGCTGCACTTCATGGGGCGTAAACCCGGCCAGGTGCAGCGTGCGCCAGAACCGATTGCTCCTGCCCATGAAGTGATGCCCGGTGGTGGCGGCCTTCAGCCCCGGGTTTATGCCGCAGAAAATCACGGCCAGGTCTTTGGTCAGAATGTCTTCGAGTGTTTCGTTCATGCTGAGTCTCAGGCAAGTGTCTTTCACGACGTTGGGAAAAACACAGGGGCGGTCTGGCGTATCGCGTTAGTCGGGATACCCTGTGAACCTGTTCAGGCTATCTTTACAGCGGCCATCATGGTTAACGGGGCCCGCAGGTCAACAGCAGAGCTGCTTTATGTGGGAGCGGGCTTGCTCGCGAAAAAACCGAGAACGCCGCGTTGAATCAGGATGCCAGCGTCATCGTTGACGACCTTCGCGAGCAAGCCCGCTCCCACATTTGACTGTGCCCGCTCTTGATTTTGATCTTGGGCGGCCCGCGGAGTAATGCCGGCAAGAGCGGAACCAATATCAGCCATTACCTAAATAACCGATATACCCCCTAACCCAACAACGCCCGAGCAAACTCATCAGACGCAATAAAGTCCATGGCCTTACGCAACTCGCAAGCCGCCTCAGCCCCAAACACCTCATCAAACCGGACCGCCATCTGCCTGGACACCACCCGCGCCTCTTCGTATTTACGCTGCCCCGCGTCGGTCAACAGCACCCGCCGGCTGCGACGGTCCAACTCATCCACCCGCAACACCACCAGCCCATCCCGCACCAGCGGCTTGAGCGTATGCCCCAAGGCCGACAAATCCATCACCAACGACTGCGCCAGGTCGCGCATCTTCGGAGCGTCCCCATTGGCGATGTGGTTCATCAGCGAATACTGGGTGGCCTTCAGACCAAACGGCGCAAACGCCTCGTCATAGATCTGCGCCATACGACGGGACGCGCGCCGCACGGCTCCGTTGGAACAGGTGCTCGGGCTATTCAGGACAGGCGGTGCGCATTTCACAGGCTGATCACTCGCTACAGATCAAGGGTTAACCGAACGTTAATCCGGCAAGATGAATATTGACACATGCTGCAACAAATTAGTTGCGTATGCCACTAAACGCTATATCGTGGCATATGCCTCTATTTTGACCGGATGTCAGTGCAGTTGGCCCGGAACACAGACGGGCGGGGCAGGAGGGAAGCGCTGTTCGGTACCTCCTTCAGTCATCAACTTCCTGTCTGGATCACATCTATGCTCAACCTCGTGCGCATCGCATTGCGGCGCCCCTATACCTTCCTGGTATTGGCTATTTTCATTCTGATTGTGGGCCCGCTCGCGGCCTGGCGTACACCGACCGACATCTTCCCCGAAATTCGCATCCCCGTGATTGCCGTGATCTGGCAGTACACCGGCTTGCCGCCGGACCAGATGGCCGGCCGCATCACCTCGCCGTTCGAGCGGGTGCTGACCACCACGGTCAACGACATCCGCCATATCGAGGCGCAATCGCTGAACGGCTACGGAATCGTCAAGGTGTTCTTCCAGCCGGGAGTCAACATCAGTACGGCCAACGCGCAGATGACTTCGGTGTCCCAGGCCATCCTGCGTCAACTGCCGCCGGGCACCACGCCGCCGCTGATCCTCAACTACAGCGCCTCGACAGTGCCGATCGTGCAGTTGGCGTTGTCCGGCAAAGGCCTCAGCGAACAGAAACTCGGTGACCTGGGCCTCAACACCGTGCGCCTGATGCTGACCACGGTGCCCGGTGCCGCACTGCCATACCCCTTCGGCGGCAAGACCCGCCAGGTGCAGATCGACCTCGACTCCGCACGCATGCAGGCCCGTGGTCTCTCGGCGCAGGACGTGGCCACTGCCCTGGCCACGCAGAACCTGATCACCCCGGTGGGCACGCAAAAGATCGGCAGCTACGAGTTCAACCTGCAACTGAACAACTCGCCGACGGACTTCCACGACCTGGAAAACCTGCCGATCAAGACCGCCGACGGCACCACCGTGTTGATTCGTGACGTGGCCACGGTGCGTGACGGCAACCCGCCGCAGACCAACATCGTGCACGTCAACGGCAACCGCTCCGTGCTGCTGCCGGTGCTCAAGACCGGTTCGGCCTCGACCCTCGGGGTGATCGCCGGGATCAAGGACAAACTGGCCGACAACAAAGGCGCCTTGCCGCCCAACCTGAATATCGACCTGATCGGCGACCAGTCGCTGTTCGTGCGCTCGGCCATCAGCGGCGTCGCCCGGGAAGGGATCATTGCCGCCGCGTTGACCAGCCTGATGATCCTGTTGTTCCTCGGCAGTTGGCGCTCCACGGTGATCATCGCCACGTCGATCCCATTGGCCATCCTGTCGTCGATTGCCACGCTGTCGGCGCTCGGCGAAACCCTCAACATCATGACCCTCGGCGGCCTGGCATTGGCCGTGGGGATCCTGGTGGATGACGCTACGGTGACCATCGAAAACATCAACTGGCACCTGGAACAGGGCAAGCCGGTGGAGACGGCGATCCTCGACGGCGCGGCGCAGATCGTCACGCCGGCGTTCGTGTCGCTGCTGTGTATCTGCATCGTGTTTGTGCCGATGTTTTTCCTGGAAGGCGTGGCGCGCTTCCTGTTTGTGCCGATGGCCGAAGCGGTGATCTTCGCGATGATCGCCTCGTTCATCCTCTCGCGAACCCTGGTGCCGACCCTCGCCAATTACCTGCTCAAGCCTCACGAACATCATGCGGACGGTACGCCGGTGGTGGTGCCGTCGAGCAACCCGCTGGTGAAATTCCAGCGCGGGTTCGAGCGCCAGTTCGAGGCGTTTCGCGGGGTTTACCACGGGGCATTGGAGAGTGCCTTGCACCACCGTCGTATCGCGGTGATCGCGATGCTGGCGTTCGTCGCCGTGTCGTTTGCGCTGGTGCCATTCCTGGGTCGCAACTTCTTCCCCGACGTCGACTCCGGGCAGATCCTGTTGCATGTGCGTGCACCGATCGGCACGCGGGTCGAGAGCAATGCGCGGCTGGTCTCGCAGATCGAGAACACCATTCATAACGTGATCGAGCCCCGGGAGCTGGCGGCCATCGTCGACAATATCGGCCTGGCCATCAGCGGGATCAACGTGGCCTACAACAACACCGGCACCGTGGGTTCACAGGACAGCGACATCCAGATCAGCCTGAAAGAGGGCCATCGTCCCACCGCCGAATACATGCGCGAACTGCGGGAGCGGCTGCCCCGTGAATTCCCGAATGCGGTGTTCTCGTTCCCGGCTTCGGACATCGTCGGGCAGATCCTCAACTTCGGTTCTTCGGCGCCGGTGGATGTGCAAGTCAGCGGCAATAACCTGCCCGCCAACTTCACCTACGCCAGCACGTTGCTGCGGGAAATCCGGCGGGTGCCGGGTGTGGTGGATGCGCGTATCCAGCAGTCGCGGCAACTGCCCACGTTCAAGATCGATGTGGACCGTACCCAGGCCCAACTGGTGGGCCTGAACGAGCGCGATGTGACCAACAGCCTGGTGGTCAACCTGGCGGGTTCCAGCCAGGTGGCGCCGACGTTCTGGCTCAACCCGGCCAACGGCGTGTCTTATCCGATTGTGATGCAAACCCCGCAGTACGGCCTCGACACCCTGGCCGCCCTGCATAACCTGCCGTTGAGCGGCAGCCCCGGTTCGGCGCAAGACCAGACCCTCGGCGGCCTGGCGTCCATCGAACGCAGCCACGCGAACTCGGTGGTGACCCAGTCGGACATCCAGCCGGTGGTCGAGGTGTTGACCGCAATCCAGGGCCGCGACCTCGGTGCCGTTGCCGCCGACATCCAGAAGATCATCGCCGCCCACGCCAGCGAAGTGCCCACCGGCTCCAAGGTGCTGTTGCAGGGCCAGGTGCAAACCATGAACGCGGCCTTCAGTGGCTTGCTGTTTGGCCTGCTTGGCGCGGTGGTGCTGATCTACCTGCTGATCGTGGTCAACTTCCAGTCGTGGGCTGACCCGTTCGTGATCATCACCGCCTTGCCGGCGGCGCTCGCGGGCATCGTGTGGATGCTGTTCATCACCCACACGCCGCTGTCGGTACCGGCGCTGACCGGGGCGATCATGTGCATGGGCGTGGCCACCGCCAACGCCATCCTCGTGGTGAGCTTCTGCCGCGAACGCCTGGCCGTGCACGGGGATGCGGTGCAGGCGGCGCTTGAAGCCGGCTTTACCCGTCTGCGCCCGGTATTGATGACCGCGATTTCGATGATCATCGGCATGGCGCCGATGGCGCTGAGCCTGGGGGAGGGCGGCGAACAGAACGCCCCGCTGGGCCGTGCGGTCATCGGCGGGCTGGCCTTCGCCACCATTGCCACGTTGTTCCTGGTTCCGCTGATTTTCAGTCTTGTGCACGGGCGGCGTCAGCACGCCACGCTTGCGACCACCGCCACTCAAGGGGTTTGACATGTCTGCTTCCGTTTCCAATCCGGGTTCGCCCCGCCGTAAATCCCGTGGTCTGCTCTGGCTGGTGCTGGGGCTGGTGGTCCTGGTTGCCGTGGTGGTATTCGGCATCGGCGTGCGCGCCAGCGAATCCCATGACCTGAAAACCTGGACCGATGCCCAGGCGTTGCCCAGCGTGATCCTGATCACCCCGAGCGTGCAGCCCCAGGGTCCGATCCTGAACCTGCCGGGGCGCCTTGAGGCGTACTCCCGGGCGTCGATCTTTGCCCGGGTCAATGGTTACCTCAAGACCTGGAACGTCGACATCGGCGACCACGTGAAGGCCGGGCAACTGCTGGCCGAAATCGACACGCCGGAGCTCGATCAGCAACTGCTGCAAGCCAAGGCCGTGCTGGCTTCGGCCCAGGCCGACGAGTCGCTGGCACAGACCACCGCCAAGCGCTGGCAGGCAATGCTTTCGTCGGACTCGGTGTCGCGCCAGGACGTGGATGAGCGCACCGGCGACCTGACTGCCAAGCAGGCCAAAGTGGTCGCGGCCAGGGCCAACGTCGACCAGTTGGTTGCCACCAAGGGCTTCCAGCGTTTGACTGCGCCGTTCGCCGGCGTGGTCACTGCACGCTCCACCGATGTGGGGGCGTTGATCAGTGCCGGTGGTGCCACTGGCAAAGAGCTGTTCGCGGTCTCTGACGTCAGCCGCCTGCGGGTGTATGTGCAGGTGCCGCAGTCGTCGGCGCCGCAGATCCAGGTGGGCACCGTGGCGCGTCTGAGCGTGCCGGAGTATCGCGGTGAAACCTTCAACGCCAAGGTGATCGCCACTGCCGATGCGGTGAACGCCGCGTCCGGCAGCACCCTGGTGCAACTGTTGGTGGAGAACCCCGGCAGCCGCCTGTTGCCGGGCGGCTACACCAGCGTGCAGTTCACCTTGCCGGTGCAGACCGACGTGCTGCGCCTGCCTGCCAGCGCCCTGGTGTTCGATGACAAGGGCATGCGCGTGGCCACCCTCGACGCGAATAATCATGTGCACTTCAAGACCGTGACCATCGCCCGGGACTTCGGTGACAGCGTGGAAATCGGCAGCGGCCTGGTCGCCACCGACCGCGTGATCGACACCCCGCCCGACGGCCTGGCCGACGACGATTCGGTGCAACTGGCCGCCAATCCCGTGGAGGCCAAACCCCATGGCTAAGCGCACTTGCCTGGTATTGGTCGCGACCCTGGGCCTGGGCGCCTGCCATCTTGCGCCGCCGCTGGACGTGCCGGAGGTACCCATCGCCGCGCAGTTCCATACCCAGGGACCTTGGACCGTCGGCACGCCGAACGACCAGGCGAGTCGCGACGGTTGGTGGCACATCTACAAGGACCCGCAACTGGATGCGATGGAGCAGCAGTTGCTGCAAAGCAACCCGGACTTGAGCGCGGCACTGGCTCACTATTCCCAGGCCCAGGCGTTTTTGGCCCAGGCGCAATCCGGGCTGTTTCCAAAGCTGATCGGTTCCAGCAATGCCCAGCGCATTCGCCAGTCGGACACCCGGCCACTGCGCTCGGCCAGCCCGCCGAATGTTTACGATTCCGGGACAGTGGGGGTAGAGCTGGACTATGAAGTCGACCTCTGGGGCCGTGTGCGCGACACCGTTGCCGCCGGCACCAGCGACGCCCAGGCCGCCAAGGCCGACCTGGCTTCGGTGCGTCTGAGCTTGCAGGCGCAATTGGCCGACAGCTACATCCGCCTGCGTGGCATTGACCGGCAAGACCAGTTGCTGCAGGAAACCAGCGATGCCTATGCCAAGGCCCTGAGCCTGACCGAAGGCTTGCACGGCGGCGGTATCGTCTCCGGGCTGGACGTGGCGCGGGCGCGTACCCAACTGTCGACGGTCAAGTCGCAGCTGAGCCAGAATTTGGTGCAGCGTGCAGTGCTTGAACACTCGATAGCGGCGATGCTGGGTGAGTCCGCATCGACCTACGCGATTGCCCCAAGCGTCGCGGATATCGCCTTGCCCGGCGTGCCCACCGGTGTACCGTCTACGCTGTTGCAGCGTCGGCCGGACATCGCCGCTGCCGAGCGTCGGATTGCCTCGGCCAATGCGCGCATAGGGGTGGCGAAAGCCGCCTGGTTCCCGGCCCTTACCCTGAGTGCCCAGGGAGGTTTCCAGAGTGATGAGTTCGCGCACTTGTTGAGCGCGCCCAACATTTTCTGGGCCATCGGCCCGTCGCTGGTGGGGACGATTTTTGACGGCGGCGCGCGCCAGGCCGGGGTGGACAGTGCCAAGGCGGCAACAGATGAAGCCGCAGCCAAGTATCGTGGTGTAGTGTTGACCGCGTTCGAGCAGGTGGAGAACAACCTGTCGATCATCTCCGGGCTCGACACCGCCCTGGTTGACCAGCGCGATGCGGCGGCAGCCGCGCAGTACGCCGAGGACTTGTCCCTGGCACGCTATCGCCAGGGTGGCGCGGCGTACCTGGACGTGGTGACGGCGCAGGTAGCGTCGTTGCAGGCACAGCGCACGGTGCTGGATCTGCAGACTCAACAGTTAAGCGCCAACGTAGGGCTGATCAAGGCATTGGGTGGCGGTTGGAATATGGCCCAACTGGCCCAAAAGAACCTGTAGGAGCGAGCGTGCTCGCGAAGGTCGTCGACCACACCGCGGGCATCCTGAAAGAACACGGCGCCCTCGAGTTTTTCGCGAGCAAGCTCGCTCCTGCCGTTAGTTGTTGTGAACATTGAATCCAAGGAGTAGTGGCATGACTGATTACGTACCGCCAAAAGTCTGGACCTGGAAGACCCAAAACGGCGGCACCTTCGCCAGCATCAACCGGCCCATTGCCGGCGCGACCCACGACAAGGAATTGCCGGTAGGCCGTCATCCGTTGCAGCTGTATTCGTTGGCAACGCCCAATGGCCAGAAGGTCACGATCCTGCTGGAAGAGCTGCTGGCCCTGGGTCACCAGGGGGCGGAATACGATGCGTGGTTGATCAGGATCGGTGACGGCGACCAGTTCGGCAGCGGTTTCGTCGGGGTCAATCCGAACTCGAAGATTCCCGCGCTGCTGGACCGCAGCGGGCCCAAGCCGATTCGGGTGTTCGAGTCGGGTGCGATCCTGCAGTACCTGGCCGAGAAGTTCGGCGCGTTCCTGCCCACCGAACCGGCGGCCCGTGCCGAATGCCTGTCGTGGTTGTTCTGGCAGATGGGCAGCGCGCCGTACCTGGGCGGTGGTTTCGGGCATTTCTATGCCTACGCGCCGACCAAGATCGAATATGCCATCGACCGCTTCGCCATGGAAACCAAGCGCCAACTGGACGTACTGGACAAGCAATTGGCCGAGCACGAATACATTGCCGGGGATGAGTACACCATCGCCGACATGGCGATCTGGCCGTGGTACGGCGGCCTGGTGAAAGGCCGCTTGTATGAGGCGGGGGAGTTTCTCTCGGTGCAGGATTACAAGCACGTCGTGCGCTGGGCCAATGCCATCGAAGCGCGGCCGGCGGTGCAGCGTGGGCGCCGGGTCAACCGTGTGTCGGGCGAGCCGTCAGAGCAACTGCGCGAGCGGCATGAGGCGTCGGACCTCGACTGACCCACCACACCCACCCTTGTGGCGAGGGAGCTTGCTCCCGCTGGGCTGCGCAGCAGCCCCAGAACCTGCGCCCACGTTCTACCTGAAAGAATGCGGGATGCTTATTGGGGCCGCTTCGCGGCCCAGCGGGAGCAAGCTCCCTCGCCACAGGTTTCAGCGGTGCCTTCACGGCGTTCCCACTTGGCAATCACCAGCGGTGCCAGGGCATTGCCCAGCACGTTCAACGCGGTGGTCGGCATTTCCATCAGGCGATACACCCCGGCGATGAAGGCGATGCCCTCCAACGGCAAGCCCGCACTCGCCAGGGTCGCCGACAGAATCACGAACATGAACCCCGGCACCCCGGCCGCGCCCTTGGATGTCAGCACCATGGTCACCACCAGCAGGGCCTGGTCGCCCAGGCTCAGGTCGATGCCATACAGCTGCGCCACAAACAGCGTGCCGATCCCCAGGAACAGCGACGCACCGTCCAGGTTGAACGAATACCCCACCGGCACCACAAAGCTCACCAGTGAAGGCGGCACGCCGTAGGTTTCGAGTTTCTTCATCAGTTGCGGCATCACCGCCGCCGAACTGGCGGTGGAGAACGCCAGGATCAGTTCATCCTTGATATGTCGCATCAACGCAAACAGGTTGATCCCCCACAGCCGCGCCACCAGGTTGAGCACCACCAGCACGAAGAAAGCAATCGACACGTAGCTGACCAGGATCAGCTTGGCCAACGGCAACAGCGAGCTGAAACCGAAGTTGGCCACGGTCACTGCGATCATCCCGAACACGCCGATGGGCGAATAGGCCATGATCATCGACGTGACCTTGAACATCGCCTCCGACACCCCGCGCAGCAGGGCAATCACCGGGTCTTTGCGCTCGGCGGGCAAGCGCGAAACCCCGAGGCCAAACATCACCGCGAAGAACAGCACCGACAGCAGGCTGCCCTGGGCCATGGCGTTGATGACGTTGTCCGGAATGATCCCGACAATGATCTGCCCCAGGCTGTGGCCGCCGCCGGCGCTGCTGGTGGGCAAGGTCACGGCACTCGCTTGCAGGCTGGCCAGTTCGGTACCGGCACCCGGCTGGAGCAGGTTGCCCATCACCAGCCCGACGATGATCGCCAGGGTGGTGATGCAGAAGAAATAGCCCAGGGACTTGACCCCGATGCGTCCCAGGGATTTACCGTCACCGTGCCCGGCAATGCCCACCACCATGCAGGCAAACACGATGGGCACGACGATCATCTTCATCAGCTTGATAAAGATATCGCCCGCCGGTTGCAGCAGGTTGTCCACCAGCCACGGCCGGGATTCGGGAAAACGGTGCAGCAGGGCGCCGATGGCGATGCCGGCGAGCAAGCCGATCAGGATTTGCCAGACCAGCGCGATGCGGGGCTTGTGCATGGGAATGCCTCATTTATATCAATGATTATGAGTGTTGTTCTAGGCAGTCAATGAGCGGCCATCCCTGGCCGCCGGGTGGGGCGGAAACCGTCAGCGCAATCGATGGCACGCTTCATTCAGGCGACGGCAACCTTCTTCAATTACGTCAAGCGAGCTGGCGAAAGACAGGCGGATATACGGCGACATGCCGTACGCCGCGCCGCTTACGGTGGCCAGGCCGTGTTCCCGCAGCAGGTGTTCGGCCAGCTGGGTGTCACTGTCGATCCGCTCGCCGTGGGCGGTGGTCTTGCCCATCAGCCCGGCGACGTTGGCGAACACGTAGAACGCGCCATCCGGTGGCGTGAAGCTCACGCCGGGAATGTCTTCGAGCAGGCCCAGCATGCGTTCGCGGCGTTGCTGGTACACCTCGCGCATCCCTGCGATGGGCGCCTGGTCGCCAGCGAAGGCGGCAACTGCGGCAGCCTGGCTGAGGGAACTGGGGCAGGTGGTGGTTTGCGAAAGCAGCTTGGCAATGGCCGCGATCAGCCAGGCCGGGCCGGCACCGAAACCCAGGCGCCAGCCGGTCATGGCGTAGCCCTTGGAGGCGCCGTTGACGATCAGCGTGCGCGGCTTCAGGTCCGGTGCGAGTCGGGTCAGGGAAACGTGGCGGGCATCGTCGTAGACGAAGTGCTCGTAGATCTCGTCCGCCATGATCAGCACATGGGGATGGCGCCGCAGCACCGCGGCCAGGGCCAGCAGTTCGGCCTCGTTGTACACCGCGCCGCTGGGGTTGTTCGGGCTGTTGAGGATCACCCATTTGCTGCGCGGGGTGATCGCTTGTTCCAGGGCCTGGGGCGACAGTTTGAACCCCAGTGACTCGTCGCCGGGAATGATCACCGGCGTCGCGTCATTCAGCCGTGCGATGTCCGGGTACGACACCCAATACGGCGTGTGCACGATGACTTCGTCGCCGCGATTCAGGGTCGCCGCCAGGGCGTGATAAATGATGTGCTTGCCACCGCACCCGGCGATCACTTCGTCCAGCCCATAGTCCAGCTGGTTATCGCGCTTGAGCTTGAGGCAGATCGCCTGGCGCAGGGCGAGGGTGCCGCTGGTGGCGGTGTAGTGGGTGTCGCCACCGTGCATCGCGGCGCTGGCCGCCTCGAGGATATGCGCGGGTGTATCGAAGTCCGGCTCGCCCACGGTGAAGTTGACGATGTCCCGGCCCTGGGCGCGCAGTTCGCTGACCAGTGCGTTGGCGGCGATGCTCGGGGAGGGCGCGATGCCCAGCACCCGGTCGGACAGAAAGGCAGTGCTCATGATGACTCCCCTCAGCCTGCCAGGCCGGCCTGTTGCAACACCTTGTCGATCCAGCTCTGGCGCACTGCACCGCTGGCGATTTCGGCTTTGACTTGCTCTTCATGGGCCGCGTGTTGCGCGGCCTTGCGCAGCACTTCGGCGGCGTCGGCCTGGGAGAAGGCGACCAGGCCATCTTCGTCACCCACCAGCACATCCCCCGGGTTGATCAGCATGCCGCCGATGGACACCGGCACATTCACCTCGCCCGGGCCGGTCTTGTAGGGGCCGCAATGCACCACGCTGCGGGCGTAGCAAGGGGTGTCTTCGAAGCTCGCGACATCGCGAATCGCCCCGTCAATCACAAACCCCACGCAGCCGCGTTGCTGGGCGTAGAGCTTGACCAGTTCGCCGATCACCGCGTTGTTGGTGTCGCCCTGGGCGTCCACCACCAGCACGTGGCCGGGCTCCAGCATGCTCAAGGCCTTGTAGATCAGCAGGTTGTCGCCGGGGCGGGTTTTCACCGTGAGCGCGGTGCCCACCAGCTTGCCGGTGCGGTTGTAGCGGTTCAGCCCACGGGCGCCGATGTGCCGGCCGAGGTTGTCGCTGATGTGCGGGGTGACCACGTGAGTGAAGGCTTCGAGCACTTCGGCAGAAGCCAGCGGCGGGTTGGGGAGGATGCGGGAACCGGGCAAGGACATGGCTGTAACTCCGATTGATCTTATGGGTCTGTGGCTAGATCTTAGGAGTGATGAACATACAGTTTTAGCGATATTTTATTATCTGATAGGATCGCTTTTTCTCATGGGAGATAGCCGATGATCACGTTCAAGCAAATCGACGCGTTGTACTGGATTGCCGAGCTGGGCAGTTTCGAGGCGGCGGCGAACAAGCTGAACATGTCGCAGTCGGCGATTTCCAAGCGCATTCAGGAGTTGGAAGAAACCTTCGATGTGGAGATTTTCGACCGCAGCAAACGCAATGCGCGGTTGACGGAAAAGGGCGCCGAGTTGCTCGACTACGCCAAGGACCTGCTGGAGCGTCGTGACTACATGCTGGAGCGGGTCAGCACCCGTGAAGTGCTGGTGCGCAGGTTTCGCCTGGGGGTGACGGAATTGACGGCTTTCACCTGGTTGCCGGCGCTGGTGGAGGCGTTGCGCGAGGCCTATCCCAAGGTGCAGATCGAGCCGTCGGTGGAGTTGAGCAGTGAGCTGTTTCGCAAGCTGGAGAGTGATGAGCTGGACCTGGTGATCGTGCCTGATGCCTACAGTGATTCGCGCTTCCTGAGTACGCCGCTGGGCAGTGTGGAAAATGCCTGGATGTGCGCACCGGGGTTGGTCAGCGAGGCTGATCCGGTGGGGCTTGAGGCATTGGCCGGGTATACGGTGTTGACCCAGGGTTCGCACTCGGGGACGGGGCTGATTTATGAGCGCTGGTTAGCAGCGCATGCTGTGCAGATGCCGCGCAAGTTGACCAGTCATAACCTGTTGGTGCAGGTCGGGCTGGCGCTGTCGGGGGTGGGGGTGAGTTATTTGCCCAAGGGGTGTTTGTCGCATTTGATCGAGCGCGGGGAGCTGCGCGCGCTGGTGACGGAACCGGCGCTACCGAGGGTCGGGTATGTAGCGTTGCATCGCGGGGATCGGCAGTTTGGCTTGAACCAGAATGTGGCGCAGTTGGCGGTGCAGTGTTGTGATTTTTCGCGGTTGTTGTTTTAGTTTTTCGAAGCAGTGAGCGAGTCCTTAAAGACCTACCCGGTGTAATCCATCATGAAACGCCATTTCGAAGATTTGCAGCTGGGCAGCATCGAGCTGTTCTGCCTGGCCGCCGAGGCCAGCAGCTTTACCGCCGCCGCCCAGGTGGCAGGCGTGACCCCGGCGGCGGTGAGCCGCAGCATCTCGCGGTTGGAAGAGCGCCTGGGCTCCCGGCTGTTTGTGCGCACCACCCGCAGCATCCGCCTGACCGATGGCGGCCGGACATTTTTCGAGCAATGCCGCCAGGCGCTGACGCAACTGGTGGAAGCCCAGCAGGAAATGATGGGCGCGCAATCGGTGCCGTCCGGGCTGTTGCGCATCAGCATCCCGACCACCTACGGCCATCACCGGATCCTGCCGCTGCTGCCGAAATTCCGTGCGCTGTACCCGCAAGTCAGCGTGGATATCCACATCAGCAACCGCAACATCGATTTCGTCGCCGAAGGTTATGACCTGGCCATTCGCGTGCGGGCCCAGCCGGACTCGACGCTGATTGCGCGGTTGCTGGAAGACGCCAGGCTGGTGGTGGTCGCGACGCCGGCGTACCTGAAGCGTGCCGGCACGCCCCAGGCCCTGGAGGATTTGCCGAACCATGAGTGCATCCAGTACGAATTGCCGAGCAACGGGCGGCGCATTTCCTGGCTGTTCCAGGTGGACGGCAAGGAGCGGGAGTTTGCCGGGGAAGCAGGCTACAGCTGCTCTGACGACGTGCTGGGTGGCGTAACCCTGGCCAAGCACGGCGCGGGGTTATTCCAGACCTACAAGTTCATCGTCGAGGAGGAGTTGGCCAACGGCAGCCTGGTGGAAGTGTTGCAGCCTTACGGTGGTCGCTCACGGCCGTTTACCTTGCTGTATCCCCATGGCCGCTATGTGCCCCATCGGGTGCGGGCGTTTGTGGATTTTCTGCTGGAGCATCGCGCCGAATGGGCGGCGCTGTAGCGGCGGATAAGTCCCAGGTCAGCATCAATTGGCCAATGGCAGTATCGATGGCATCAGCGTCGACGCCATCCCGGGCCAGGATCGACACGCCTTGCAGAAAACTGTCGTAGACCGTGGCCATGGCACGGGCGTTGGTCTCGGCCGGTAACTGGCCCGCCCGGATGCCGCGCTCGACACAATGCACGATGCCCGCCCGTGTGCGCTCTCGCGAATGGGTCAGCCCATGGGTGACTTGTGCGTTCTCGGGGGAGGGCGCGCTCATCACGCCCAGGGCTACCATGCAGCCTTTGGGATGCCCCTCTTCACACTGCATGCGTGCCGATTGCCGCAACGCCGTCTCGATGGCCTGGCGCGGTGGCAGGCTGTCATCCCACAGGCATTCGGTGACCTGGGCGAACGTCGCCAGATAACGCTGCACGCACTCCTGGAACAGCGCGTCCTTGGAGCCGAACGCCGCGTAGAAACTCGGCGCGGAGATGCCGCCGCCCAATCCGGCTTTCAACTGGCTCAGGGACGTCGCGTCGTAACCGTGCTGCCAGAACAGGTGCATGGCCTGTTCCACGGCCTGGTCGCGGTCGAAGGTGCGGGGGCGGCCCATCTGTGCCATGTGGAAATCCTCTCGGGTGATGAGATAAATACTAGTCGATACATAAGTCGTTGACAACGCTGCGTGGGTCGCCCAACATTTATATCGATCGGTATTTAAGTCCTCTCGCTCAAGGAGTTTCCCTGTGACCCCCTCAACCACTTTATCGGCAGACGCCGTTCCCGACCGCTTGCCCATCGGCGCCTTGCTCGCCCTGGCCATGACCGGTTTCATCTGCATCGTCACTGAAACCCTGCCGGCGGGCCTGTTGCCGCTGATCAGCGATGGGCTGGGAGTTTCAGCGTCCATGGCCGGGCAGATGGTCACCGCGTATGCGCTGGGCTCGGTGCTGGCGGTGATCCCGCTGACCATCGCGACTCGCGGCTGGCGGCGGCGCAATGTGCTGCTGCTGACCATCGTCGGTTTTCTGCTGTTCAATTCCATCACGGCGCTGTCCTCCCACTACGGGCTGACGTTGCTGGCGCGGTTCCTCGCCGGGATGGCGGCGGGGCTGGCCTGGAGTTTGTTGGCCGGCTATGCGCGGCGCATGGTTGAGCCACATCAGCAGGGCAAGGCGTTGGCGCTGGCCATGGTAGGAACGCCGATTGCCCTGTCACTTGGCGTACCGCTGGGCACCTGGCTGGGTGGGCTGGTGGGCTGGCGCACCACGTTCGGGATCATGTCGGCACTGACCCTGGTGCTGATTGTCTGGGTGCTGGTGAAAGTGCCGGATTATCCCGGCCAGTCGGCCCATCAGCGCATGCCGTTGCGCAAGGTGCTGACCACGCCGGGTGTGCGGCCAGTGCTGGCGGTGGTGATCTCATGGATGCTCGCCCATAACATTCTCTATACCTACATCGCGCCGTTCGTGGCTCCGGCGGGCTTGGTGGACCGTGTGGATCTGGTGTTGTTGGTGTTTGGTATAGCGGCGCTGCTCGGGATTTGGGTGACTGCCCGGTTGGTGGATGTGGCGTTGCGCAAGACGGTGCTGGTCAGCCTGGCGGGCTTTGCGGCGACGTGCCTGGCGTTCGGTTTTCTCGCGCAAGTGCCGGGCGTTATTTACCTCGGTGTGGCGGTCTGGGGCTTGAGTTTTGGTGGCGCTGCAACGCTGTTGCAAACCGCGTTGGCGGACGCAGCCGGGGATGGTGCGGACGTGGCACTGTCGCTGAACGTGGTGGCCTGGAACAGCGCGATTGCCGGAAGCGGCGTGGTGGGTGGCGTGTTGCTGGATACCTGGGGCGTGGCGTCTTTCCCCTGGGCAATGTTGGTGTTGCTGGCGGTGGGCTTCGCGATTGTGTGGTGCGCGCGACTCCATGGCTTCAAGCCGGGGCACCGGGCCCACGGTAAACCTGTGGTTGGCGGGCACTGATATTTCCAAAGTCTTTGGAAAAACCGCTTCTAACATCAGACAAATCTTAAAATAACCTGCTGCTCGGCCGATATCCCGGGGCATAGGCTTTATCACCCCCGGGAGTATCGGCATGCGCATCAAGAGAATGTCTGCAATCCATTTTGGCCTGTTGTTCAGCCTGTCCGGTGCCTGCATGGCCGCGAGCCCGGTGGGGCAGGGAGTCATCTCGTTTCACGGCAGCATCGTCGAAGCGTCTTGCACACCGCTCGCCGTGGCCAACGGGATGAAACTCAACAATTGCCCTACGTCCGCACGCGGCAGCGCCATCAGCGTGCGCAGTGTGCAACCGGTGGGCTCGGTCACGGCCCTCGACCACAGCGCCGTGAACGTGAAGCTGGTCGCCGACAGTGGCCGGGGAGACCGCTATTACCAGCAGCAATATGCGTTGGTGGATGGCCAAGGGAGGCCTGTGACGTCGGGGCAGTATCTGATTACATTAACGTCACCTTGAGAGATGGCAGTGGATCAACCCGATGAACCTGACTGGACACAACCTCGCGCTCCTGACTTCCCTCAGCGTCTTGCTTGAGGAGAGGAACGTCACGCGGGCGGCGGCGAAGCTCAACCTGACGCAGTCGGCGTTATCCGCGCAGTTGTCGCGGTTGCGTGACCTGTTCGGCGACCCTTTATTGATGCCTGCTCAGTCCGGAAAAGGCATGGTGCTGACAGCACGTGCCGAACATTTGCGTCAGCCGTTGCGCCAGGCGTTGCAGGTACTGGGGACGGTGGTCGGTGACCTTCCATGCTTTGATCCTGCCAAGTCGGACCGGACCTTTGTGATTGGCGCGAACGATAACGCCGCTGCGATCGTCGCGCCCCGGCTGGTGCAGCTTGTGCAGGCTGCGAGTCCTGGGGGCATCCGGGTTTCGATACGTGCGATCGACCAGGTGTTGCTTGGCGATCAGTTGGAAAGCGGCGAGATTGACGTCGCGCTGGTATCACACAGCCGTATCGGGAACCTGTCGCACGAGTTGCTGCTGCAGGAAGAATTCAAGATGGCCCAGCGCGCCGATCACCCTCGCGGATCCGCGCCACCAACGCTGGAGGAATACCTGGGCCTGGAGCATGTGGTGGTGTCGGGTGCCGTGAACAGCTTTCACGGTTTTATTGATGATGTGCTCGCGCAGAAGGGGCGTGCGCGCCGTGTCGCGGTGTCGGTGCCTTACTACAGCATCGTTCCATTGCTGCTGCAGAACAGCGACTGTGTAAGTGTGCTTCCGTCCCGTTTCCTGAGCCGTTATGAGCGCTCGCTGGCGGCCCTTGCTCTGCCCCTCGAGGTGCGCGACTTCAGTTTGTTCTCTGCCTGGCATCCACGGTTCGACAAGGACCTGGCACATCTCTGGTTGCGCGAACAACTCAAGCTCTGCGTGCTTTCCTGACGACATCAGGCCCTGGCAGGTATCTACGCCACACATACCTGGCATGCGGAGTTTCGATTTCAACTATAAAAAACGCTTGAATAGGATGCCGCCGATTCCAACTGGAGAGCTGCACCATGACCAAGCTGACATTTACCCGCGTGTTGAATTACACGGCCCTTGCTGCTGCCCTGGCACTGGGAGCCATCGCGGCACCGGCGGTGGCAGTTGCCGCCGCGCCCCAAGTCAAAACCCAGGCCCCTGGTTACTATCGCACGATGCTTGGAGATTTCGAGGTCACCGCGCTGAGTGACGGCACCATCGATGCACCGTTCGACAAATTGCTGAATGAGCCGGCTGCCAAGACCACTACCGCACTGCGCAAGGCGTTCCTCGGGGTGCCCACCGAGACCTCGACGAACGCGTATCTCGTCAATACCGGCACTCGGCTCATCCTGATCGATACCGGCGCTGGTGCGCTCTTCGGGCCGACCCTGGGCAAGCTCGCGGCCAACCTGCAGGCAGCCGGCTACAAGCCGGAGCAGGTCGATGACATCCTTCTCACGCACATGCACCCGGACCACGTGGGTGGGCTGGTTGCCGAAGGGGTGATGGTGTTTCCGAACGCCACGGTACACGCCGACAAGCGTGACGCCGATTACTGGCTCTCGCCGGCGAGGCTGGAGCCTGCCTCGGCCGACGCCAACAGCTTCGTACCCGAGTTCGCGAAGGGTGCAATGGCTTCCTTGAACCCGTATATCGCGCTTGGAAAGTTCCAGCCTTTCCAGGGCAGCGGGGAGATCCTGCCGGGGTTCAAGGCGCTGTCCAGCTATGGCCATACCCTGGGGCACACCAGCTACCTGGTTGAGAGCAAAGGCCAGAAGATGATTGTCGCCGGTGATCTGATCCACGCCGGTGCCGTGCAGTTTGCCGACCCGTCGGTGACTATCGAGTTTGATACGGACAAGAAAGCCGCCACCACGGCCCGCGAGACCGTGTTCAGCCTGGCTGCGAAAGAGGGCGCGCTGGTCGGCGCGGCGCACCTCTCGTTTCCCGGCCTGGGGCATTTGCGTGGTCAGGGCGCCGCGTGGCAATGGGTGCCGCTGAATTACTCAACCGAACTGAAGTGACTCGCGATTAGTACGCTTCACGGGGAATCATGGAAATAAACTCCGACCTGAAGATACCTTCCATGACCTGCATGAAATCCGAGGCGAGCTTGGAGCGCTGCTGGTGACCCGGAAATACCATCGAAACCTCGAAGGGTATGTCCTGGTCCAGCGGTCTGAACGTAAGGCCCGGGTATTTCGAGTAGGAGGCGGTGAATGGATCACACACGGTGATGCCGAGCCCCCCGGACACCATTCCGCAGGCGGAGTGCGCGGCGGTGGTTTCAACGCTGGAGACGCCTGCAACACCCCGAGCCTCCATGGCTGATGTGATGCGTCGCTGCAAAGGATTGTTGGCGTTCAGGGTAATCAGGCGTCGCCCGTGCAAATCCTCCAGGGTCACCACGTCTTTGGTGGCCAACATATCGTTGGCCGGCATCACGCACACCGCGCTGATGGGTGGCAGGTTGATCACCTGGATCCCGGGATATTCCCCTGAAGGAATCTGCACAAAACCAATATCGATCTGGTTGGCAGACGTCAGTTCCAGGATGCCCACCGAGTTGCGCACATCCAACGAGGTTCTGACCTCGGGGTGCTTTCGCGCGAATCGGCATACCCCCTCAGCCACCACACTGAGCCCCAGCGTGCTCATTGAACTGATCCTCAATGTGCCGGTGCGCAGCGTCACAAGGTCCTCTGCAACCCGCTCGATGCGTTCTATGCCTTGATAAAACTTGTCCACCTCCGCGTACAACACCTGTGCTTCCGCCCCGGGAATGAGGCGATTGCCTTCACGGCGAAACAGTCGAAGGGAAAGGACAATTTCGAGGTCGCGGATGAGCCGGCTGATGGCCGGTTGACTGACCTGAAGTGCCTCGGCGGCGATAGTCATGCTTCCGGTGAGCATGACCGCCCTGAAAGCTTCCAATTGGCGAGGATTGAGTTTCATTGTGGCTCTCGATCGAATGTTGGAGGGCGCATTTTTGCGAGCGTATAACATTTTGTTATGTGCGTCCAACCTGTTACCGGTTTGCTATAAGCATGTAACGGCGCGATGATTTAGTTGCGTGGTTTTACCAAAGAAAAGCAGTTCCCGTTATTAATATCGGGTGCCGCTTAAGTAAAAATAAAAAAGAGGATAGCGCGTGCTGAATTATACCGTCCGCAGGTTGTTACTTCTGCTTCCGATGCTGCTGGGAGTCTCCATTGTGGTCTTCCTGGTCATGCACTTTATTCCGGGAGATCCTGCGCAGCTGGCAGCAGGTCCGGATGCAACAGCGGAAGATGTTGCGCAAATAAGGCAAAACTACGGATTGGATAAGCCGCTAATCAATCAATACCTTATTTATGTCAGGAAAGTTGTCGTGGGTGATTTTGGCGAGTCATTCCAGACATTCACGCCCGTGCTCGAAGGTATAGCCAGAACTCTTCCCGCCACGATTGAACTGACCGCTGCCGGAATGTTGCTTGCCGTCATCATTGGTGTTCCCCTCGGTATTGCGGCCGCTTTGAAGCCCAGAGGCTTCCTTGATAGTTCGCTGACCACCGTTGCAGTTCTGGGCATATCAATGCCTGGCTTCTTTCTGGGACTGATATTGATGCTGATCTTTTCAGCCAACCTCGGATGGTTGCCGCCGACCGGCAGAGGCGGGCTGCAACACCTGATATTACCGGCCTTGACACTTGGTTTGCCGTATGTTGCAACTTTTTCACGGCTGGCCCGATCCACCATGATGGATGTGCTGAGGGAAGATTATATTCGTACTGCCTATGCGAAAGGTGTACCGAGTTACAAGGTAGTACTCAAGCATGCACTTTCCAATGCGGCCATTCCATTGGTGACAGTATTCGGTATGGACTTCGGCCGGTTACTGGGTGGCGCGGTTATTGTCGAGACAGTATTTGCCTGGCCGGGAATGGGGCGGCTCTTGATTGATGCAATCATGGCTCGGGATATTTATGTCGTCCAAGGCACAGTTCTTGTGTTTGCCGCGGTGGTGGTAATTATCAACTTAATGGTGGATTTGGTTTATGGCGTCCTCGACCCTCGCGTCACTTACAACTGAGGCCGATATGAAACTTCCGAAAAAATATCGGTTGGGCTTTGTCAGTTTCCTTATTTCCAATAAGCGCTGGTTCGCGTTTGCTTCATTGATCGTGATCCTGGTGATGGTTGCTGCGGCGATAGCTGCCCCTTTGTTGTTTGATTGGGATTCGGTCACCAAGATCAACTTATCAACGTCCCTTGTCGAGCCCGGTGCAAGTTCCTGGCTCGGCACGGACCAATTGGGCCGTGACTTGTTGGGTCGAGTCGTGTGGGGGGCACGAATTACGCTCACCGTCGCAGTTTCAAGTGTCAGCATTGCGATGGTCATTGGCATCGCTTTAGGTGCGGCGTGTGGCTATTACAACGGCGCCATCGCCGGGGTGGTGATGCGGGTCATGGACTCGATGATTGCATTTCCCCGGACACTGGTTGCCATTCTGGTCATCACGGTGGCGGGCAACAGCATAGTAAGCCTGACACTGGCCATCGCCATTTCAACGATCCCGATTTACGTGCGTTTCTTTGCCGGGCCGGTCATGGCATTGAGAAACCGCGAGTTTGTATTGGCCTCCAAGTCGATTGGCGTCAGCGATCTGCGGCTGCTGCTGATACATATCCTGCCGAATATCGGTTCGCTGGTCATTATCCAGGCCACCGTCTCGCTGGCTGAAGCAATCCTCATTGGTTCCGGGCTCAGCTTTCTGGGGCTTGGCCCGCCGCCGCCCACCCCGGAGTGGGGCTCGATGATTGCCGAGTCGCGGCCGTTATTGACCACCCATCCCTACGTATTGATTGCGCCCGGATTTGCACTGGTTTTGACCATATTGAGTTTCAACATTGTGGGGGATGCGTTGCGAGACTATATCGACCCGAAATCACGTAACGCATAAATGAGTTCGGCGCGGTTAAACACGCCCTGTGTGTCCACCAGAATTATCAAGCGAGAAAGATTATGCGGCGTCTGAATTGCCTGGAAGTATTGATACGGAGTTTCGCTGTTGTCGGCATCCTTGGACTGTCGGCGGGCCTATCGTTTGTTGCCAACGCCAAAGACCTGAAGAAGCTGACATTCGTTCAAGGCGCTGATATCGATACCCTGGACCCAGCGATTTCGCGCAGTGTGCCTTCCTATAACGTGATTAATCACCTGTTTAATCGGTTGGTCGCATGGGACGGTCACGGGCATAACACGTTTGTAGCTGATTTGGCGCAGTCATGGTCAAGGTCCGAGGATGGACGGCATTGGATTTTTATCCTGAAACCGGGAATTACCTTTCATGACGGCACGGCGTTTGATGCTGCAGCGGTGAAGTTTAACCTGGACCGAATCATGAACCCCAAGCTCGGTTCTCCGCACCGGGCCTACTATGCGGATATAGCTTCGGTGGATGCGCTAGCGCCGAATGAGTTACGCATCACCACAAAAAATCCGTCACCCACAATGTTGGAGTTACTGGCAAAAGAATCTTCGTCAATCAGCAGTCCGGCCGCTGTCGTTAAATATGGACGGGCTTATGGGCACCATCCCGTCGGTACCGGGCCCTACGTATTTGATAGTTGGATACCCAACGACCAGGCCGTTATTCATAAGAACAACGCTTTTTATGGAACAACGGCAAAACCGGA
This sequence comes from Pseudomonas sp. B6001, assembly GCF_013386015.1. Classification (NCBI taxonomy): domain Bacteria; kingdom Pseudomonadati; phylum Pseudomonadota; class Gammaproteobacteria; order Pseudomonadales; family Pseudomonadaceae; genus Pseudomonas; species Pseudomonas sp. B6001. The sequence continues at coordinate 126,045 of NZ_JACAOX010000009.1, forward strand.
AACCATCGTGTTCCGTCCGGTCAGGGAAGATTCTTCCCGAGTCATAGAGCTGCGAACGAACAATGCGGATATCGCGGCAAATTTATCGCCCGAGGCGGCTATTGAATTAAAGGAACTGAATAAATCCACCTTGCTGCGGGTACCCAGCACATTCCAGGTGTTCTTTGAAATGAACCTGACCAAACCGCCCTTTGATGACCCGCGCATACGGAGGGCGGTGAGTATGGCGATTGATCGCCAGGCATTGGTCGACAAAGTGTTGTTGGGATATGGAAAAGTACCCACTGGCCCATTTCCGGAGGGTACGCAAGCCCGACGTGAATTCCCTCCGGTGAAGTACGACCCTGATGCGGCAAGAAAAATAATTAACGAGGTATATCCAGGCGGTTATCCAGGCACCGTAGTTATATGGACCCCGGCGGGACGCTATACCAAAGATCGCCAGGTCTCGGAAGTTGTCCAAGGCTATCTTAACGCCGTGGGGCTGAAGACCGAGTTTAAGGTATGGGAATGGGCAACGTATCAAAAGAACTTGTATCGCCCCGAGCCGGGCAAGGGCACGGGCAAAGGTAGCAATGACGCAAACATGTGGTTACTGGGAACGGGCATATCTGACGCGGATATTCGTTTGCGTCGAAAGTTGTCCAGCGGCGACCCGCAGAATCTCACGGGTTACAGCAACCCTCAGGTAGACAAATTACTTCAGTTGGCCTCGCGTGAACTGGATGAAAAAACACGCATGTCCTATTACGGCCAGATTCAGCAGATTCTATGGGAACAAGACCCGGACAATCTGCCGCTGTTTGACCAGGAGCAAATAATTGGTGTGCGTAAAGCGTTGAATGGCCTGGATGTCGATTATGAAGGGACCATCGATTTGACGAATGTAGAACTTATTGAGCGGTGATTTAAATGTCGAATTTACATGCCAACGAAACACTGTTAACCGACGCTCGCCTGAGTGCTCCTCCCGCTGAACGCATGGTCAAGTACCATGATATTCCGGCACTTGAGACCGAGAAACGTCAGTTTCACGAGTTTGTCGAAGTGGACCTGGCGCACACCGTGATGTTGGTTGAACAGCAGATTCTTTCTGTGTCGGTCGGGCAAGCCATCCTCGCGGAGCTGCGGTTGATTCGGGACATGGTTCCCGCCGACTTCCCGTTTGATGTAAAGAAAGGCAGCTTCCTGCTTCAGGTTGAATCGTACCTTTTCTCCCGGATCGGCGAAGACTCGGCCGGGCAGATGCACACCGGCCGCAGCCGGATAGACCAAGGGGCAACGGTACGCCGCCTGTACGACCGCAAGCGCATCCTGGCGGTGCTGGACCGTATCAATGAGTTCCAGGTGGCGTTGATTCAGAAGGCCTCCACGCATTCGGGCACCATCATGCCCGGCTACACCCATATGCAGCATGCCCAGCCCTGGGTGTTCGGCCACTACCTTTTGAGTTTTACGTCGAGGCTGCACGACAGCTTCAGCCGCTTGATGCACGCTTACACCCGGGTCAATCGCAACCCCCTTGGTGCCGTCGGCCTGGCCGGCACGTCCTGGCCGCTGGACCGTGGGCGCACCACGCACCTGTTGGGGTTCGACAGCCTGGTAGAAAACTCCAAGCTGGGCCGCGAAGCATGGTACGCAGCAGAGACGATTGGCGCACTGTCCTTTGTCATGGCCGACCTGAACGACCTGGCAACCGACCTGCATATCTGGTCGAGCGTCGAATTTGGAACGGTGGAAAGCCACGACGGCTATTGCGGCACCAGCAGTATTTTCCCGCAGAAGAAAAACCCCAGCGGCTTGGAAACCATCAAGAAAGCTGCAGGTGGATCGGTGACCTGGCTCAGCACGGCCCTGGCCACTTTCCGGTCCGAAGGCACCGGCGACCAGGCGATGCGCGACCTGCCGTTGATCCATGATGCGCTGGCCACCACCGAAGGCATGTTGGACCTGTTTACCGGCATCATTGAAACCTTGGTGGTGCATGAGGACCGGATGACAGCCCTGCTCTCCGGGAGTTGGTGCACCGCCAGCAACCTCGCCGATGTGATCGTTCGGGACCGGGGCATCTCTTTCCGCCAGGTCCACCACATCGTGGCCCGCCTGGTGCGTAACTGCCTGTACGAGGGCGTGGCTCCTGCCGGGGTGACCGGCGCCGCACTGGATCAAGCCAGCGTGGAAACTGTCGGCTCAACCCTGGGCTACTCGGATGCCCAGGTCCGCGATGCTTTGAACCCGCGCCGTTTTGTCGAGACCCGCACTTCCGCGGGCGGCGTCGGCCCGGACGAGGTCCGGCGATTATTGTCGATCGCCCAGAACGAGCTGGAGCAGGACCGTGAGTGGGTTGCGCAGAGCCGGCGCAAGGTCGATCAATCCCGTGCCGACCTTGACGCGGCCATCTCGGCGATCGTCGATTAAAGGAGCGCCTCATGAACGAGAATTTGGTAGCCCGGGTGAAAAACCTGAGTGTCGGCTTCGGCACCAGAGGGCGCGAGACGCCGGTGGTGCGCGATGTGTCCTTCGAGGTGATGCGCGGTCAGACGCTGGCGATCGTGGGTGAGTCCGGCTCCGGCAAATCCGTCACCTCAATGGCGATGATGGGCCTGATCAAGCGCGCCGGCGGACGGGTGCTTTCGGGCTCGATGGAGCTGCAAACCAGGAATAACCAGATTGTCGACCTGGTGGCGGCGCCCGAGTCTGTCATGCGCACACTGCGGGGCTCGTCCATGTCGATGATCTTTCAGGAGCCCATGACTTCGCTGAATCCGGTCTTCAAGATCAGCGCGCAACTCATCGAAGGCATCTTGCTGCATCAGCGGTGCAGCCGTGCGCAAGCCGAAGCCCAGGCATTACGCATGCTGGACCTGGTGCGTATTCCGGATGCGAAGCAGGTCATGAACCGGTTTCCCCATGAGCTTTCCGGCGGCATGCGCCAACGGATCATGATTGCGATGTCGCTGGTCTGCGAGCCCACACTGCTGATCGCCGACGAGCCGACCACAGCGTTGGATGTGACGGTGCAGGCGCAGATCCTGCGGATTATCAAGGAGCTGCAAGATAGCCTGGCCATGGGCGTGATCTTTATCACCCACGATATGGGCGTGGTGGCGGAAGTCGCAGACCATGTGATGGTGATGAAGAAAGGCGAGACCGTTGAGCAAGGTCCGGCAAGGGCAGTGCTGCAGGAGCCCAAGCAGCCCTACACCCGGGCATTGCTGGCGGCTGTTCCAAAAATCGGCTCAATGCGTGGCACTCAACTCCCCGCAAAATTTGCCTTGATCGATGATGACGTCGCAGCGGGTGCAGAACCTGCGCCTGGCGTGGCCCCGGACTACCAGAGTCCGCCGGTGCTCAGAGTCGAGTCGTTGTCCATTCGGTACGACCTCAAAGGTGGTCTCCTCGGGAAGGTCCGGCGCCGTGTGCATGCCGTCGAAGGCATCGACTTTGATATCTACTCAGGTGAAACGCTGGCCCTGGTGGGCGAGTCCGGGTGCGGGAAATCCACCAGCGCTCGTGCGATTGCCGGGCTGATGCCGATACAGGGCGGGAATATCGTTTTCGGTGGCAAGAACCTTACGACGTTGAACAAGAGCGATATGAACTCGCTGCGCCGCGATATCCAGATGGTCTTCCAGGATCCCTATGCATCCCTGAACCCGCGTCTCACGATCGAGAACAGCCTGCTGGAGCCGCTGCATGTTCATGGCATTGCACATGGCGCGCAAGCACGAAAGCAGGTGCGAATATTGCTGGAGAAGGTGGGGCTGTCGGCGGAGCATGCACAACGCTATCCGCACGAGTTCTCGGGTGGGCAGCGACAGCGGATCTGCATCGCGCGGGCGCTGACTCTGTCTCCGAAGCTGATCATCGCCGATGAAGCCGTCTCGGCGCTGGACGTGTCCATTCAAGCCCAGGTGATTAATCTCCTGCAGGACCTGCAGCGCGAGATGGGCATTTCATTCCTGTTTATTTCCCATGACCTGGCGGTGGTCGAGCGGGTCAGCCACCGGGTCGGGGTGATGTACCACGGACGCATCGTTGAGATCGGGCCACGCCAGTCAGTGTTCGAGCAGCCTCAGCACCCTTACACCCAAAGGTTGCTGAGCGCGGTGCCCTCGGCGGACCTGAACGTGCCCAGAAAGCCGTTCAGCCTGATGGAGGAGCGCGTGCCCAGCAGGATTTACGAGGTGGGCTACAAGGCTCCGCCGATCAGTTACCGCGAGGTCGCCGCGGGCCACTTCGTTGCAATTTGAGCGCCGGGTATCACAGGTCGACACACCGCCCTGTGCGGGCGGGTTCAACTGCCCTTAACGAGCATGTACTTGCTGAAATTGTTGATGTGATCATCAAGATTATCCTCAAGCATCATCCGGTACTGATCACAGAAATACTTCAGCATCGCCTCACGGGCCTGGGCCATTTCTTCGCCGGATTTAAAGCTGCGTGCGCTGACCCAGGCATTGAAGCGTGTGGTGCCGAACATCATCGAGGCGCTGACTTTGCCCAGGTCGGCGAACGCCCTGAACTGCTCGTTGGACAGCTCGATGTGCGCGTCCGCGCGATCATAGAAGCCGTTGTCGGTGGTGTCTGGCATTGCGGTTACCTTCCTGTTCGTGAGTGCGGCGAAGGTACCGCCGCGCTCCACAGGAAGGCAACCACATCGGCCGCTTCAGGCTTTATTTGTTGCGCGTCACCCTCCACACCGTGTTGGCCAGGTCATCGGCAATGATCAGCGCACCCTTCGGATCAACCGTGACCCCCACCGGCCGCCCGCGAGTCTTGCCATCGTCCCCGCGGAAACCCGTGGCGAAGTCCAGCGGCTCACCGGCAGGCCGGCCATTGCTGAACGGCACGAAGATCACCTTGTAGCCCACCGGATTGTCCCGGTTCCAGCTGCCGTGCTCGCCGACGAAGACGCCGTCGGCATATTTCTCGCCCATGGCCGGGATGGAAAAATCGACGCCCAGCGCGGCAACGTGGGAACCCAGGCTGTAATCCGGCTTGATCGCGGCGGCGACCTTGGCCGGGTTCTGCGGTTGGGCGCGGGTGTCGACGTTCTGGCCCCAATAGCTGTAGGGCCAGCCGTAGAACTCGCCTTCGCGCACCGAGGTCAGGTAATCCGGCACCAGGTCCGGCCCCAGTTCATCCCGCTCGTTGACCACCGCCCACACCTGCCCGGAGCCCGGTTGAATGGTCAATGCCGTCGGGTTGCGCAAGCCGGTTGCATAAGGCTTGTGGGCACCGGTGGCGGCGTCGATCTGCCAGACCATCGCCCGGTCGATCTCGACCTCCATGCCGCGTTCGGTGATGTTGCTGTTGGACCCGATGCCCACATACAGCGAGCGGCCATCGGGGCTGATCGCCAGGGATTTGGTCCAGTGGTGATTGATCGCGGCGGGCAGCTCGGTGACGGTGGTGGGCGGGCCACCGGCCTTGGTCTGGCCGTCTTCGTAGTCGAAGCGCACCAGCGCATCCTGGTTCGCCACGTACAGCTTGCCGTCGGCAAAGGCCAGGCCGTAGGGCGCGTTGAGGTTTTCGGCGAACACGGTTTTCAACTCGTAGGTGCCGTCACCGTCGGCATCGCGCAGCAGGGTCAGGCGATTGCCGCCCTTGACCTTGGTGTTGCCCTCGGCCTTGATCACGCTGGCGATCACATCCTTGGGCTTGAGTTTCGCTGCGCTGCCGCCCCGGCCTTCGGCGACGAGAATGTCGCCGTTGGGCAGCACCAGGGTCTGGCGCGGGATCCGCAGGTCGGTGGCGATGGCCGTGATGCTGAAACCCTCGGGCACCGTAGGTTTCTGCTCGCCCCAGGCCACCGGTTCGGCGATCTTCATGCTGGGCAACAGGCCGCGCTGGGGTTCCGGCAGCTTGGGGTCGGGGCCGCGAGCTTGAGTGCTGTCGGCTTCGCCACCGCAGGCGCTCAACAACATCGCCATGCTTAAAACGGTCAGCGTGCTGGAAGGCTTCATTGGGCACCTCCCGAGCGCAGGTTGGTCAGCCCGACCCACGTGGTCACGCAGGCCAGCAGGGTCACGACGGCAGACAGCACCAGGCCCGAAGGCATCACGGCCCAGGCATCCTTCGCATGTTCAAAGGCATTTACCAGGCCCAGCGCCCAGGTCACCAGCAACAGCAGGAAGTACGCCGTGGGGCGCCCGGCCTTGCGGTCGGCACGCAGCAGGTTGACCAGTGCAAACAACCCCGCCAGCCCGCAGAACAGCAGAGCGCCGGCGATCAGCCAGGCGGCGAAGTTGCTCCATTGGATCTGGTAGGTCTGGTAGTAGGCAATGTCGCTCAGCAGGGCGCCGAGAAACAGCGGGACGGTACCGGCCAGCAAGGTCGCGTGAAGCGGACCAGGCGTGCAGCGGTAGGTGAGGGTGGTGGTGTCGGTCACGGGCGGCTCCTTATCGTTGAGCGGCCCTGATGAGGCTCATCAGGGCCGCGCTGACTGCGCTTAAGGAAGGAGCGTGCTGCTTGCGCGTTAGTTCACCCGCTATTCGTTTCCAAATATGTTGCGTCAGTTGATGCGTGGATGTTGCTGCACCAGGTTTTCACGCTTGGCTTCTAGCTCGGCGATTTGCGCGTCGATATCTTCGATCTTCTGCTCGATATTGTCTTCGTGCTCCTGCAGCAGCTCCTTGGCTTCCTCGATATCCGACGCCGCCGGTGCCGCGCCGCGCAGGGGTTTGTTGGCGGTTTCCTTCATGGTCAGGGCGGTGAAAAGCCCCAGTACGGCGAATACCATCAGGTAATAGGCCGGCATGTACAGGTTGTTGGTGGTCTCCACCAGCCAGGCCATGGCGGTTGGCGTGAGGCCGGCAATCAGGATCGAGATGTTGAAGGCGCTGGCGAGCGCGCTGTAGCGGATGTGGGTAGGGAACATCGCCGGCAGGGTGGACGCCATCACGCCGATAAAGAAGTTGAGCACCACCGCAATGATCAGCAGCCCCGAGAAAATCAGCCCGAGCTTACCGCTGTTGATCAGCATGAACGCCGGAATGGCGAGAAAGAACAGCGCGATGCTGCCGAACAGAATGAAGGGTTTGCGCCCGATCTTGTCGCTGACAAAGCCAATCATCGGCTGCACGAACAACATGCCGACCATGATCGCGATGATGATCAACACGCCGTGGTTTTCGCTGTAGTGCAGGTTGTGCGACAGGTAGCTCGGCATGTAGGTGAGCAGCATGTAGTACGTGACGTTGGTCACCACCACCACGCCGACACAGGTCATCAGGCTGCGCCAGTGCTTGGTGGCGACTTCCTTGAACGAGACTTTCGGGCCGCCCGCCAGGCCTTCGCGGTCACCTTGTTCGAGTTGCTCCACGTGCTGTTGAAAGGCCGGTGTTTCTTCCAGGGCATGACGCAAGTAGAGCCCGATCATGCCCAGCGGCAGGGCGAGGAAGAACGGCAGGCGCCAGCCCCAGGACTGGAAGGCGTCTTCGCCGATCACCGCCGAAATCAGCACCACCACGCCCGCGCCGAGCACGAAGCCGGCGATGGAGCCGAAGTCCAGCCAACTGCCGAGGAAGCCGCGCTTGCGGTCCGGGGCGTATTCGGCGACGAAGATCGAGGCACCGGTGTACTCACCGCCCACCGAGAAGCCCTGAGCCATCTTGGCCAGCAGCAACAGGATCGGCGCCCAGATGCCGATCGAGTCATAGGAGGGGATCAGCCCGATGGCGAAGGTGCTCAAGGACATGATCACGATGGTCGCCGCCAGGACCTTTTGCCGGCCGTATTTGTCCCCCAGCCGGCCGAAGAACAGGCCGCCCAACGGGCGAATCAGGAACGGCACCGAGAAGGTCGCCAGGGCCGCGATCATCTGTACGCTGGGAGACGCTTCGGGGAAGAACACCTTGCCCAGCACATAGGCGACAAAGCCATACACCCCGAAGTCGAACCACTCCATGGCATTGCCCAGCGCAGCGGCGGTGATCGCCTTGCGCATCTTGGCGTCGTCGACGATGGTGATGTCATCCAATCCAATCGGATTGACGGTTTTCTTGCGTGATTTCATGGGAATACTCAGCCACAGGTCCATTTCGATGCCACTGTTTTGGTGGCATGCGCTTAATGGGTCAGATACATGCGGACACTGAATAATTCACCACTGGCTGGATTTTTTTGTTAACGGCCCGGCAAGGATTAACTGATCCGCTCGCCCCCCAGGGAATCACGCTGCATCGACTGCAGGTTTTTCTCGATGGTTTCGCAAAGGGCTTCCATCTGGATCTGGTGCTCGCTGTCGCGGAACGGGCTTTGCAAATCGGTGCCGATGCGTTCGATGGCCAGCAGCATGAAGCCCACCACCGTGGACGCCAGCGGGGTGAACCAGCCCAGGGATTCCACCAGGCCCACCGGCACGATCAGGCAGAACAGCGAGATGAACAGCCGTGGGAAATACACGTAAGGGTAGGGCAGCGGCGTATTGGCGATGCGCTCCATGCCGCCCTGGCTGTTGGACAAATCCACCAGGGTCGACTCCAGCCGCGCCAGGCGAATGCTGTCCAGGCGCCCGGCCTTGTATTCCTGGGCCAGCAGGGCTGCGGAGCCGTTGATGATGTCGTTGGAAAAGTTATTGGTACTGGTGCTGCGGGCGAACTCGTCGGCCGGCAGGAAGGCGCGGATTTCATCCGGGCAAGGCTGGCCCCGCAAGTGCGCCGCCAGGCAGTTCACATACGCCACGTGACGGCGCAGCAAGGTCGCCTTTATCGGGTTGACCTCATTGTCCGGGTCATCCAGCAGCGTCAGCACTTGCCGGGCGAAGCTGCGGGAATTGTTGACCATCGCCCCCCACAACGTGCGTGCCTCCCACCAGCGGTTGTAGGCGCTGCTGTTGCGGAAACTGATCAGCACCACCAGCGCCGAGCCGAGTAGGGTGAGCGGCATCAGCGGCAGGTTGATCTTGCTGTTGAGGAACAGCATGAAGTCCACGGTGACGGCGATATCCCAGAGCAGCAGCCAGAACAGCGCCCAGCCTACATAGCCCATGGTCTTGATGATCAGGCGGTATTTTTTGATGATGGCAGCTTTCAAACGGAAACCTCGCGGCGAGCGGTAAACATCAATGCCCTAGCTCGGACGGTGTTTACCGGGTAAAGGTTCGCCGGCGGGTCGGCTCTTCAGGCCTGGAATGTCAGGACAAAGCGGTTTTCGCCCTGGGGCTTGCCGTCCGGTGCGGGCTGGTCGGGCACGAAACCGCAGCGGGTCAGGACTTTTTGTGAGCCCACATTCTCGGGGTACACGTACGCCACCAGTTGGGTCAGTGCCCAGCGCGCCTGTGCCTCGCGGATCAGATGGTTCAGCGCCAGGGTTGCCAGCCCTTGCCCGCACGAGCGCTCACCCACGCGGTAGCCGACTTCGGCAGAGCCCTTTGGCGAGTCGATGCTTTTCAGGTTGGCGCGACCGACGATTTCGCCGTTGGCGTCTTCGATCACGAACGGGTGCCATGTGCCGGTGGCCAGGCCTGATAGATAACCGTCAATATGCTCGGCGACGCCCTGCACCGAGTAAAACGATGGGTCGCGCGCCTCGATATGCGACTCGAACCAGTCACGGTTACGGGCTTCGAAGGCCAGCAATGCTTCAGTGTCCGTACTGCTCAGCTCGCGAACGCGAAATGACGTCATTGCTCGAATCTCCAGGGTTGTTCTGTCCATTTAGTCATGTTTTCGTCATAAAGGCGTGTGAAATTTGCCTGCCAAAAATATGAAATCATGGAGTGTTTCCGATGAGGGTAGTCACCTCCGGCTCGGCGTATCTGGACATCGATGCATACGCCTGCTGCATTGCGTATGCCGAGTTGTTGAATCGTCAGGGAATCGAGGCGCGTGCCGTCAGCAGTGCTCCACTGAATGCCAGCATCTCCAGGACCGTGCTCGGCTGGCTATCATCACTGGATGACTACCGACCCGGGCCCGGCGATGAGTTTGTGATGGTGGATATCTCGGACTTCCACCACTTCGACCCGGTGGTCGTGCTCGATCAGGTGGTGGAGGTGATTGACCATCACCCGGGGTTTGAAACCTATTGGGCGCAGAGGCTGGGAAGTGCCGCAGACATCCGTTTGATCGGTGCAGCAGCGACGCAGGTTTTCCTGCGTTGGGAAGCGGCCGGTTTGTTGCCGCTGATCAGTGAGCACAGTGCCGCGCTGCTGGCCACGGCAATCCTGGACAATACCCTGAATTTTACCGGGCAGTTGACCACCGCGGCGGATGTTCGGGCTTATGAAACCCTCGCGCTGCTGGCGAAACTCGCGGCAGACTGGCCTGAGCGGTATTTCTCCGAGTGCCAGGCCACTATCGAGTCAGACCTTGCAGGCGCGTTGGAGGGTGACCTGAAGTGGCTGAAAGCCGACAGCAACCTGCCGCAGGTTTTTGCGCAGATGACGGTGTGGGATGCCGGTGCGCTGATCCGAAAGCATCGCTCGACCATCGCTGATTGGCTGGCGGCGCAGGGGGAGGACTGGCTGGTGAATCTCATCAGTATCCGCGAGTGCAAAAGTTATTTCCTGGCTGAGCCCAAGGTAAGCCAGGAAAAACTGAGCCAGTTGCTTTCCATCGACTGGCAGGCCGGGATGGCGGTGCTGGATCGTTCGCTGTTGCGCAAGGAACTGGTAAGGCTGGCGGCCACTGATTGACGGCGTTCACCAAAGTGACGTTCCTCTTTGAAGAACCCGCAATACAATGGCCAGGGTATTACCGAAAAGGAACGGCAGTTGAACGAACACACATTGTCCATGCGCCTTGAGCGCGTGGCGACGCACGTCCCCGCCGGGGCGCGCCTGGCGGATATCGGCTCCGACCACGGCTACCTGCCGGTGGCATTGATGCGCCGCGGCGCCATCGTGGCGGCGGTGGCGGGCGAGGTGGCCCTGACGCCGTTTCGCGCAGCCGAGCGCACGGTGCGCGAGAACGAGCTGGAGCGACACATCACCGTACGCCTGGCCAGTGGCCTGGCGGCGATCGAGCCGGGAGACGGGATTAACGCGATCAGCATCTGCGGCATGGGCGGCGAGACCATCCGCGACATCCTCCACAGCGACAAGGCGCGCCTCAACGGCCGGGAGCGCCTGGTGCTGCAGCCCAACGGCGGCGAGCAACCGTTGCGCCAGTGGTTGATGGAGAACGGCTACCGCATCGTGTGCGAAGAGCTGCTGCGGGAGAACCGATTCTTCTACGAAATCATCGTTGCCGAGCACGCCGGGCCTGTGACCTACACCGCCGAAGAACTGTACTTCGGCCCGCTGCAAATGCAGGCCCGCAGCCCGGAATTCCTGCTCAAGTGGCAGCGCATCCTGCGCCACAAACAGCAGACCCTGAGCGACTTCGCCCAGGCGCGGCAAGCGGTGCCCGAGGACAAGGTGCAAGAAGTCGCCCAGCAGGCGCGGTGGATCGCAAAACTGCTGGCGTGAGGGTCAGCCTGCGAGGGTGTTCAGCTCTGCGAGTACCTCATCCGAAAGATCCAGCTCGCCCACCGCGATGTTTTCCCGTAGATGGGTGAGCGAGGACGTTCCCGGGATCAGCAGGATATTCGGGGAACGGCGCAGCAACCATGCCAGGGCCAGTTGCATCGGGGTGACGCCGAGGCGCTGTGCGACGTTCGACAACACCGCTGACTGCACTGGCGAGAACCCGCCCAGCGGGAAGAATGGCACATAGGCAATGCCGTCCCGGGCCAATTCGTCGAGCATCGCGTTATCGTGTTGGTGGGCGATGTTGTACAGGTTCTGGACGCACACGAAGCGCACGATTTTTCGCGCCTCGGCGACCTGCGTCGGGGTAACGTTGCTGATGCCGATATGGCGTATCAGGCCCTGTTGTTGCAGCTCGGCAATGGCACTCAGGGGTTCCTCGATGGAGCCTTCGGCAGTGCCCATCACGCCGTGCATGGCCCGCACATTCACCACGTCCAGCACATCCAGGCCCAGGTTGCGCAGGTTGTCGTGCACGGCCTGGGTCAGCTCGGCCTTCGACGAAGCGTTGAACCAGGCGCCATCGTCGCCACGGCGGGCGCCTACCTTGGTGACGATCGTAAGATCGTCTTTATACGGGTGCAGTGCCTCACGAATAATCTGATTGGTGACATGCGGCCCGTAGAAGTCGCTGGTGTCGATATGGTTCACGCCGCAAGCGACGGCCTCGCGCAGTACGGCCAGCGCTGCATCACGGTCCTTGGGCGGGCCAAACACGCCTGGGCCGGCCAGTTGCATGGCGCCGTAGCCGATGCGGTTGACGGTGCGATCGCCGAGATTGAATGTGCTGGTGGTCATGGTCGGGGCTCTTGCTTGACGGGAGGAAGCCTATAATATGAAGGATCCTTCAGGTTTAGAATTCGCATTCCATGAGCCCTCTCAAAGCGTCGTTAAAGCCAAGAAAATCAGCGGTCCAGGCCCGGTCGGCGGCGACGGTGGAAGCGCTGCACACGGCAACCCTTCAGGTTTTGACCGCTCAGGGCCTGGTCCGCTGCACCACGACCCGCGTGGCCGAGCGGGCGGGCATGTCGGTGGGCAGTCTCTATCAGTACTATCCGAACCGCGATGCACTGCTTGCTGCGGTATTGGAGAAGCATCTGGTGCAGGTGGCCGAGACCGTCGAGCAGGCGTGCGATCAACACCAGGGCACCACGGTGGCGGAAATGGCATCGGGGTTTGTCACGGCTTTTCTCGCCGTGAAGCTGATGGACCCGACGGCGTCCAAAGCCCTGTATGCCATCGCAGGTGAGCGGGGCGGTGCGGAGCTTGTGGCGCGGATCAACAAGCGGGTGGTGGCCGCGATTGCAGCGATGTTGGCGACGGCGTCGGATGCCCGGTTTGAAGACCCATCCCTTACCGCCGCCATCTCGCTCAGCGCGGTGGTGGGACCGGTTCGGGCGTTGCTTGAAGGCAATGCATCTGCGGCCTTTGAAGCCGGCCTGGAACAGCAGGTGACCCGCATGCTGCGAGCTTATCTTCAAACCTATCAGTCACTTACGTAAACCGTGTTCAGGGTATTTTGCAGCGCTGCTTCGCACTAAAGTCACATCCATGGGTCCATAAGCCCCGCAATCGAACTTTGAAGATTTAACCCATGCACCTACGCAAAATTGCAGTTGGGCTGTCGGCCCTTGTTTTGCTCTCCACCGGGGCGCAAGCCCGTGGCCTGCTGGACCTCATCACACCGCCTCAATCCCATACCTCTCGCTCGGGCTCCATCAGTCAGGGCGCGGCCCTGGGTCTGTATTCAAGCCAACAGAAAAAGCCATCGTTCGACAGTTGCGCCGACCTGTTCCCGGCCGCACAACCGATCAACACGGCCACCGTGCCGGCCACCATGAAACCCCTGGCGCTGTGTTCCGATAATTTCGCGGTGCTGTACTCGCAAACCAGCAAGACCCCGCTGGTGGTGGTCGAACGCCTGAATGCCGGCCAGTTGAAGGATGCCAAAGGCGAAGAACGCACCAACCAGTTCTACCCCGACCCGCGTATTCCCAAAGGCGCGCGCGCCGAGTTGAGCGACTACCGTGGCCAACACCCGGCCGTGGACCGTGGCCATCAATCCCCGGCGGCGGATGCGCCGAGCACCAACGCCATGGCCCAGTCCTTTGCGCTGTCGAACATGGTCCCGCAAGACCCGACCAACAACCGCAAGATCTGGAGCAAGGTCGAGGCGGACGTGCGCAAGTTTGCCAAGCGCGCCGACGGCAACGTGTTCGTGTTCACCGGGCCGTTGTTTGACCCGGGCTACAGCACCATTGGCGACAACAAGGTCTGGGTGCCGACCCGCCTGTTCAAGCTGGTTTACGACGTGTCGTCCAAGCGCGCCTGGGCGTATGTTCTGCCCAACGCTGAAACCCGTATCGAGAAGCCGATGGACTACGCGACGTTTGTGAAAACCACCGGGCTCAAGTTGCTCGGGAATTTGCCGGTGACGGGGTCAGTCGGGCGTACTTGATGGCCTGAAACCGGGTGCGTCACTTGCCCTTTTTCAACGTCTTCAAGGGCAACGTTGCGCGCTGCACAGCGGCCATCTTCTCTGGCCGCTTCATCTTTTTCCATTTACGAATATCGTCCTTGGTGCGTCCACAACTCACGCACAGCTCACCACTGACCTGGCAGGTTGAGACGCACGGGTTCTCGATATCTTTAGCCAAGGCTTTACCCCTTTACCGCATACAGTTTGAGCAGGCGCAGGCGCCAATTGCCGCCATGCTGCAGGTGGCATTCTTCCTCGGAGTCGAAGCGCACGTAGCGGTGCGAAGAAGGGCGATCCACCCCGGCATCCTCCAGCGCGGTGGCCGTCAGCTCGCGCATGCGCAGGTCCAGTCCGGTAGAAAGGGCCAGTTCCCGGTTCGCCCTGGTATCGAATACCCAGATGACCAGCAGGCTTTGGGCAAAGGCCTGGTAGTCGACTTCGTGGGTCAGCCAGTCGAAGCCGGTGATTTCGGCTTTCGCGATCTCACAGGCTTCGGTCAGGGCCGCGACCAGGCGACGTTCGATGCGTGCGCTGTCGCGTTTGCTTGAAGACATGGGGATTCCTTGAGGAGCGAGGAGGGTGATGATACGCGAGAGATCCACTGTAGGAGCTGTCGAGCTTTAGCGAGGCTGCGATGGCGGACTGGCAGGCGACATCTTTATTGCCTGACAGGACCTCTTCGCAGCCTCGCTGAAGCTCGACAGCTCCCACATTGGTTTGTTGTCGCTTGTCAGATCGCGATCGGCTGAGCCGTCAAGCGAGCCCAATACTCAAGCCTGCGAAGATCCACTGTGGGAGCTGTCGAGCTTTAGCGAGGCTGCGATGGCGGACTGTCAGGCGACATCTTTATCGCCTGACAGGGCCTCTTCGCAGCCTCGCTGAAGCTCGACAGCTCCCACATTGGATTCGTTTTGCCTGTCAGATTTTCTTCGGCCGATCCAGCTTGCGCGTCATGGTGTACACCGCCACGCCGGCCGCCAGGATGCCCGAGGCCGCGCCGACCGCCAACGCCCAGCGCGGGCCAAGATGGTCGGCCACCCAGCCCACAATCGGTGCGCCAATCGGTGTGCCGCCCAGGGCCACGCCCACCCGCAGGGCGATTACCCGGCCGCGCATGGAGGGTTCGGTGGTGAGTTGCATCAGGCTGTTGGTGGTGTTGCTGAAGGTCAGCGCGCCCACGCCGATGATCACCAGCGCCCCGGCGAACAACCAATAGTTCGGGGCAATCGCCGCCAGCGTGCAGCCCACCCCGAATACCAGCGCGCCGATCAACAACGCCTTGAAGTGTGGCCGCTCGCGACCGGCTGCGAGCAGCGCCCCGGCAACGGTGCCGATGGCCAGGGTCGACGTCAGCAGGCCATAGCCGCGGGCATCGGCGTGGAACACGGTGACGGCCATGGTCGAGATGAAGATCGGAAAATTCATGCCGAAGGTGCCGATCAAGAACAGCATGATCAGGATCGCCATCAGGTCCGGCCGCGCCCACACATAGCGCAGGCCTTCAGTCAGGCTGCCCTTGGTGCGCAGCGCCCGCAGGCTGGTGTGCAGGCCGGAAACCCGCAGCAGAAACAGCGAGGCCAGCACCGCGAAAAAACTCGCGCCATTGAGCAGGAACGCCCAGCCGGTGCCCACCGACGCGATGGTCACGCCGGCCACCGCCGGGCCAATCATGCGCGCCATGTTGAACGAGGTGGAATTGAGCGCGATGGCATTGGACAGGTCCGCTTCGCCCACCAGCTCCGCCACGAATATCTGCCGCACCGGTGCATCGAAGGCCGAGGCGCAGCCGGACAAAAACGCGAACACATACACGTGCCACAGCTGCACGATGCCGGTCAGGGTAAACACCCCCAGCATCAGCGCCAGCACGCCCATCACGCCCTGGGTGACCATCAGCAGCTTGCGCTTGTCGTAGTGATCGGCGGCGAAGCCGGTCCAGGGCAGCAACAGCAATTGCGGTCCGAACTGCAACGCCATGACGATGCCGACGGCCGACGCGTTATGCGGCGTGAGCTGGGTCAGCACCAGCCAGTCCTGGGCCGTGCGTTGCATCCAGGTGCCGATATTCGACACCAGGGCGCCGGCGGCCCAAATGCGGTAGTTGACGCTGCGCAGCGAGCGGAAAATGCCCATCGAACTCACACCGGCCCTGAGGAGTGACCACCGTTGAAGCGCCCGAAATGCTGCGCCAGGAAAACACTCAGGGCCAAGGCCCCGAGCCCGAGGGCGAGCACATCAGCGGTGTTTTTGAGGTCGAAGTCCCCAACCCGGCAGACCAGCACGTAGCCGATCACCAGGTTGAGAAAACCCCAGAGCACATTCAGCGTCGAGGAGGACCGCCCCTGGCCGCGCGGCTTGGCAAACGGCGTCTGGAAGGACTGGCCCATCAAGCCACTGAGGCAATGGGGCAGCGCGTTGGCGAGCAATACGCCGCCGAAGAAATAAGACACCAGCTCATGCCATTGCATCGTCACGCCCCCCTTGTTGCAAGCAAGCCGATGATCTCTTGCGCCGTGCCGGTTTCCCCCAGCTTCGGGAATACCTGGTTCAGGCTGTAGTGATGGGCCTCGGCGTTCGCGTCGGTCATGGCGTCGACGGCCAGGGTCACGTTGAAGCCGGCCTCGTAGGCCTGGCGCGCGGTGGACTCCACGCCGGTTCCGGTAGCAACGCCGGTGATCACCACTTGGGTCACGCCGAGTGCTTTGAGTTGCGCCTCAAGATCGGTGCTGGCGAAGGCGCCCCAGGTGCGTTTGGTCACCCCTATGTCGCCGGGTTGCTGATCGAGTTCGGGCAGCAGGTCGGCCCATCCCGGTGGAAATACATCGCTGCGCCGTGGCCGCTCGGTACGCCCGGGGGCGAAGCCTGTGACGTTGACCAGCACCACCGGCATGCCGCGCTCGCGGAACGCGTCGAGCAGTGCACGGGAGCGTTCCACCACGGCGCCGATGGGGTGGATGAACGGGTATTCGGCGATGCCTTTTTGCAAGTCCACGATGATCAGCGCGGTGTTGGGATCCAGCAAGGTGACGGCCATGGGATGTCCTCGAACGGGTAGGGGGCTCAAAAGTCGGCGAGGCGCTCCAGCAGCTTTACCGCTGCCGCGAGTTCAGCTTGTTCTTCGGCAGACAGTTGCTCCTGCAGCGCCCGCAGCAGCCAATCGTCCTTGGCCGCCCGGCTGGCGATCAGGTGCTTACGAAAGCCGGGAGTCAGCTCGATCAGGGTTTGGCGCCCATCGCTGGGGTCGGGTTTGCCCCTGATCGCTTTCATCGTTTCCAGCCCGGCCACGGTGATGCGCATGGACTGCGGCCGCACGCTCTCCGCCCGGGCCAGGGCCGAGACGGTGCTGGGCCCGTCTCGGTCCAGGCGCAGCAGCACCGACTTCTGGGCGGAAGTGAAATCGTTCGGATGGGTTTGTTCCCGCAGCCGGCGTATCAGCTTGCCCAGGGAGATGCGCAGCTCGGCAGCCAGGGCGGCGGATTGGGTTTCGGAGGTGATGGAAGGTTTGTTCATGCCGGGACGTTAGCATGCTTGCAGAAAAACTGTACAGTTTAGCTGTATGAATTTTTTGTCATAAAAGCCCGCGTCAACGGTCCTTTTGCCGGGGCATTTGTGATCCTGGCTGCGCTGGCGTGTGCGACCGGGCAAATCCGGGTGCATTTCTCGGCCATTACCGCCGCCAGCCTGGCCTTCCAGACGGTGGTGTTCTCGTTCCTGAGCCTGCTGGTGTGGTTGCTGGACGAGACGCTGCAGTCATCGTTCATCGTGGGCTCGGTGCTGGTGCTGGTGGGGATTGTGGTGGTGAGTGGGCATGATCTTTTAAGGCTGCGCATGGCCAGCCTCGTCAAGGACTGATACGTTCACCAGGCCGGCCATTCCTGGACGTACTTCCTCCCTTCACAGGCGCTCAATCGTGACACCAGACATTGATGAAGAACGCCGCCAACTCAAGGCGGCCTGCACTGAAGAGATCAATGGGTTTGCAGAGCCCACGCCCGCCCAGTGGTTCCAGGAAATGGCGGACTGGGCACAGGCCAACCATGTGTCCCATGACAACTATGGCAGCGGTGCCTTGATCGAAGGCTTTGAAGCCAAGGTTGCCGAATTGTTGGGCAAGCCCGCGGCAGTGTTCATGCCCAGTGGCGTGATGGCGCAATTGATTGCGCTCAATATCTGGAGCGAGCGAAGCCTGCTACCGCGCTTCGGGATACACGCGTCCTCGCATTTGCAGCTGCACGAAGAGCAGGCGTTCCAGGCCTTGCTGCACTTGCATGGGGTGATGGTGGGCCACCGCTTGCGACCGATCCTGGCCGACGACCTCGCAGCGATTGCCGAGCCATTGAGCTGCCTGGTGGTGGAGCTGCCTGCCCGGGAGATCGGTGGGCAACTGCCTGAATGGCATGAACTGGAGGCCTTGAAGGCGACGGCGGCGGCCTCGAATACACCGCTGCATATGGATGGGGCCCGCCTATGGGAAACCCGCGCCTACTACCAGCGCTCTTACGCCGAAATCGCTGAAGGTTTCTCCTCCGTGTACGTCTCGGCCTACAAGGGCCTCGGCGGTATCGCCGGCTCGCTGCTGGCGGGCGACACCGACTTTATCCAGCAGGCCCGCCTGTGGCGTAAACGGCTGGGCGGCACCTTGATAAAGCAGAGCCCGATGGTGGTCTCCACGGCCATGCGCTTTGACCAACGCCTGGGGATGCTGGAGGCCTGCTATCAGCGCGCCTTGCGCCTGGCGACCTGCCTGCAAGCGATTCCCGGCATTCGCATCCTGCCGCGCACGCCTCAGGTGAACATGCTTCACCTGTATTTCGACGCAGACTGCGCGGCACTGCTCAACGCCCGTGATGAGATTGCCCGCCAGCACGGGTGTTGGCTGTTCACACACCTGCAACCCACCGAGGTGCCGGGATGGTGCAAGACCGAATGCTATGTGGGTGACCGATTGTTGGGCGTGGATGATGAACGGGTTCTGCAACTGTTCACGGACTTGATGAGCCGCGCATTGACCTGATCGACATGCATGCGCGGCTTTTTCCCGGCCTATCAAGTGTGTTGATAGCGGTACTCCTGAGTCACCCCTTCATAGCCGTAGGCACTGGCTCGGCAGTCGATGATATGCACATTGGAGTGCGGGTGCAGGTTGCCGATCAACTCCGCCAACAGCGTGTAGGCCTCACGATGAAAACGCGCCTTTTGCGCCTTGGTGTTGGTCTCATCGGTCACGGTGACTTCCAGGCGGAATGCGTTGCGCCCGTGTTCGGCCAGCGAGCGGTTATGAATGAACCACTGGTCGTGCGGCACAAAATCGAGAATCAGCAAGGTCTGCTCCGGGCGTTTCTCGAGCACTTCACAGGTCAGTGCAGTGAGCTGCGGGACGAGCTGGCGGACCAGTTCGGGATTGCGTTCTCCGGAGATTTTCAGGGTGATGCCTGGCATGGCGAATTCCTCGTAAGGGTAGGGTGAGGTGCCAGATTAAGAAAATTATTCGGATCTGAAAAACGGGAAGATATAATGATATCTATCGGAAAAAACGCAGGTTAGACATGCGCCCCTTTGACCTTGAGCAACTGCGCTCCTTCGTCACCATCCTGGAATCCGGCAGCCTTTCGGCGGCCGCGCCCAAGCTGTGCCGTTCCCAGTCCGCGCTCAGTGAGCAACTTCGCAAGCTGGAAACCTTCACCGGCGTGACGCTGCTGGAGCGCGGTAAAAAAGGCGTGAGCCCCACACCTGCCGGAGAGCGCCTGCTGGCACATGCGCGTGAATTGCTCGCGCTGAGTGACTGCGTGCTTGAGGACATGCGCGGCGTGACCTTGAGCGGCGAACTGCGCCTGGCCATCACCGACTATTTTTTGCCGAGCGCCATCGCGGGCATGTTGAAGGGTTTGCGCACGCGATATCCGCAGCTTCGGTTGCATGTTTCGGTGCGCAAGAGCCTGCAAATCGAAAAGGGCGCCAACAGCGGCGAATTCGACATTGGCCTGTCGATGCGCATCCTCGATGGTCGCAGCCTTCCCGAAGGCATTCCCGTACGACGAGAGGCCCTGCGGTGGGTGGCACTCAGTGGGTTCGACGCACAGCACCAACTCGCGGCGCCGCTGCCGTTGGTGGTACTTCCCCAGGATTGCAGCTTGCAGCGGTTCACCATCGACCTGCTGGATGCGCGCGGGGTGCCGTATGTCATTGCGCATTCCGCGTCCGGGGTGGCGGGCCTGCAATCGGCACTGCTGGCGGGGCTGGGCGTGGCGTGCCTGAACAGCTCGGCCGTGCCTGCCGGGGCCGAGGCATGCCGGACGATTCAAACGCTTCCGGCGTTGCCCGATGTCGAGTTCAGCCTGTTACCGCCGCGTCCGGGCGAGGCTTCGCTGGTCAGTGCAGTGCGAGAAATGTTGATCACGCACTTTTCCTAGCGGCTCAAGATCGCCGGCTGGCCCCCGGCGGCTGCCCGGTGACGCGCTTGAATGCCCGGCTGAACGCGGCCTGGGAGTTATAGCCAAGGCGCTGCGCCACGGTTTCAATGGGCAGCCGCTCCAGCGTCAGCCACTGGCTGGCCAGGCGCATCCGCAGTTCGGTGGCGTAGCGCAACGGTGGCGTTCCGATTGTGGTTTGAAAGTGTTGGGCGAACACCGAGCGCGAGGTATGACACTGCGCCGCCAGCTCTTCCACCGTCCAGTCGCGCCCAGGCTGTTGATGCAACGCCAGCAGGGCCTTGGCCAGGCGCGGGTCGCGTAGCGCGGCCACCAGGCCGGACGCATTCCCGCAGGCACATTCGACCCAGCCCCGAACAACCATGGCTGCCACCACGTCCGCCAGGCGCGCCAGAATGCCGGCGAAGCCGATGCGGGCGCTGCTGACTTCACGCTCCATGGCCGCCAGGATCGGCATCAGCCCCGGATAACGTTGGCCCTTGGCGTCGATCAGCATCAGGTCCGGCATCAGGCGGCCAAGGCCGTGCAAACTCCCCAGTTCAAACTCCATGCAGCCGCTGAAGAGCAGCGTGCTTTGAGCCACGCCTGCATCGGCGCGGGCATCCACGGCACACACCGCATCGCCGAGGGCTGCGGCGTTGAAGCTGTCGATGTCCTGCACCGGCACCTCCGGGCTGGAGAGCAACTGATGGGCGCCCCCGTGGGAGATGAACACGGCGTTGCCCGGCGTCAGTTCGTACTGCGTGCCGTCCTCGGTACGCAGGGTGACGCCGCCGGCGGCGACAAGGTGGAAGTACGCATGCCCGGGTTTGGCCGCAAAGCCCAGGCCAAACGCCGGCCCGGCCTGGATACGGCGGTACTCGACGCCCCGCAGGCGCATGCCGCGCAACAGCTCGTTGATGAGGTCAGAGGACACGTCGAACGGTTCTGGAGGCATCATTTTCGGGGTTTCGGTAAAGAATTCAAGATTTTGCATCATAGATCATCCTGCCCTGCGTATCTAGACTGGCGGTCGCGATAACTTTTGGAGGGTGACCAGTGATGAGCAGTTGTGTGTGTGACGCCGTAACCGGTGCAGATGTGGCGCCCGCGACACCGGCCTGGATGGCGGTGTTTTCGTTGGCGATGGGCGTGTTCGGATTACTCACGGCGGAGTACCTGCCGGCCAGTTTGTTGACGCCGATGGCGGCCGAACTCGGCGTCTCGGAAGCCTTGGCAGGGCAGGCGGTGACAGTCACGGCGGTGGTGGCGTTGTTCGCCGGGTTGCTGGTACCGGGCCTGACCCGCGGGATCGACCGGCGCGTGGTGCTGTTGTGCTTCAGCGCACTGATGATCTGCTCCAACCTGCTGGTGGCGGTCTCGTCGAGCCTCACGGTGTTGCTGCTGATGCGCGTCCTGCTGGGCATCGCCCTGGGTGGCTTCTGGAGCATGGCGGCGGCGGTGGCGATGCGGCTTGTACCGGCGGCACTGCTGACGCGTGCCTTGTCGATCATCTTCAGCGGCATCGCGGTGGGCACTGTCGTGGCGGTGCCGCTGGGCAGCTTTTTGGGTGGGCTGTACGGCTGGCGCAGCGCGTTTCTCGCCGCCGCCGCAGTGGGCGGCGTGACCCTGGTGTTCCAGCTGTTCACCCTGCCGCCGCTCGCACCCCGCAGGACCGCCCGCTTGAGGACGGTGCTGGAAGTGCTGTTGCGTCCGGGCATTGCCGTGGGCATGTTGGGGTGCGTGCTGGTGCACACCGGGCACTTTGCGCTGTTCACCTATATCCGGCCATTCCTGGAAAGCACCACTGGCGTCGATGCCGAGGGGCTGGCGTTGATGTTGCTGGGATTCGGTGTTGCGAACTTTGCCGGCACGCTGCTGGCCGGCTGGCTGCTGGTGCGTCTGCCGCGTGGAACATTGGTGCTGATGCCCGCGCTGGTGGGCGTTGCGGCGCTCGCCCTGGCGCTGTTGCCGGCAACCGTGACCGGGCAGGTGTGGTTGTTGATGCTGTGGGGCCTGGCGTTTGGCGGGGTGCCGGTGGCCTGGTCGAACTGGGTGGCGCGGGCCGTGCCTGACCAGGCCGAAAGCGCCGGGGGCATGGTGGTGGCTTCAGTGCAGTCGGCGATTGCCGCCGGGGCGGCGGCAGGCGGCGCGATGTTCAGTTTCAGTGGTATCGGCGGGGTCTTTGTCGCGGCAGGTATCTTGATGCTGTTGGCGGCACTGTTGATTGCGCTGAAGGTGAAGGTTGAAGCGCCTCCACAAGGTGCAGAGGCGGGGCCGGCGTTTCATCTCTGAAACCGTGTTAGAGGCAGGGGGCGAGAATAAACGCATGCGCTTCGCCCCCTTTCAGTCCGCTTGATCAATCCTGCTGGTTTTGGGCTCAGGTCCGACTCCGAGCAATCGTAGCTGAACGACCGCCTGCTGATCATTGACCTGCAGCGACCCTCGTATCTCTCTTTACTTCAGTAGCTGCGCAAAATAACCTCTGCCTCGCAGGCACCGTCCTGCTCCTTCAGGTTTGGCAAGGCGCTTCACACTCACCAGCACCGCCTGGCAGGTGTCATGGTGCTTGCACGTTGAGGTTCTGCGATGAGCGCAGTCGTTGATCATGGCGTCCGTTTCGGACGAATTGCAGTAACGCTTCCCGTAAAGGACATGGGCAGGGCCCATGATTTTTACACCAGGGTCCTGGGGTTTACGAAAGCCTTCGAAAATGGAAACCCGATCGGCTTCATGATTCTGCAGCGCGACCAGGGCGAGCTGCATTTGACCTTGCAACCCAACCACCCAGCCGCCGCGTTCACGATTGCCCACCTGATGGTGGACGATGTCGACAGGCTGCACGCCGCTTGCGTGCAGCATGGGGCGAGGATCATCAAGCGCCTCAAGGATCAGGATTACGGGTTGCGGGCGTTTGTGTTCGAAGACCCGGACGGGAATCGTATTGATGTAGGTCAGCCGCTCTAACCGAGCAATCAGGGAAGATAATGTTGACGACTACCGATGTTGTTCACACGCTGCGTGCACCGTCAGAGCTTGATTACTACGACACCCGGTCAGCCCCGCTGCCTACTGAAATCACCGCGCTGGATGCCTGGAACATCATGACCGGCGAACCGGGGCCGTTGATGCAGGTGGCTTTCCGAATCAGGGATGCCATTTCCTCGTTGTTTGGTGTGAAGCGCATCGGTGGGTTCTCCGGCACCTTGCGCGAGGCTGTGCAGGTCGGCGACCGGCTGGACTTCTTCCTGGTGGAACGCAGCGCGCCCGACATGCTGGTGCTGACCGAGCGTGACCGGCACCTGGATGTGATGATCTGCCTTTCAATCGCTGACCGTGTACTCACGATCACCTCGTCGGTTGTCACCCATAACACCTATGGGCGCCTCTACATGCTGCCAGTGGGGCCAGCGCACAAACTCATTGTGAATGCTCACCTACGACGACTTGAACGAACGCTGCAAGAGACAGCCGCAACGCCCGGCGGGTAGGCACGTTCACCGCCCGCCGGGAGGTGGATCAATTGCCTTTTTCAGCCGCCAAGAAGTACGCAACCAACGCATTGGCGTGACCATGGCCCATGCCGTGTTCAGTCTTGAGCAAGGCCACAAGCTCCATATGCTTCCTGGAACTGGCGGCCTTGAGCAGATCCAGCCAGTGGCTAATGGGTTGCCCATAGTTTTTTTCGATGGAGGGGAAGTACGACGCTGGCCC
Organism: Pseudomonas sp. B6001; assembly: GCF_013386015.1. NCBI lineage: Bacteria > Pseudomonadati > Pseudomonadota > Gammaproteobacteria > Pseudomonadales > Pseudomonadaceae > Pseudomonas > Pseudomonas sp. B6001. Next base: position 150,121 of record NZ_JACAOX010000009.1, read on the forward strand.
TTTTGTTTTTGTGTCGTCGGTCATGATGCAAACTCCCTTTTTGCTGAGGTGATAATGCCCGGATAACGTTACCGCTCTGGACTCACCGGGTCCACCGTACGGCCCGTCCCTACAGGCCCCCGTTGGCCTCGCCAATCAGAATATCCTCGAAGAACGCCCCGACCGGTTGTGTGGGATGGCAGATCTGTATCTCCAGCACCCAGACCATCTCGCTCGGTACGATCTCGACTTCAGCCAGCTTGTCCTGCCCGAACAGGGCATGGGGGAAGTCGGCGATGCGGTGTCCGGCCAGGTTGCGCTCAAGGCGCCAGCCTTTGGAGAGGGCGCTACCCTCAGCGAAGTCGTACAGCTCGCGCCCGGTCAGCCCGCGGTGCCAGGCATCGCGGGTCTCGTCGAACACTTCATGCAGGGCCTTCGTGCAAGCGTCATGCAATGGGTGCTCGCCGAATACGAAGGTGTCGCCATAGTCGCCTTCATAGCCATCCCACACCGGGCCAAGGTCGACCACGGCGATGTCGGTGGCGCGCAGCTTGCGCAGCAGGTCGATGCCTTGGCGGGGTGTGCGGACGGTGTCTTCGCCAAAGCGGATATAGGTGGGATGCCAGGTGTGAGACGCGCCCATGGCCTGCAATGTCTCGCTGGCCATTGCGAGGGCTTGCGCCGTGGTCATGCCGACTTTCAATTGATCGGCGATGGCGGCCAGGGCCCTGACCGTTTGCTCGCGGGCCGCAAGCATGCCGTCCAGCGAGTAGCGCGGGCCGACTTTTTCCAGCACCGGGTGCCGCGTGTTGAGCGACTCCGCTGGCGTCAATGCACCGCTGGGGACGAAGGCTTCGGCGACAAAACGATGCGCCTGCGCACCCGCCGCCAGGCAGGCTTCGCGGGCCTGGTTGATCATCGTGCTATTGCCGCAGGCGTAGATTTGGCTCTCGGCCCAGTCATGGGGCTGTGTCAACGCGACCTGCTGTACGCGGGCGTCTGCCGACAAAACCCGATGCCAGAGAAAGCGTGGATGGGCCTGGCTGGCCCGTTCGAGAAACTCGACGTCGTAGAAGTCCGCCGGTGCCGAGTTACCCCAATACAGGGTGACCTCGGCCTGGCGGGCCAGGGCCGTCAGCAACAAGGGCTTGATACCGGCATAACCGGTCCCGGTAGCGAACAGCACAACAGGGCGCTCATCGTCGTGTTGCCAGGTGCAGGCGCCCACGGGGCCTTCGAGTTTCACGGCATCACCCACTTGCAAGGTCGGCAGGATGCGTTCGGAAAACAGGCCGCCGCTGACCTGGCGAATATGAAACACCAACCGGCCTTGGTCCTGCGCGGGTAGATTGGCCACGGAGAAACAGCGGCTGTCGCCATTGTCGAGGCGAAACCTGAGGTACTGGCCGGCCCGGACTTCGAGTGGCTGGGCAGTCAGCAACACCAGCTCGACGATGTCGGCGCTCAACGCGCGCTTGCTGATCACCTGTGCGCTGGCTTCCAGCGTTGGCGTGTCCAGTGACCAGCCGGGGATTTCCAGGCGCATGTCGCTGCAGGCATGGCTCTGGCACAGCAACATCTCGTCAGCCGCGAGCGGATAAGAAGGGGCAGGGGTGTCGGGTGTGCGCAGCTTTTCCCGGTGCTGGCCCGACACCACCTTGACCTTGCACGATCCGCAGGCGCCGCGCCGGCAGGAAAAGGGTACGGCGAGACCGCTGACCAGCATGGCGTCGAGCAGCAATTGATCGGCAGCTTCGAAGGATTTGCCCGAGGGCAACAATTCAACGACATGGCGGTTGTGCATAAACACCTCGGGGCAATTGAGCCTCGATTGTTGCGGTAGACTAGGACCAGGAGAACCTCCAGTTTTGGATAATTCATATGGTCCAGCTTCGCAAATGGCGCCCGCTGCTCAAACTCGATGGGGAGCAGCCGCAGGCGTCCTACAGAAAGATCGTCGAGGGCCTGGTGAGCGCGATTGTCGAGGGCCGCCTGCGCCCCGGAGCGCTGTTGCCCGGCACGCGGGAGATGGCGCAACTGCTGGACGTCAACCGCAAGACGGTGATCCTTGCCTACGAGGAGGCGGTGACCAAGGGCTGGCTGGTCAGCCTTCAACGTCGCGGCACCTTCGTCAGTTCGCAGTTGGCGACAGGCGCGGTGCCGGCCACCCGCGCCCCGAAGTCGTTTGCCCCGGCATTGCGGGAGGTGCCTGCGGCGGCCTATTTCACCCCGGGCGAACAGGTGACAGCCCTGCAACACCGGCCCGGCGCGCTGTTTTTCGACAATGGCGCCTGTGACCATCGCTTGCTGCCGCAAGCCGTGCTGCACCGCTATTACCGCAATGCCTTGCGCAACAGCTTTACCACCAACACCGTGCGCCATGGCAGCGAAGGCAGCGGCCAGTACCTGCGCAACGCCCTGGCCGAAATGTTGCGCCACAATCGCGGCCTGACGGTCGGCGCGCCGCAGATTTGCCTGACCCAAGGCGTGCAGATGTCGCTGTACCTGACCGCCAGCGCGCTGCTCAAACCCGGTGATGTGGTGGTGGTCGAACGCCTGAGTTACCCACCGGCCTGGGAGATTTTCCGCCAGTTGGGCGCGCAACTGGTCACCGTGGACCTGGACGACGAAGGTTGCCGGGTCGACCAACTCGCCGAGCTGTGCCGCCTGCATGACGTACGGATGATGTACGTCACCCCCCATCACCAGTTTCCTACCACCGTCAGCCTGCGTGCCGGACGTCGCCAGCAGCTCCTGGAACTGGCCCGGCTGCATGACTTCTGCATCATCGAGGAAGACTACGACCACGAATACCACTTTGCCGGACGGCCCTATTTGCCCCTGGCCAGTGACAGCGCCCAGCGTCATGTGATCTACATCGGCTCGCTGTCCAAGTCCCTGGGCAGCACCTTCCGTTGCAGCTATATCGTTGCCCCGTCGAACCTCATCGAAGTGCTCGAGCGTACGGCGGCGGTGAGCCTGGGCCAGGGCGATGCCGTGATGCAGCGGATGCTCGCGGACCTGATCAACGATGGCGAATTGAAGAAGCACCTGCGGCGGGTGTCCAGGGAATACCGTCGGCGCCGGGAGACCCTGCTCAGTTGTTTGCTGGAAGCTTTTGGCGAGCAGATCTCTGTGCAGGAACCCGAAGGCGGGCTGGCGTTGTGGGTAAGGTTCGCCGACTCAATCGACGTCGACCGACTGGCCGAAAAAGCGCTGGAGCTGGACCTGGTGGTGCGCAGCGGTCGCCTGTTTTCACCGTTTGATCATCCTGAAAATGCCTTGCGCCTGGGCTTCGCCTCGCTCAATTCGGAGGAAATCCGCGTCGCTACGCAGCGTTTGGCTGAGGCTTCACGGGCGATTGGGGGCGCGGCTAAATAATTAAGCCGGCTCAAAGGTGGATGTGTAAGGATATGTTACTTAGCCTTTGATACTGCCAATAACAGGAACCGACGCTGATGCTCGCTGCCTTCAGACACTACCCGTTTTCGGTCAATCTGCTGCTGTCGTCTGCGTTGTTCCTGACCCTGGGGCGCGCCATTACCCTGCCGTATATGGTGATTTATCTGTCATCCAACTTCACGTTGGGCATCAGCGAAATCGGCCTGGTGGTGGGCGGTGCAATGCTCGTCGGTTCGTTGCTGAGCCTTTACGGCGGCTACCTGACTGACAAAATCTCCAGCTACCGATTGATCCTCAGCTTCACGGGGTTTTTCACCGTCGGCTTCATCGGCATGTGCGTCACGTCGCACCTGTGGCTGTTTTTCCTGTTTCTGGTGTCGTTCAACTTCGCCTATTCAGTGATCGATATCGTGGTCAAGGCCGCGTTTGGCAAACTGCTGCCGGAAGCCGAACGCGGCAAAGTGTTTTCGGTGCGCTACACCCTGATCAACATTGGTTACGCAGTGGGGCCGTTCATTGGCGCCGGGCTCGCGCACATGGATATGAAACTGCCGTTCCTGGTGTCGGCGATCCTGGGCATGGGCTTCTTCCTCACCTATTGGGTGTGGGGCGACAGGAGCCTCAGCTCCGCCGACCCGGGCAACGCCCCGGTGTCGTTCGTCGCGGTGGGGCGCATTCTGCTCAAGGACTATCGCCTGGTCTGCTTCACGGTGGGCGGCGCGTTGAGCGCCGTGGCGTTCGGCCAGTTCACCGGCTACATCTCGCAATACCTGGTGACCACAAGCACGCCGGAATTTACCTACCGGGTCATCAGCTCGGTGGTGGCGGTCAATGCGACCGTGGTGATCTGCCTGCAGTACATCGTGGGCAAGCGCATTACCAACGAGCATCTGAATCAATGGCTGACGGCGGGCTTCAGCCTGTTTCTGCTGGGCGTCGTCGGTTTTGCGCTGTCCACCACCGTGCTGCATTGGGCGTTGGCCGTGGCGATATTCACCGTGGGCGAAATCATCGTGTTCCCGGCCGAGTACATGTTTATCGACCGCATCGCACCGGACCACCTGCGCGGCATGTATTACGGCGCGCAAAACCTGTCCAGCCTCGGCGGTGCGCTGGGGCCGGTGTTGTGCGGGTTTGCCCTGGCAACGCAGTCGGCGCATTTCATGTTCTACATGCTCGCGGCGTTTATCGTGGCGGGTGGGTGCTTCTATCTGATGGGGGCTTCCTATTCCAAACGCTACGACACTGGACGCGGGGAGTGAGTGCTTTACCTATCCTCCACGCCTGCCCAGGTGAGTAAGCCAAACTCAGGTGTTCATGGCCGCCCCTTCAAAAAACGCCGCGCATGATCCGGATCCGGCAACAGGCAGGTGTCGTATTTCCCGAAGAGCCGATAGCGATTACGCGCGATGCGATCATAAGCCCAATCCCGAAGGAAGCGCGGGATGGCGCGCAGCACCAGCAACGGGCGCCAGCGGGCAGGCAGTTGCGCAATGATTTCAAACACCGCCTCCGAACGCTCCCAATACTGCCGGTCGCGGATCACTGCGAGGGTGTCGAACTGATCCAGCGGCAATCCGGCCCAGGCCAATAGCGCCTGACCTTCGGGCGACTGAACGGCCGCCAACCGCACACGTCGGTCGTGGTCGTGGCGAATCAGGAACCTCGCCCAGCCGTTGCACAGCTTGCACACACCGTCGAACAGCACCACGGTTTCGCCGGGCTTGAGGAGTGGTGCGGGAGTAGGCCGGGTGTGGGAGGCGGGCATCAGCGTGGGTCCAGTCGGGCCGGGTTAGCCTGGATCATACCCGCGTTCGGCACGACTCAGCGCTGCCCGCAGCCCCGTCGATGCACTGGTGAGTGGAGCAGGGCCCGTCGTTACAAGCGAAGAGGCTTCGCTCATGGACGCTTGCGCCAGCGCCACGATAGACGCGCCATCCCCATAGGCACGGTCCGCAGCCCTGGCGATGGTCGCCAGGTAACCCAGCAGGTCGCCCGCCTTGAACATCGCCCATGCCCCCGGAACCAGTTGCACCTCCACCGACGCCCCGGTGTGCTGGGCCATCTGGTAAAACAAGCGAGCAGTCGGCTCGAGTGTGGTTTCGACAGCGCACAACACCACCACCTTCCCGCCAGCTTGAACCGCCGCGAATGCCAGCGCTTCATCTGCCCGCAAAATCGGCACCGGGGTGTGAGTACCGGCAAGTTCAACCACCGGGCCCAGGGTCGAACAGGTGAGCACCACTGCATCGCAGTGCTGAGCCAGGGCAACCAGCGCCAGCTGCGTTTCCTCGGCTATGCCTGCGGTCAGCTTACCCGCGCGTTCGACCGCTGCCAGAAGATCGGCCCGGACTGCATGGTGCAACACCCGTGACCCGATCCCCAGCGCTGCTGCGGCAGCGTCAAACACTGCAATGTTGCTCTCGGCGGTATGCAGGCAGGTAATACGCATCGCTCGGGTCTCCGGCACTTTTGAACACCCGCCGACTTTAACGCGACAACACCGGCGCTGCGCCTTTTTCCTCCACGCCCACCTCATGCAGCGAAATCCGCGACGTCTCCGGCAACGCCAACCCGCCCGCCAACGCCAGCACCGCCACCGCAATCAGATAAAACGCCGGCGACAGGTTGCTGCCGGTGGTACTGATCAACCACGTCGCCACCAACGGCGCCGTACCGCCAAAGATCGTGTACGCCATGTTGTAGGTAATCGCCGAAGCCGTATACCGAGTGCGTGTCGGAAAGGTCTCCGACAACAACGCCGCCGTCACCACTCCACACAGCACCGCGCCCACCGCCAGCAACATCACCCCTACCACCGATGCCGCGAACGACCCGGAACTGGCCATCAGGAACGACGGGTACACCACCACAATCAACAACACACACGCCGTCATCACCGTGACCCGACGCCCCACCCGATCCGAATACAACCCTGCCAGCGGGCAGATCGCCGCCGCGAAAATCAGCGCAATCAGCGATACCAGCAACGCCACCGCCCGACTCAAGCCACCCGCCACCTGCAGATACGTCGCGAAGTAGGTGGTGAACATATAAAACGACAACGCCGTGAGCGACACAAAAGCGCCCAGGCAACAGATCGCCGCACCATGGTTGCGCAAGGTTTCCCTGAGGGGAGAGTGCGCGACCGCGTGCTCCTGCTTCACCGCCTGGAAGGCCGGCGTCTCATCCAGCTTCCAGCGCAGGTAAAGCCCCACCAGCCCCAGCGGCGCGGCGATCAGGAACGGCAAGCGCCAGCCCCAGCTGCCCATCGCCTCGGCGGACAGCGAAGCCTCCAGGGCGTACGCCACCACGGCCGCCGCAGCGAACGCAGAAAACGTCGACACCGGCACAAAACTGCCATACCAGGCGCGCTTGTCACTGGGCGCGTGCTCCATCAGATAGGCACAGGCCCCGGCGTATTCGCCCCCGGCGGAAAAACCCTGGGCACAGCGGATCAACGACAACAGAATCGGCGCCGCCACGCCGATGGCGGCGTAGGTGGGCAGCATGCCGATCAGCGTGGTGGCGCCGGCCATCAGCAAAATCGTCATGGCCAGCGTGCGTTTGCGCCCGATCCGGTCGCCGAGCATGCCAAAGAAAATCCCGCCCAGGGGCCGGAAGGCGAAGGCCACCGCGAACACCGCAAAGGTCTTGAGCAACGCCGCGCTGGCGTCGCCGCTGGGGAAGAATTGCTGGGCGATGGTGGTGGCGAGAAAACCGTAGACGGCGAAGTCGAACCACTCCACGAAGTTACCGATGCCGGCGGCGATGATCACTCTGCGCAGGGTTTGGGGGCTGACCTGGTCGGTGGATGGGCTCGTCATGGGGGAAGGCCTCGGCGGTGGTAAGGGGATGCTTGATTATCGGGAGCGGGGATTGGGCGGCGGGGCTCAAAAGAGTCGTCCGCGTAGTCAGTAGCGACTGGGTGGGAGTGATGCAGGCAGGATTTGGGCCAGGTAAGGCGGGGAGCTATCTAGGGAGGGGGGGGATTTCTACGCAAGGACCACAACGGAAAAGGGGTCAGACCACGTTTTCACTATCTGCCAGATGTAAAAGACAGTTCGCCGAGAGAAGTTTCGTGTGCCTTGATTCCCGAATGAGGATGAAGAAGACTCCATCAATTATCTGAGGTCGAACCAACGACCGAAGTTGTCGAAGTGGGATTACTTTTGAGCATGGGGCCGCCGATGCAGGGAAAAACGTTCGAGATAGTGCGAATAGATCAAATCCACGAAATTGTTTCGCCAACCGTAGAGTCACTTTTACAGCCGTTAGGATTCGAAGTTCAGGGTCCGCTGTCCTGGCTTCGTAGCGTCGATGCTCCGATTCGCCAACTCTTTCGCCTTGAACAGTGGAAAGGCGGCGCGCTAGCGCCGTCATGGGCTCTGTCACTGGACTTCGTTCCCCATCTTTCCGGCAATGAAATCAAATGGCACAGGACGTCAAAATCAGCACGACCTGATCTGACTTTCGATGTGCGCGATCGAGCGTTTGATATCTCATGCAGCTACGGACCTGATGCCATAGCAACCAGCGCACCCAATATCCTCCGGGCTGCCATTCCAAAAGCTGAATCGTTTTGGGACGAGGCTCGTTCGATAGCCGACCTGCCTGGTGCTTTCGAGCGGGTCAAGCAGCATTTGTCGACGGGTGGCCTGGGTTTCTACAACTATATACAACATCCTCTTGCACACGCGTTTGTATTGGCCCTGAACGGCAAGCCCGACACAGCCGAAGAAGAGTTTCAACGCTATTCACAGCGTCTTTCAGAGGCGGCTCGAAAAAAACTCCGCAAGCTATTCATTGATGCAGGCGGTCACCTTGGCTAAGTGAGTACGACTTTTTCAACAGCATCGGCCAGAAGCGGCCTTTCGAGGAAGATAGCCGGCGGCCATTTCTGGCATTTCGCGGAGATAGAATAGCGGCCGGGTTCGTAGAATCGCAGGGTAGTTCGTCGAAAGCACCGAATTCGACAATTATTATGTCCGTCAGCACCTTACGGCGGGCAACACACCTTGCCAGCCAAGTGAAATGATTTGAATCCGCCGCGCGCCTTCTAGACAATCCCCGCCTTTGGCTCGAAAGGATGCGTGCGATGAAGTTCGAAGGGACTTTCCAATACATGGGCAATCACGGGATCGTGTTCAACGTCTCGCAGATCACCCTCACCGACAGCGAACGCGGACGCCTGGGCGAGCTGCATTTTGGCGAAGCGAAAAGTGCCCACTACGAGGTCAACCGCAAAGTCGTCGAGGTGTACGACAAGATGCTGGCCAAGAACCTGCCGTGCCTGATGATGATCGGCATCTCCAAGCCGCTGACCCGGCAACAGGGCGACGTGCTCAACGCCCAACGCACCAAGATCGCCAACCTTGCGGCCTCGGCCTTCGCTGGCGCCACCTCTTACTTAGCGTCCCCTTACGTGGGCGCCCCTGTCGGCGCCGGAGTGCGCATGTACGTGAATGACACCCTGCCCACCTATCATGCAGGCGACATACTGGTCAGCATCGAAGCGCAGGTGAACGGCGGCATCGGCCCGCAACGCAGTGCCTCGACACTGATCATCAAGACCTGACGGGAGAAATACATGTCTGACATTACCCAGCTGGTCGTTGCCCTGGTGCTGTTCTTTCTGCTTGATCGGTTTATTAAGTCGTACCCGCTTCGCAAATGGCTAGGGGTGCTATTGGTAGCGATGGGGGCGGTCGGCTGCGTGGCTGTGAGCCAAATCCGCTTGTTTGGGTTTGACCTGGGGCTGCTGTCGATCTTTGCCGTTGCACTGGGGGTGGGGTTGTTCCTGAAGCGGCGGCGGTTCTAGCCGATGGGCTGAAGGAGGGCAGGAATTTCCGCTATTAGCGCCCTCACGCCCGGCAGTAAATCCGTCCCCTTTTCCGTGTCACTGAGTGAATCTGGATGTGCTGGAAAGTTACATCGCCAGCCACATCAAAATCCTTTCGAGACCGATGCACTGAATTTTCTGGATGCGGTATGAGCGCTTTAGCGGAAAATAGAAAAATCGGGTTCTGACCAGATTAAAAATAATGATTGTCTGCACTCCAATTTTACAACATCAGCTTCACTTCCCCTTCCTCTCGGCTTAAATTAATGGCAATCTGCCATTTCAAGGGCATCCCTCACTGTGTGCTGGTCCGCTCCGTGAGGGTGATGCTAGTTATATAAAAAACAGATGTAATTCCAAAACACAAGGCTACTGGAAAAGCTCACTCAGTAGGAAATATGAAATTTAAATGAGGAAATGCGAGGCCATAAACTAAAGCTATATGCGGGATGCTTAAAACTTTTGCGGCAACTGCTTTCCAATATTTGACCTGAGGTTTTTCAGGGAAGTGGTAAAGGAATAATCACAAAAGGACATAGATAGTGACGCCAACTCCAAAACGACATAATTCCCAAAACCCTCGTACAAAACGCGTGCCAAAAACAGATTTTGCAGGCGATCCGATGATGGAATCAGAAGAAATTGAAGATCTTACAACTGGCGTAATAGACAAAAAATTACTTACTGAAATTTCGACATGGAAACGGGAAGCAAAATCAGAAAACAACGACAGATATTTTTATCACGTAAAAGAAGTAGATCAAATTGCAAAGGGCGACAAGTACTTCATTATCGGTCGTAAGGGCTCTGGAAAAACAGCCATTTCCGAATTTTTTAACAGACAGTCAAAATATAATGTGTTTTCAGAAAAGCTATCTTTTAAAAATTTCCCGTTCAACGAGCTATACAGTAGAAATAATAAAAAATATACCGCGCCGAACGAATTTATCTCCATATGGAAATATTTAATTTACAGCACTATTTGCCGTTTAATGTTAAAAAATCAAAGCATCGACCCCGAAATCAGAAAAGAGCTTGAAACGATATATGGAGACGATACCCCATTAAATCGACGTGTCGGACGATGGGTTAATAAAGAATTCGGACTATCTTTATTCGGTCTTTCTCTGAAAGTTGCACGGCAACATTCTGTGCCTCAGGAGGAATGGACGCAAAACGTTGATTACCTTGAGGACGTTATTGCTAAATATGCAGGCGACTCAACCTATTACGTACTTTTTGATGAGTTGGACGAAGACTACAGAGACATAGTCGAGCAGGAGCAATATAAACAATACAAATCTTTGATAACAAGCCTCTTCAAAGCGGTTCAAGATGTTCGAAGCAGTCTATCCGCGCAAGGTGCGACAAAGGTTTTTCCGGTTATCTTCTTAAGGGACGATATCTATGAAATCGTGCAAGACTCAGACAAAAATAAATGGGGCGACTTTAGATTAGACCTGAATTGGGACGTCGATAAAATAAAGAAAGTTATGGCTTTTAGAATCTCACGAGCCATTGATCCTCTCGGGAAGCACCCACTTCCTTTTGATATCGCGTGGAGTAAAGTTTTTGGAGAAAAGAAAATCGGTGTTGGCACAAAGCGAGATAAGAATAAAATTACTACTTTTGACTTCATTGCGAGAAGTACGTTTCTCAGGCCCCGAGATTTTGTATCGTACTTACAGAACTGCGCACAGCAAGCATTAGAGGAAGGAAAATCAATTACGCCTCTAGTGGTTCGCAGAGTTGACAAAGCATTTTCCAACTACTTAAGAGACGAACTTACGGATGAGTTGTTTGCGATATTGCCGGATATATCACGCACATTTGATGTGATCTCTCAACTAAGAAAGTGGATTTTTTCAATTCAAGAGTTTGAGTCGGTATATTCAGATCATGTTCGTCGAGGAATAATACAAGGAAATGATGTGACATTTGTTTTGCAAGTTCTTTTTCTTTTCAGTGTAATAGGCAATACTCCACAAACTGGCCGATATTTTTTTAGATATCAAAATAAAGAAGCCCGACTCAATTACAATGAAAGGGTTGTAGTGCACAGAGGTCTTTTTAAAGCCCTGCAGATTCTTTAATCTCATTGTGATGTTGAGCCTTGGAGTATAAGGCTCATCTTCAAGTGAAGCATAATTTAAAATGATTTTGGTCTGCCCCTAGTTGCCACAAGAGACGTAGATGATGTGGTTGCCTAAAGCTGTAATTTAAGTAACAAGTATTTCAATGATTTATAGGAGTTTTACATGGAAGTTGCTGTCGTTATTTTTGAGCAACTTGACCCTGACGGTGTCCTTCGTACTCTTCGAATGCAGGCCAAGTCAGGCGAGCAACTAGTTGTCGCATTGGCAGATGAGTATGAGGAAGTTAGAAGCGGTCCTTTTCACTTTTTGAGCGATCAGCACGAGGCTGAGTTTCAAAAGGCTTTCGCTGAATGTAAGAGTCGTCGTCTGTCCACCTCTCGCTTCTCAAAGGTTAATGAAGGGTTTCATTTTATTACGTCATGGGTGGGTATTCCAAGTGAGAAGCGTCGATTAAGTTATTACGCGCTTTGCCTCCCCCAGAACGCAATCCCAACGAATGTTAGGTTCTTCAATCCTCGAACCGGGGAACAATATAAGAAAGCTATCATGCGTGATGATCAACGCCACCGGTTCATTCTTTATCTTGAGTGCAGGTCTTCGTATAGCACTTTCGATTTTGCTTTAGAGGCAGATTTTCGAATCTCCAAAGAAGAGTTTTCATGCGCTGAATTTAGCGACGAGAGCACAGCACCTTACGGTGCGCATGTTGATATATATGAATTCTTATTACCTAAAAAAGATCAAGTAGTTGTGCGGCAATTTTTTGCTAAGGAGATATTTGTGGGTGATCAATATAATGTGATGGGACAAGTAGGGGCGATCGGTCCTAATGCAAAGTCCGATAGAAATACTTTTAATCAAGTGATGCATCAAGCTGCTTCCGATATTGATTTGCCCAAGCTTGCTATGGAGCTAGCCTCGCTGCGTAAGTCAATGCGTCAGCAAGCTACTGAAGCCGAACACGATCAAGCAATTGTGTGTGTTGGATATGCGGAGAGTGCTGCGAAGAGTCAAGATGGTGCAGGGGCGATGCATCATCTGAAAACCGCAGGGAAATGGGCATTTGATGTGGCAACCACGATTGGGACCACTGTTGCAGCCAAAGCAATTCAAACAGCTGTGGGGCTTTAGAAAACGGTCTATAAAATTGGGTCTTAATTAAAATTCATGTAATTGATTGCCATAGCTTGGTTTTATATCGGAGGTATGACCGAAGTTTAAATATTTTCTAAGTCTGGCTGACTATGCCCGTAACTTTGAAGAGAAAGTGATTGATGCTCCGGAATAAAACAAGAATAGGGGTCAGACCAAATTTTTAATAATGGTGGTCTGATCCTGAGGGATCCCCAAAAATTTATTTCAAGCTTTGCGCCTGATCACGCATCTCAGCGCGCAGAGCATGCTCCAATATTTCCAAGTGTTCTCGGCCACCAAAACCTGTGCAACGGCGCCAATATTCCAGGCCTAAAGGCCACAATGAAAGTACTCGCCTCTCTTTCGGGCTGTTGCTTTGATAGAGTCGCTCCAATTGATTTTCCCGTGCCTGCAACCCGGTTAAGAAGATGAGGTAATTAGCCAAAGCGGCAATCAACAACAATTCGATACGCTTTGGACAATGGCTTCGACGCAGATTCAGGCCCAATCTCAGGTGCTCATTTTTTACGTCTCTGAAGCCTCTTCGATCTGCATACGCCGCTTATAAATCGCCACGATTTTTTCTGAGTTCCACTCGATTTGCGACAAGTTGCTGGTAAGCAGCCACGGCTTGCGCTCTCGCCTGGCAGACTGCCGGCTCAGTTTGCTTCTGGCAATTGAGCCCGTAACGCGTTGGTGTTTGCGCCCCTTGGCTGAATGGCGGACGCAGTACAAATCGATGAAGTGAGGGGCGCTGCGCGTCATCTCGACACGGTCTAACGACTTAGGTGATGAGGTGGCCAGAGCGTATAAATTCTTCACCGGTTGCCAGTCATTTTCTTCGCGACGATAAAGCTCACGATTTCGTATACGGGCCACGTAATACCAACCCTGCGCTGCTACGGCCTTCATCCATGGGCGCCGGAAACCCGCATCAGTGACAAGGACTGGAACGCATCCATCAGGCAGTAATTCAGCTAACATTTTGATCGGGCGGCTTTGATATTTTGGGCAACTCTCGCGCTCATGAACGCTCTCATAGATAGGAAACGAGCGCCCCGCAAACGGGACGGCCGCCCTCAACAAAAAGGCGTCGCCAGGTGCATCAATTCTCGATCAGTCGACCAAGATTAAAGGATGCTTCAGAGAGCCCAATAACGCCCGCAGCATCACCCAGTAGAACAATGGCCTCTCTGCTCTCAGGTGTTGATTACCCAGTAATCGATCCACTCGCTTGATCGCATGTTTTGGATATGCCTGACCGGGCATAAAACGGCCCAGAGCCGTCGGCGTCAGGCGACGGCCTTGCAGTAACGAACTGACACAACTCATCAGCGTTGTAAGACGGCGAGAATGGATTGAAGGCAGTGCTTGAGCGAACGCTCTGTGTAAAAAACGGATGGCCTACATGGGGTCGGGTTCTTGTTTTTGTGTGGTGCAAACCAAGTTGCCGACTCATGCAGGCATCTTCAATATTCCAACTTCTTGATTTTCAGTAAGAAAATCGGGGATCCCTCAGGGATTGACCCCTATTTCACGAAATCGGGGGGGATTCAGCGACTAGCTTTTTTTCGGCTGCTGTCACTTCGAGTAAAGCGGGCGGTATGATGAGGCGATACGGACGTGGCCTATTTGTGATGGGGACTGCTATGAATGTGTTTATCAGCTCTGTAGTACGTAATTTTGAGCACTACCGTGCGGCCGCCAAAAAAGCAGTTTCTCTATTGGGGCACACCCCAGTGATGTGCGAGGATTTTGGCGCAAGACCTTATTCCTCTGAAGTCGCATGCATGACTGAGGTTGACCAGGCCGACGTAGTGGTGCTGATTCTTGGCGCGGACTTCGGCTTCAAAACCCACTCAGGTGAGTCCGTCACTCAGCAGGAGTTCCATCGGGCCAAAGCTGCCAATAAACCCATCCTGGCTTTTCTGGAAGAGGTTCCGGTCGAGGACGATCAAAAGCGCTTTCACTGGGAGGTTTCCGATTACGTCGACGGCCTTTTCCGTTCCACCTTCACAGGTGATCGCGATCTCTCAGATAAAATCATCCAGGGGCTAAGCCAACTTGCAGCCGGTCGCAGCGCCATTTCCGAACAGGAGTTCGTTCAGCACCTGCAGAATCGTAGCAACAGCCGAAATTGGAATAGCCGGCCTCGTGAAGATCGCCTAGAGATGGTGTTTCTGCCGCAGCCCATTCTCTCGGGTACGTTGCGTTCCATGCACACCCAGCATGATGAATTCTTCCTCAAGCTTTCTCAGGCGGGCTTGGTTTCTATCAAGGGTGGTTACAAGTCATTTAACGAGGGGGACATCACCGGCCTAGATGCGGAGGAGGCCTCTTGGCGGCATCACGATAATGGGATGAGCTGGCTCTCTATTCCTCTGGCAGCCCCAGGAAAGGGCGGCGAATATTTTGCCTCCTATCACATCTCGCCCAGCCGGCTAAAACGCTTTGCGGAAGAAGCTTTTAGTTTGATTAGCCGAGGTAAGGGAGGTTGGTTCCAACTGGGGATCTACGGAATTTCTCACCAAGTCTACGCAGAGCCGCCAACCACCCCTGCATCGTCGATGTCCATGCCGCACCGCAGTGAGAAAAACATAGAGGAAAGAAAACTGCTGATTCCGGCGTCACAGGGCGCTTTCAACCAGTGGCTGGAAGACGCTTTGTTCCGAATCGGACGCAAGCTTTCCTAAAGAATTGAGCGTGGCCAGCAGGCGGAAGGGGGATAAACAACAATGAACCCTTCGTGTCTTAGCTTGGCAGTTCTTCTAGCTTGAAGATCCGGTTGTCAGCCTTGAGCGCTGGAAAGGCTTCGCAATATGCATAGGGCTCGCTGAATGAAGTGCTCGGCGCATGAATGTTGAAGACCTTAACCTGTGGAGGGTGGCCGCTTTTCAGTTCATGGCGAAGGTCGTTCAGAGACCCAGGTGCCTCACCATTTTGTTCGGCAATCGAAATCACTAGATCTCGAAGGGTTTCGATTTCTGCATCCGATGCTTCTGCATAGGTGGTCAGTCGCTTATGACTTCCAAAACCGCCTAGGGTAGAGCCGATTCGATTCAGGTGCACGTGAACCACCGTTACGATTTTCATACCGAATACCTTATTGAAGCCCAGGATGCGCCTCCTTCCGGAGGCGCTGTGAGGTCGTAATCAGCCCTTGGGAGGATGGGGGTCGTTGCCATAGGAGTCACGTTCACGGATTAGGTTGTCTCGGCCGTGGATGAGCACCTCGCTTTTTTGGTTTTGAGCTATCTGACGAGCCGCGTCAGCAGCTTCCTTTTGAGTCCGATGGTGGGAGGTATCTTTAGTATTGCCCTCACCCCGGACCGCCCAGCCTTCATCACGTTTCACGACGTGCTGATTTTTGCCTGCCATGGAACACCTCTACTAGTGAGTTGCCTGCCTAGTAGAAGTTAGCATCGAAACGGATAAATACAACATGTAGTGTTAGGTCGACTATTGATGCATGTATATTGTGCTTTGTCTCAGCAAAATCGGACTGTCTTGTTCAAGCTTACGTGCAGAAGCAGAAGTGCCTCGCCGGTTCGCGACGCTGCTCCTTTACTGTATCCATGAAAAAGGATGATCAGGCTAGCTAACCTTTGGGCTTAGGGAACCGAGAAATTTACGCCAAGGTGGTCGATAGGTTGTTGGACTACCCCCGCTGCTGGACAGTCTGCTTTTGGCCGAAACCACCCCTTTAATCCCCATACCGGTCTACCATGGCCCCCCCGGCAGTGGTTCCACGCGCTACCGACCTCAATCTCAAGGTATCGCCCATGACCTCGTTCACCCGCACCACCCCATCCCGCACCTCATCCGAGGCATCCCTATGAGCATCGACCAAATCAGCCTCCCAAAAGGCGTAGGCCCTCAGGCCATCAAACTCCTCGACGCCATCACCGGTGCTGACACCAAAGAAGACCTGAACCGCGCAGGCGGCAAGGCCGAAGGTTTTGTATTGGGTCTGGAAAGCGCCAAGGCCATCAAAAGCCAAATCGCCGAGTCGTTGTATGTGGCATACGACGACGCGGCGAGTAATCGGTTGGGTGAGTTGAAGGGCTAGTCCCGCAGGACCTCGTTGGGCTTCACGCCCGAGGTGTTTCGCGGTCCATCAGTTTGCCGATCAGCAGTACGCTCAATTCGCTCAGTTGGTGTATGGCCAATGCCACGTCGCGGTCTTCGCCGGTCAGTTCGTCGGACAGGTCGAGCAGCAGGGCGCTGACGGAGGAAACGGTTTCATAGCTGTTGGCGATCAGGATTTCGCTGCTGACGCCGGAGGTGACGCTGAAGAGGGCGGTTGTCTCTGGGACTGTCTCGGCATCAGTGCCGGGATTGAGGTAGTGATCAATGGCGCGCTGGGCAGCCTGGTGGAGTTTTAGATCCGGCTTGTTTGGCGGATTTGGCGTTATTTTGAACATATATAGATACCCTGGATGAGGCCGCCACCTTGTCGCTACTAAACGATAGGGTGGCAGCTGTGCACAGGTTAGTAGACCGGTGGATATCTAGAGCCGGCGCGCCCGAAGGCGCCCTGCACACAGCCACCATCAAGCACAGACAACTTGTCTGAAGAAGGTGAAGCTCATGCACAGATATCCAAACTCAGGCTACTAAACCCGATCACTGAGTTTTCAGCGACCGAGCAACCTTAGAGATGACCACCCAGGTGCACAAGCCGGCGGATTCTGACGCAAGCGTAGGCAAAGGAGCAAGGTGCTACGGCCTACGCAAATCTCCTTTATCCCGCAAATGGAACCGTTCAAACCGTGCTCCAACACTTCGGCGATGGCCGCGAACAATTGCCAGTCGGACGTTTCCGAAATCTGTATTTCCATAAAGTTTCGCCAAGAGGTACTTGTCGTAGAATGTGACAGAACCTGCGCAGCTTTCAAAGGAATGACCCCCTGGCAACCCGCGCAACGACCTGCCGTGCCTGTTATGGAAAACCTATGCGCTCTTATCGCCTGTTGTACGTGTTACTGGCCCTGATCCTCAGCGGCTGCAGCATTCCGTATCAAACACCCGAAGCCCGGCAGCAAATCGAGCACGACCTGCAGATTGCCCCCGGTTCGGTGCGGGCCCTGAGCCAGACCAACTGGTGCTACTTGCCCTACGGCTCGGAGAATGGCGGCGATGGCCAGTGCCGTGCCACTCAGGGGCTGGGCGTTCTGGTGGACGATGGCTTGATTCTGAGCACCTATTCCGGTGGCCGTTATCAGCGCTTTATCACACTGCGTACCCGCGATGTGCTGTGCGTGAAAACCTTCCGCAGCCGTGAAGCCGCTGCGGCGTTTTTCGCGTTCACTCGGGCGGGGGCCGCGCAGATCATTCCGCTGACGGCCGAGGGGCAGTTCAATACGCCGGTGAAAATCCAGTTTCTGGATTACCTGCTCGGTGAGAACCCGCCCGGCGATCTGACCACTGACAAGACCTATGTGCGTGACACCGGCAAAAATGCCTACTCCGTCGGGATCATTCCAGGCACGAAAATTCCGTATGTGTCTGCGGTGGCGGCGACGGAAGTGTTCAATCCCTGTCCGGAAAAGTAGTCGCCGGCAGTAACCCAGCGCATATGAATCACTATCAAGGAGAGCGACATGGCGGGTGGCGAGATTGGGTGTGGTTCGTTTCAGGGCAGCGACAAGTCGGGATCGGCCTTTGAGGCGGTGCTGGACGCGCTGCCGTTGCAGGCGCGGGACTGGGTCGAGGCGGCCAGGCAGCAACTGGACTCGGCTGACGTTGTGCTGCTGGAGGTTGATCATGCGCAGGGCTTGCTTCCCTTTTTGAAGGACTACCAAACACGCTTGATCGCCGATATCGGGCACGATGATTGGGAGCGGGCCGCGCGGGATGAAGCGGCGTCGTTTGATGATGTGGCTGCCAAGTGGGGCGCGGGCAAGGGCTGGCGACTTTATTGTGTACGGGATCTGGTCCGTGCTTGTGAGCAGTCGGCGGTGGAGCAGCAGCCTGTTTACATCGCGTTCAGCTAGGGCATCTGTGGCGGGGCACGGAGCAAAGAAAAATACACTTTTTGCTGCGCGGGGCGTCCAACCCTGAAACCGCCGTCAAGGCTTTCATCTCCACGCAGCTGCTCTCAGCTAAGGACCGATTATGGTGACGTTGTTTATTTTTCTTCTGGCCTGCGGTGCTGCTGCGAGCACCGGCATTATCTTCAAACCGGGCGACTGGTACGCCACCCTGGTCAAACCCAGCTTCACGCCACCCAACTGGTTGTTCCCGGTCGCCTGGACCATCATCTACCTGCTGCTGGCCTGGGCCGGCTACCGCCTGACTCTGATCCCCGGCAGCGAAATCGTGCTGGCTCTATGGGCTGCGCAGATCGCACTCAACACCCTGTGGACGCCCGTGTTCTTCGGCGCCCACCGGATTTTCGCCGGGATGGTGATCATCACGCTGCTGTGGCTGGTAGTGGCGGCCATGGTGCTGCTGACGGTGCGCCTGGATTTGATCACCGGGCTGATCCTGTTCCCGTACCTGGTGTGGCTCAGCGTTGCGGCTGCGTTGAATTTCTCCATCCTGCGCAATAACCGCTGAGCCTGGCGGCGTGGGCAGAGGGCGGAAACATCATTGCCATGATGCCCACGCACACTGGCCAAGGTGAACATCTCTTTTAGAGATAGAGGGAATATCGAATTGGGAACTCACACGCTGTGGCCTGCTGAAGAACATGAACTGGCGCAAATGCAGCGCTTTAACCAGAAGCTCGCCTGGATGCCGCGTTTTCGCATCCGCAACCGCGTGACGCCCCGGGTGATCCAGGCGCTGTTGCGCTCCAGCCAGATGGTGGCCGGCAACAAGTTGCTCAAGCATGGCCTGCACGCTGAAAGCCGGCGGGTGGGCTCGGTGCCGGTGCGCATCATCCGGCCGAAGGGCAAGGCCAGGGGCGTGGTGCTGGATATCCATGGCGGCGGCTGGGTGATCGGCAATGCGCAGATGAATGACGACCTCAACGTGGCCATGGTGAATGCGTGCGAGGTGGCGGTGGTGTCGGTGGATTACCGGCTGGCGGTGAATACGCCGGTCGAAGGGATTCTGGAAGACTGCCTGGCCACGGCGCGCTGGTTGCTCGGGGACTGTGAGGAGTTCGCCGGCCTGCCGGTGATCGTTGTCGGCGAGTCTGCCGGGGGGCACCTGGCGGCGGCCACGCTGCTGGCGCTGAAGCAATCGCCCGAATTGCTGGCGCGGGTGAGCGGGGCGGTGCTGTATTACGGCGTCTACGATTTGACCGGTACACCGAGCGTACGTACGGCAGGACGCGAAACGCTGCTGCTGGACGGGCCGGGCATGGTGGAGGCGCTGCGTTTGCTGACGCCGGGCCTGAGTGACGAGCAGCGTCGGCAGCCGCCGTTGTCACCGTTGTATGGCGACCTTGCCGGGCTGCCGCCGGCACTGATGTTTGTGGGGGAGCTGGACCCGTTGCTGGACGACACGCTGCAGATGGCCGAGCGATGGGCGGGGTCCGAGGTGTTTTTGTTACCGCAGGCGGCTCATGGGTTTATTCATTTTCCGACGGCGATGTCGGGCCGCGTGCTGGCTTACAGCCGCGATTGGATCACGGGTCGTTTACGCTCGGTTGGTTGATATTGGATTTTTACAACAAGGCCACATGGAAAGATGAAAATAAGAAAGTCGTTCATCGCGTCGCTGGGGATTTTATCGCTGGTTCAAACATCACTGTCCTTTGCGGACAACGCTAACGGGAAAAACATTTATCTGCAGCGCTGCGCCATGTGCCACGGCGCGGATATCAAAGGCACGGGACCCTTGGCGAATAAAAGCAATCCGCCTACGCCTGACCTGACAACGGCTACTTTCAAAAAACGCTTGAGTGATTATCCGGGCGTTATCGTGTCGTCCGTCATTCTTCGTCCAAATGGCGACCTGATTCCCAGAACGTTGCGGGAGAACGGTGTGAAGTTGTCACCGTTCACCTGGAAAGTTCAGGACTTTCGCGATTTGAACGAGTACATGAGCGGAGCGATTTCAAAAAGCCGGTGATGCTGCTCGTTCCCACGCTCCGCGTGGGAATGCATCCCGTGACGCTCCGCGTCACCAACAGCGGGACGCAGAGCGTCCCTGGCGGCATTCCCACGCGGAGCGTGGGAACGATCAGTCAGCAACCGCTCAACGCTACCTGCGGACGCTCACCTGCAAAGAAGAACGGCCGCAACCGCACGCCCACGCTATTCCCGATAAACGCCGCCACCAACCACACCCAGCCATGCAGGCTGCCCGATGCAATCCCGCTGAAGTACGCGCCGATATTGCAGCCGTACGCCAGGCGCGAGCCGTAACCCAACAGCAACCCACCGATCACCGCGGCGAACAGCGAGCGTGCCGGAATTTTGAGGCTTGGAGCGAAACGCCCGGCCAATCCCGCAGCCAACAGCGCACCGAGGATGATGCCGATGTCCATCACACTGGTAACGTCTTCCCACACCGGCGCCGCCAGCGCTTTGGCATTGCCCGGCATTTGCCAGAACGCCCAGCTGCCTACGTCTACGCCCAACCCGCCGGCAACCTTGGCGCCCCACAGCGCGAACGCCGAAGTGATACCCCATGGCCGCCCGGCCAGTGCCAGGGTGGCGTAGTTGAGCAGGGCCAGGCCAATTGCGCCCCACACCAATGGCCATGGCCCGCGCAGGAAGCGGCGCAGGCCCTGGTGTTCGCTGGTGACGCCGGCTTCGAGTTGCCCGTGACGACCTTTTTCCAGGCGCACGGTGACTGCTGCGATGATGCCAAATACGGCCAGGCTCAGCAGCAAGGCCGGCACCACGCCGAAGCTTTTGACGATGGAAACCGCCGGGAACGAAGGCAGCGAGAACCACCAGTCGACGTGGTGAGTCGCGATCAACGAACCACAGATAAAGAAGAACAGCGTCACCAGCATGCGCGCGTTACCACCGCCCACGGTGAACAGGGTGCCGGACGCACAACCGCCGCCCAGCTGCATGCCGATGCCGAAAATGAATGCCCCGAACACCACCGAAACCCCGGCCGGTGCCACCAGCCCGACCACGGGCTGGCCGAACAGGGTGCCGGCCCCCAGCGCGGGGAAGAACAGCACCACGGCAATCGCCAGCATCACCATCTGCGCACGCAAGCCCGCGCCACGCCGGTCGGTGATGAACACTCGCCAGGCCGAGGTAAAGCCGAAGGCAGCGTGGTACAGCGTCAGGCCCAGTGCGGCGCCGACCACCAGCAACAGCACCTGGCGCGAGCCGACGCTGTTTTGCAGGAAGACGGCGCCGAACAGCAGGATGGCAAACGCCAGCAATGGCGCGACCGGCTTGCGCGCTGGGGTTGTGGACAGGGAAAGGCTCATCGGGAATCTCGGGTGATGTGGGTTAAGGGCGAGGTGGCGAAGTATAAACCTCGCGCTCCGCCACTGGCGCCTTGAAAAGCAACGCCAGCGCCACGATCACCGACAGCGCCACGGCCACTGCGCCCGCCAGGTACACCGATGCCACTCCGGCCACGCCGGCCAAGGCGCCGATCAGCGGGGTGCTGACCCCCAGCGAAATATCCAGGAACGCCACATACGCACCCATCGCCAGGCTGCGGGATTGGGGCGGCGCGCGCTTTATCGCCTCCACCCCAAAGCCGGGAAACGCCAGGGAGTAGCCGAAACCGGTCAGCGCCGCGCCCAGGTAGGCAGTCAACGCACTGTCCGCGCCCCAGATCAACAGCTGCCCGGCGGCTTCGATTATCACGCACACCAGCGCGACCTTGGCACCGCCGATCTTGTCGGGCAGGTGCCCAAAGAAAATCCGCGCGCCGATAAACGCCAGGCCAAAGGCGGTAAACGCCAATGACGCATTGCCCCAGGCCTTGGTGGCAAACAGCAGCGCGATAAACGCGGTAATCACGCCAAACCCGACGCTTGCAAAGGCCAGGCCCAACCCCGGTACCCACACCGAGCGCAGCACCTTGAAAAACGAGGTGCGCCGCTGGCTGGTGGGCGCAACGCCTTGCGCTCCGGCGACGATGGCCAGTGCCAGCAGCGGAATCACCATGGTCCCGACGGCGATCCCGCTGAAACCCCACTGGCTATTCACCGCCACTCCCAGGGGCGCCCCCAGGGCAAACGCGGCGTAGATTGCGATGCCGATCCAGGCCATGACCTTGCCGGTATTTTGCGGCCCCACCAACCCGACACCCCAGCCCATCGAGCCGGTCACGATCAGGCTTTCCCCCAGCGCCAGCACCACGCGCCCGGCGAGCAACACCCACACCGAGACCACCGGCGACGCCACAAACGCCAGGGACGCGAGGTAGATCAAGCCGGAGCTGGCCGCCACCAGCATGCCCACGAGCATGGCGCGCTTGGGGCCGCGCATATCGGCAAAATTGCCGGCCCAGGACCGCGACAACAGTGCCCCGGCAAACTGCGCACCGATCACCACGCCCACCACCAGCGTGTCCATGCCCAAGGTGTTGTGCAGGTGCAGCGGCAGCACCGGCAGTTGCATGCCGATGATCAGGAACCCGACAAACACCGCCAGGGTGATGGGCAGTAATTTCAGTACCACTGGGCTTACCAATCCAGACATGAGTTGAATCCTCTGACGGGCATCAGCCCAGGCGAACGGAAAGCTCGACGTCGTCACCGATCGGCACCGACAGGTAGCCATTTGCTGGCGAACGCACCCGGGCCAGGTAGTCGGGGCAGTAGTCGGTGTTGTCGGCGATGATCAGCGCGCCGGGCTTGAGGCGGCTTTCCACCAGGTTCAACACGTCGCCATACAGCGCCTTGGCGCCGTCGAGCAGCAGCAGGTCGACGCTGTCGGGCAGGCCGGTGGCCAGGGTAACCAGGGCATCGCCTTGGCGGATCTCCACGAGGTCGCTCACGCCGCCTTGCTCCAGGTGTTGCCGGGCGAGAGCGATCTTCGAGGGCTCGAACTCGCTGCTGATCAGCGTGCCGCCGCCGTTGTCCCGCAGGGCGGCCGCCAGGTGCAGGGTGGACAGGCCGAACGAAGTACCGAACTCGACGATGGCCTGCGCTTTGCTGCTGCGTGCGAGCATGTACAGCAGGGTGCCGGTGTCGCGGGAGACGGGCAACCACAGGTCTTTCAGCATTCCGTAGAGTGCCAGGTAGTCGGTCTTGCTGCGCATCAGGCGGTCGCGTTCTTCGTGGGTCACTGTGTTGATGACGGGGCTGGTGGCGGCATCGGCCTGTGTGTACAGCCGTTCAATCAGGGCCGCCATCGGGGCCGAGGTAAGCGTATTCATGGGGATGTCCTGCTGCAGGTTGAGCGCCGTGAGGCGCCGGGCTAGTATGCGAATGATTCGTCGCATTTAAAGTATGCGAACAATTCGTCACATTCGCTATTCGCATTCCAACGGCAGCAGGAACGCCCCATGACCGATCGCCAGACCTCGCAGATTTCCTCACGCAAAGAGCCCAAACAGGCGCGGTCCACCGAGTTGGTGTCGGCCATTCTGGAGGCGGCTATTCAGGTTTTGGCCAAGGAAGGCGCCAGCCGTTTCACCACCGCCCGTGTCGCGGAAAAGGCCGGTGTCAGCGTGGGGTCGGTGTACCAGTACTTTCCCAACAAGGCGGCCATCCTGTTTCGGCTGCAGGCGGATGAGTGGCAGCAAACCTCGCAGATGCTCAGCCGCATTCTGCAGGACGTAAGCCAGCCGGCCCTTGAGCGGTTGCGGGCGTTGGTGCATGCGTTTATTCGTTCGGAATGTGAGGAGGCGCAGATGCGTGTCGCCCTGAGCGACGCTGCGCCGCTGTACCGTGATGCGCCCGAAGCCCATGAGGTTCGCGCAGAAGGGCAACAGATTTTCCAGGCGTTCATGCTGGAACTGCTGCCGCAGGTGCCTGAAGCCACCCGCGCTTTGGCTTGCGATTTGATCGCCACCACGTTCAGTTCGGTGGCAAAGGAGTTCTCGGGAAGCCCGCGCACCGAGGCGCAAATAACCGCCTATGCGGACGCCATGGCGGATATGTTCGGTGCCTACGTGACGGTGCTGAACCAGACAGCACGATGACCCGCAGGGCGGGCCATCGTTTGCAGCGCTTGCCTTAGCGGCGGTTCAGCCACACGGTCTGCGCGTTGCAGAATTCCCGCACACCGAAGTGCGACAACTCCCGCCCGAAGCCGCTCTTTTTCACACCACCAAACGAGACCCGGGGATCGGACACGCTGTAGGCGTTGATAAAGATCCCGCCGGTTTCCAGCTGGTTGGCGATGCTGCGTGCCTTCTCTGGGTCGGTGGTGAACACACTGGCGGTCAGGCCGAACTCACTGTCGTTGGCGAGGGCCACGGCGTGGTCCGCATCGCGGGCGGTGATGATGGAGGCGACCGGGCCAAACAGTTCCTGTTTGAACGAGGTCATCTGGTCGGTGACGTTGGCCAGCACGGTGGGGGCGTAGTAGTTGCCCGCGCCTTCGACTTTGCTGCCGCCCAGCAGCAGGGTGGCGCCTTCGGCCAGGGTGGCCTGGACCTGGCCGTCGAGTTCGTCCCGCAGGTCGAAGCGGGCCATCGGCCCGATGTAGGTCTCGGTGGCGGTCGGGTCGCCCATCACCAGGTTGCGGCTGGCTTCGAGGAATTTGGCGGTGAAGGCTTCCACCACGCCTTCTTCGATGATCAGGCGCTTGGCGGCAGCGCACACCTGGCCGGAGTTCTGGAAACGGCCGATCAGGGCGGCTTGCACGGCTTCGTCGAGGTTGGCGTCGTTGAGCACGATGAACGGGTCGGAGCCGCCCAGCTCCAGTACGCATTTTTTCAGCGCGGCCCCGGCCTGGGAACCGATGGCCATGCCGGCGCGCACGCTGCCGGTGAGGGTCACGGCGGCGATGCGCGGGTCGGCGATGGCTTTGGACACGCCGTCCTGGGTGACATTGATCACTTCGAACAGGCCATCGGCGAAGCCGGCGCGCTGGAAGGCTTGTTTCATCAGGTACGCACTGCCCATCACGTTAGGCGCGTGCTTGAGCACGTAGGTGTTGCCGCTGAGCATGGTTGGCACCGCGCCGCGCAGCACTTGCCACACCGGGAAGTTCCACGGCATTACAGCGAGGATCGGGCCCAGCGGGCGGTATTCGATCTGGGCGGTGCCGTTGTCCACCAGGGTGGCTTCCGGGGCCAGCATGGCTGGGCCGTGGGCCGCATACCACTCAGCGAGTTGCGCGCATTTTTCGATTTCGCCACGGGCCTGGGCGATGGGTTTGCCCATTTCCAGGGTGATCATCTGGGCCATTTCTTCGGCCTGGTCGCGCAGGGTGCTGGCCAGGGCCAGCAGTAATTCGGCGCGCTGGGCGACGGGGGTATTGCGCCCGTTGCGGAAGGCGTTGATCGAGCGGGTCAGGGCGGCATCCAGCTGCGCCTCGGTTTCGTACGGGTAGCTGGCGACCGTTTCACCGTTGGCGGGGTTGATCGACAACGCGTGGGTCTGGGAGGAAATGGAGTTCATGGCACCGTCCTGCGCAGTGAATGGGATGGAGGCCAGCGTACGGGGCTGTATCTTTTTCGGAAACTGAATAATATTAAGCAATACGTTCACGTTTGGAGAATGACTTGGATCTGGTCCAGCTGGAAATTTTCAAAGCCGTTGCCGAGCAAGGCAGCATCAGCGCTGCCGCGCAATTGATCCATCGCGTGCCGTCGAACCTGACCACGCGGATCAAGCAATTGGAGCAGGACCTGGGCGTGGACTTGTTTATTCGCGAGAAGAGCCGGCTGCGGTTATCGCCGGCCGGGTGGAATTTCCTCGGGTATGCCCGGCGCATTCTGGATCTGGTGCAAGAGGCCCGGGCGACGGTGGCGGGGGAGGAGCCCCAGGGCGCGTTTGCGTTGGGCTCGCTGGAGAGTACGGCGGCGGTGCGTATCCCGGCGTTGCTCGCGGCGTATAACCAGAAGCACGCCAAGGTCGAGCTGGACCTGACCACCGGGCCGTCCGGCACGATGATCGAGGGTGTGTTGTCGGGGCGGCTGGCGGCGGCTTTTGTCGATGGGCCGGTGTTGCACGCGACGCTGGAGGGCGTGGCGGTGTTCGAGGAGGAGATGGTGGTGATTGCGCCGTTGCATCACGCGCCGATCACCCGGGGGCGGGATGTGAGCGGGGAGAGCATCTACACGTTTCGTTCGAACTGTTCGTACCGGCATCACTTCGAGCGTTGGTTTTCACAGGATGGCGCGGTGCCGGGGAAGATCTTCGAGATGGAGTCGTACCACGGGATGCTCGCCTGTGTGAGTGCCGGTGCCGGGTTGGCGCTGATGCCGCGGAGCATGCTGGAGAGCATGCCGGGGTTTACGGCGGTGAGTGTGTGGCCGCTGACCGATACGTTCCGGATTCTGAATACCTGGCTGATCTGGCGCCGGGGTACGGTGTCGCAGAGCCTGAACAGTTTTGTGCAGTTGCTGGAAGAGCGTGGCTTGGCCCTGGCATCGTCGCCGTAGCAGCTGTCGAGCTTCAGCGAGGCTGCGATGGCGTCGGTACAGTCGACATTTATGGTGCCTGACCCACCGCTATCGCGGCCTCGCTGAAGCTCGACGGCTCCCACATTTGATCTTTAGTCAGCCGCCAAACTGCAGGGTGCCCATGGCCGATTTGGCGATCAGGGCGCCGGTATCCAGTTGCATCAGTCACACAGGTCCCGTGTGGGAGCTGTCGAGCTTCAGCGAGGCTGCGATGGCGTCGGCACAGTCGACATTGATGGTGCCTGACCCACCGCTATCGCGGCCTCGCTAAAGCTCGACGGTTCCCACATTTGGTTTTGGTCAGATGCCAATTGCAGGGTGCCCATGGCCGATTTGGCGATCAGGGCGCCGGTACCCAGTTGCATCAGTCACACAGGCCCCCTGTGGGAGCTGTCGAGCTTCAGCGAGGCTGCGAAGGCGTCGGCACAGTCGACATTTATGGTGCCTGACCCACCGCTATAGCGGCCTCGCTATAGCTCGACGGCTCCCACATTTGGTCTTGGTCAGCCGCCGAACTGCAGGGGGGCTGCTTGCACCAGACAAAAGGCCAAACCGATTGCTGGAGGAGCGTTCAAGAGGTGGGGTGAGGTTGATGTGTTCTCGACTACGCTGATGGCTAGTGGCCTTAGGCCGTTTGCCAGTAGGGAAGGGAAACCATGCTTAAGCCTCCAGGCTCGAAAATCGTTGAGTCGCCGACAAAGGACCGTTTTTTTCAACGCCTCATATTCTGGGTGCCGCTGGCGTTCACATCGGTCCTGGTGTTTGGAGGGTTGAGTGAAGGTTTTCTCAATCTGAGGTGGGCCAATGCCTTGGTGGGTGGGCTCGCAGAAGCGCTGCCGTCGATAGAGAAATGGGCGCAACGCTCGTACTTCCCGCCGGTGACCAAACTGATCTTTTCACTGGCTTGGCTGTTCAGCGTTTTCTATGGGGTGCTGATTGCGCGCTGGGGGCCTTATCGAAGGGCCTTCCTGCGTTCACTGGTCAATCGACGGCGCCATATGGCGGTCTTGCCGGTGGCGACCATGATTGGCGTCGGAATGTCCTGTTTAACTGTGGCTTTCCCGGAAGAGCCCGATTGCACCCGCAAATGCCTTTATGAGTCCCCGCTGATTCAGGTGCTCTATTCGTCAGCAGGGTCGGCTTTTTTGGGTTACGGCCTGGCGATGTTGTACTGGTGGCTGCGTCACTTCTCCAGGATTCACTTCGACAGGCCCGCGGGCAACTAGTTAGCCGCCGAACTGGAAGGTGCCCATGGCCAGCTTGGCCATCAGGGCGCCGGCGCCCAGTTGCACCAGCCATAAGGCCAAACCACCGAGGAATACGCCGAGCGCGACTTGCAGCACCAGGCTTTTCTGGCGCTTGGCGGGTGGTGGGCGCGGGGTGAAGTGGTCCAGTTCGTCGCGGTCGGCACGCAGGTCCAGGTCGTCGTTTCTCATAGGATACTCAAGGGGAAGGGACTGTCTTGCTGTCAGTCTAGGGGCAGCGGACTGAAAGCAGCGAATTTTTAGGGGCTGAACACCCGCTCATGAAGGCAAACCACCCACCCTGTGGCGAGGGAGCTTGCTCCCGTTGGGCTGCGCGGCAGCCCCAGTTCAGGCACCGCATTCATTCATAAAGTTCACGGTGGCAGGTTTTGGGGCCGCTTCGCAGCCCAGTGGGAGCAAGCTCCCTCGCCACAGGGGGCGCGGTTTTCAGAATGAAAAAGGGGAAGCCATTGGCTTCCCCTTTTTTTGCATCACAACAGGCTTACAGCACCTGAACGATGGCCTTGGTCACGGCATCGATGTTCTTCTGGTTCAACGCCGCCACACAGATACGACCGGTATCCAGCGCGTAGATACCAAACTCGCTACGCAGGCGTGTCACTTGTTCAACGCTCAGGCCGGAGTAGGAGAACATCCCGCGCTGGCGACCGACGAAGCTGAAGTCGTGGCCCGGAGCAGCCTTGGCCAGGTCAGCCACCATCTGCTCGCGCATGCCGCGAATGCGCAGGCGCATTTCCGCCAGTTCGGCTTCCCACTGGGCACGCAGCTCAGGGTTGTTCAGCACCGCCGCCACAATCGCCGCGCCGTGGGTCGGCGGGTTGGAGTAGTTGGTGCGGATCACGCGCTTGACCTGGGACAGGATGCGCGCGCTTTCTTCCTTGGAGTCGGTGACGATGGACAGGGCGCCCACGCGCTCGCCGTACAGCGAGAACGATTTGGAGAACGAGCTGGACACAAAGAAGGTCAGGCCCGACTCGGCAAACAGGCGCACCGCAGCGGCGTCTTCGTCGATGCCGTCGCCAAAGCCCTGGTAGGCCATGTCGAGGAACGGCACGAGGTTTTTCGCCTTGACCACGTCCAGCACTTGTTGCCAGTCGGCCGGGCTCAGGTCGACGCCGGTCGGGTTGTGGCAGCAGGCGTGCAGCACGACGATGGACTGTGGCGGCAGGGCGTTGAGGTCTTCCAGCAGGCCGGCGCGGTTTACGTCGTGGGTGGCGGCGTCGTAGTAACGATAGGTTTGCACCGGGAAGCCGGCTTTTTCGAACAGCGCCTGGTGGTTTTCCCAGCTCGGGTCGCTGATGGCGACGACGGCGTTGGGCAGCAGTTGCTTGAGGAAGTCAGCGCCGATTTTCAGGGCGCCGGTGCCGCCGACCGCTTGGGCGGTGATGACGCGGCCGGAGCTGATCAGCGGCGATTGCGCGCCGAACAGCAGCTTTTGCACGGCCTGGTCGTAGGCGACAATACCGTCGATCGGCAAGTAGCCACGGGCGGCGTGTTGCGCCACGCGAATGGCTTCCGCTTCGGCAACGGCACGCAAGAGTGGAATCTTCCCCTCCTCGTTGCAGTAAACGCCCACGCCAAGGTTCACCTTGGTGGTTCGGGTATCGGCGTTGAATGCTTCGTTGAGGCCCAGGATTGGATCGCGTGGTGCCATTTCGACAGCGGAGAACAGGCTCATTTTTGCGGCAGCTCTATAGAGAGTGGAGGGACGTGTCGCGCTCCAGCCGAATGCACTAGAGCGGTGCACAAACGGGGAGCTAGTATAGAGGCCATCACTGCTCACGGCGACAGCCGAAACGGCTTTTCGGCCAAGTTTTTCGGTTTATTTACCGACCGTTAGTCTTATTGCAACATGGGTGACCAACGGCATGTAGGACGATTGCCTTGAAACCCGTCACATTCGCCTCCACTTCTACAGCTATCATGGTTTTTTCCTGCAACCTGCGCCGAACAGTCGCGGGTCGCGGTCTTTTTCGTCCCCGTTGCTTTTTCCGGCCCCGGGGTGACTCAAGAGGTACGTTATGTCGGATTTCCAGCTAGTCACCCGTTTCGAGCCTGCCGGCGATCAACCGGAAGCCATCCGCCTGATGGTCGAAGGCATTGAGGCGGGCCTCGCGCACCAGACCTTGCTCGGGGTGACCGGCTCCGGCAAGACTTTCAGCATCGCCAACGTGATCGCCCAGGTGAACCGCCCGACCCTGGTGCTGGCGCCGAACAAGACCCTGGCCGCGCAGTTGTATGGCGAGTTCAAGGCGTTCTTCCCGAACAACGCGGTGGAGTACTTCGTTTCCTACTACGACTACTACCAGCCGGAAGCCTACGTACCGTCGTCCGACACCTTTATCGAGAAAGACGCCTCGATCAACGACCACATCGAGCAGATGCGGCTCTCGGCGACCAAGGCGCTGCTGGAACGCAAAGACGCGATCATCGTCACCACGGTGTCGTGCATCTACGGCCTGGGCAGCCCGGAAACCTATTTGAAGATGGTGCTGCACGTCGACCGCGGCGACAAACTCGACCAGCGCGAACTGTTGCGTCGCCTGACGAGCCTGCAATACACCCGCAACGACATAGATTTCGCCCGGGCGAGCTTCCGCGTGCGCGGCGATGTGATCGACATCTACCCGGCGGAATCCGACCTGGAAGCGATCCGCATCGAGCTGTTCGACGATGAAGTCGAGAGCCTGTCGGCCTTCGACCCGTTGACCGGCGAAGTGATCCGCAAGCTGCCGCGCTTCACCTTCTACCCGAAAAGCCACTACGTGACCCCGCGCGAAACCCTGATGGGCGCCATCGAGGGCATCAAGGCTGAGCTGGTGGAGCGCCTGGAATACCTGCGCTCCAACAACAAGCTGGTGGAAGCCCAGCGCCTGGAACAGCGCACCCGCTTCGACCTGGAGATGATCCTAGAACTGGGCTACTGCAACGGCATCGAAAACTACTCGCGCTACCTCTCGGGCCGCGAGTCCGGGCAGGCGCCACCTACCTTGTTCGATTACCTGCCGGACGATGCCTTGCTGGTGATCGACGAGTCCCACGTCAGCGTGCCGCAGGTGGGCGCGATGTACAAAGGTGACCGTTCCCGTAAAGAGACCCTGGTGGAATACGGCTTCCGCCTGCCATCGGCGCTGGATAACCGGCCGATGCGTTTTGACGAGTTCGAAGGCATCAGCCCGCAGACGATTTTTGTCTCGGCCACGCCGGGTAACTACGAGGCCGAACATGCCGGGCGGGTAGTTGAGCAACTGGTGCGCCCGACCGGCCTGGTGGACCCGCAAATCGAAATCCGCCCGGCGCTGACTCAGGTGGATGATCTGCTTTCGGAAATCACCAAGCGCGTGGCCCTGGAAGAGCGGGTGCTGGTCACCACGCTGACCAAGCGCATGTCCGAAGACTTGACCGATTACCTGGCCGACCACGGCGTGCGCGTGCGTTATTTGCACTCGGACATCGACACCGTGGAGCGCGTGGAAATCATCCGCGACCTGCGCCTGGGCGCCTTCGATGTGCTGGTGGGGATCAACCTGCTGCGTGAAGGCCTGGATATGCCGGAAGTGTCCCTGGTGGCGATTCTGGATGCAGACAAGGAAGGCTTCCTGCGTTCCGAGCGCTCGTTGATCCAGACCATTGGCCGGGCGGCGCGCAACCTGAATGGCCGGGCGATTCTGTATGCGGACCGGATCACCGGTTCCATGGAACGGGCGATTGGCGAGACCGAGCGTCGTCGCGACAAGCAGATTGCCTACAACCTGGAGCATGGCATCACGCCGAAGGGTGTGTTCAAGGATGTGGCCGACATCATGGAAGGCGCAACGGTGCCGGGTTCGCGCAGCAAGAAGCGCAAGGGCATGGCCAAGGCTGCGGAGGAGAATGCCAAGTACGAAGCGGAATTGCGTTCGCCGAGCGAGATCACCAAGCGTATTCGCCAGCTGGAAGAGAAGATGTACCAGTTGGCGCGGGATCTGGAGTTTGAAGCGGCGGCGCAGATGCGCGATGAGATTGGCAAGTTGCGGGAGCGGTTGCTGGCGGTCTGATGATCGTTCCCACGCTCTGCGTGGGAAAGCAGCCCGGGACGCTCTGCGTCCCAAGAGCGGACGCGGAGCGTCCAGTGAGGCATTCCCACGCAGAGCGTGGGAACGATCTTCAAGCTCTTTGTGGCGAGGGAGCTTGCTCCCGCTGGAGTGCGAAGCGCTCCCAGAATTTTGGGGCCGCTTCGCAGCCCAGCGGGAGCAAGCTCCCTCGCCACTACAAGCTCCCTCGCCACAGGTTATTTCAGTGGGCTTCCCCAGCCTTAAGCCCCGCCGGCAACGCCTTGGTCAACAAGATCGCCACCATACTGATCCCCAACGCCAACCCTACAAAATGGAACGCATCGTTATAGGCCATGATCTGCGCCTGCTGATGCGCTATCTCACTCAACTTGCCCAACGCCGCCGTCTCACTGCCAAACGTCTCCGTCAGCCTGGCCATGCGCTCTGCCACCTGTGGATTGGTCGGCACAATCGCCTCACGCAGGTAATCAAAGTAGGTCTTGGTGCGTGCATCCAGCAGCGTCGCCAGCAACGCAATCCCGATCGCCCCGCCCAGGTTTCGCAGGATATTGAACAGGCTTGACGCCGACCCCGCGTCCTTCTGCATGATGTATGCCGTGGCAATCAGCGAAATTGTCACCATGATCAACGGCTGCCCCAGCGCACGGATGATCTGGATGCGGTTGAACTGGTCGCCGGCAAAGTCCGGGTTCAGCACCCCCGATGAAAAACTCGCCAACCCGAACAGCCCGAACCCCAGCGTACACAGCCATTTGGGCGACACGTACTTCATCAGCTTGGGCACCAGCGGAATCAAAAACAGCTGCGGAACCCCCATCCACATGATCACTTCGCCGATTTGCAGGGCGTTGTAGTTCTGGATCTGCGCCAGGTACAGCGGCAGCAGATAAATCGAGCCATACAACCCCACGCCCATCCCCAGGCTCGAAATGCTCGATAGCCCGAAATTACGATTGCCGAGGATGCGCAGGTTGATCAGCGGGTTGGGCTTGGACATCTGCACGATCACAAAGGTGATCAAGCTCAACAGGGCGACGGTGCCCAGGCTGACAATCAGGCTGGATTCCAGCCAGTCCTTGCGATGGCCTTCTTCCAGAAACACCTGCAAACACCCAAGGCCTACGGCCATGGTAAGGATGCCGAGATAGTCGGTGCTTTTGAGCAAGTCCCAGTTGGAGTCCTTTTTCTCCAGGCCGTACAGCAGCCCGGCGATCATGATCAGGCCCGGTGGGATGTTGATGTAGAAGATGTATTCCCAACCCCAGTTTTCCGTGAGCCAGCCGCCAATGGTCGGGCCGATGGACGGGGCGAAGGTGGCGGTCATGGCGAACATGGCCATGCCTTTGGCGCGGTGATGTTCGGGCAGCTTGATCAGCGTGAGGGTGAACGCCAGGGGGATCAGCGCGCCGCCGGTAAAGCCCTGCAGCGCGCGGAATACGATCATGCTTTCCAGGCTCCAGGCCATGGAGCACATCAGCGAGGCGATCAGGAACCCGCCCGAGACCCACACCGCCAGCCGACGCGCCGACAGCAGCTGCACCAGCCAGGCGGTGAGGGGGATCATGATGATTTCGGCCACAAGGTAGGAGGTGGAAATCCACGAACCTTCTTCCAGGGTGGCCGACAGTGCGCCTTGAATGTCCTTGAGGGACGAGTTGGTGATCTGGATGTCGAGCACCGCCATGAAGGCGCCGAGCATTACGCTCATGACTGCTATCCAGTCGCGCCGGCTCGGCTCGCCTACCGGCGGCAGCAGTTGATCACCGGCCATCGTGCGGGTCTTGGATATTCACTTTGACCGTCACCGACATGCCCGGGCGGATTTTGCCCTGCAGCGGGTTGTCGGTGGCGAAGGTCAGTTTGACCGGAATCCGTTGTACGACTTTGGTGAAGTTGCCCGTGGCATTGTCCGGCGGCAGCAGGCTGAATTGCGCGCCGGAGGCGCCGAACAGGTTGGCGACGCGGCCTTCGATTGGAGTATCGCTGTAGGCGTCGAATGTCAGCTCGGCTTTTTGCCCAGGCTGCATGTGGCCGATCTGGGTTTCCTTGAAGTTGGCCTGCACCCAGATGTCCTGGTCCGGGACGATCGACAGCAGGTAGGCGCCGGCCTGTACGTATTGACCGTTGCGCGCGGCACGCTGGCCGATCAGGCCGCTGATGGGCGCGTGGATTTCGCTGCGGGTCAGGTTCAGTTCGGCCTGGGCCAGGTCGGTCCTGGCGTTGGCGATCATCGCGTCGAGGCGCTTGATCTCGGCGTTCAGGGCGTTGACCTGCTGGCGCTGGCCCTGCAGGTCGGCCTGGGCCATGGTCACCTGGGAACGGGCGATGTGGTTGTCGGCGTCGAGGGTGGTGACCCGTTCTTCGGAGACATAGCCGGGTTTGCGCAGGGTTTGTGCGCGGTTCAGGTCGATCTGCGAGCGGCCGAGGGTGGCCTGGCTGGACGAGACCTTGGCTGCACCGGCGGCGATCAGGCTGGCTTGCTGGGTCAGTTTGCTCTGGGCCTGCACGCGCTCGGCTTCGCGCATGGCCAGGGCGGCGTTGGCGCGGTCGACGGCGAGGTGGAAGTCGTCGCCTTCGAGCTTGACCAGCAGTTG
Source organism: Pseudomonas sp. B6001 (assembly GCF_013386015.1). Lineage (NCBI taxonomy): Bacteria > Pseudomonadati > Pseudomonadota > Gammaproteobacteria > Pseudomonadales > Pseudomonadaceae > Pseudomonas > Pseudomonas sp. B6001. The sequence continues at coordinate 184,948 of NZ_JACAOX010000009.1, forward strand.
GCCTTTTTCCACGTGCTCGTTGTCGCCCACCAGCACCTCGACGATGCGCGCACCCAGTTGGCTGGAGACCCGGGTGATCTCGCCCTGGACGTAGGCGTTGTCGGTGCTTTCATAAAAACGGCCCTTGAAGAACCACTGGGCGAAAAAGCCCCCGGCGATCAGGACCACGATAAACAGGAAGATAAACAGGCGGCGTTTGAGCGGGGCAGGCATGGCAATAATGTCGTCGACAAAAGGTAATGGAATATAGCCAGCGAACGGTCTGGCAAATAGCCATGTCGAGACTTGAGACCGGAGCTTGTCTCATATGCCCTTTGTTCGCCTCCCCACGCTGGAGCCCAAGGGCTTGGGGCTGTTACCATTCGCCCCTTGTTTCATTTTCAGTTTTATCGCCAATTCGAGACCCGCCATGACCACCGTCCGCACGCGCATCGCGCCATCGCCTACTGGGGATCCCCACGTAGGTACTGCTTACATCGCCTTGTTCAACTACTGCTTTGCCAAGCAGCATGGCGGTGAATTCATCCTGCGGATCGAAGACACCGATCAACTGCGCTCCACGCGCGAGTCGGAACAGCAGATTTTCGATGCCCTGCGCTGGTTGGGCATTACCTGGGCCGAAGGCCCGGACGTCGGCGGCCCCCACGGCCCGTATCGCCAGAGCGAGCGCAGCGACATCTACAAGCAGTACACCCAGCAACTGGTCGACATGGGCCACGCCTTCCCGTGCTTCTGCACCGCCGAAGAGCTGGACCAGATGCGCGCCGAGCAACAGGCCCGTGGTGAAACCCCGCGCTATGACGGCCGCGCACTGCTGCTGTCGAAGGAAGAAGTGGCCCGGCGCCTGGCTGCCGGTGAGCCGCACGTTATCCGCATGAAGGTGCCGAGCGAAGGCGTGTGCGTGGTGCCGGACATGTTGCGCGGTGACGTCGAGATCCCGTGGGACCGCATGGACATGCAAGTGCTGATGAAGACCGACGGCCTGCCGACGTACTTCCTGGCCAACGTGGTGGACGACCACCTGATGGGCATCACCCACGTACTGCGTGGCGAAGAGTGGCTGCCATCGGCGCCGAAACTGATCCTGCTGTACGAGTACTTCGGCTGGGAACAACCGCAGCTGTGCTACATGCCGCTGCTGCGTAACCCGGACAAGAGCAAGCTGTCCAAGCGCAAGAACCCGACCTCGGTGACTTTCTACGAGCGCATGGGCTTCATGCCCGAAGCGATGCTCAACTACCTGGGCCGCATGGGCTGGTCGATGCCGGACGAGCGCGAGAAGTTCTCGTTGCAGGAAATGGTCGATAACTTCGACCTGTCCCGTGTGTCCCTGGGTGGGCCGATCTTCGACATCGAGAAGCTGTCGTGGCTCAACGGCCAGTGGCTGCGTGACCTGCCGGTGGAAGAGTTCGCCAGCCGCGTGCAGCAGTGGGCGTTGAACCCCGAGTACATGATGAAGATCGCGCCGCTGGTGCAGGGCAGGGTGGAGACCTTCAGCCAGGTCGCACCGTTGGCGAGTTTCTTCTTTGCCGGTGGCGTGAACCCGGACGTGAAGCTGTTTGAGTCGAAGAAACTCTCGGGTGACCAGGTTCGCCAGTTAATGCAGTTGATCCTGTGGAAGCTCGAAAGCCTGCGCCAGTGGGAGAAGGATGCGATTACTGCGACTATCCAGGCGGTGGTTGAATCCCTGGAGCTGAAATTGCGCGATGCCATGCCGCTGATGTTTGCCGCGATCACCGGGCAGGCGAGTTCGGTGTCGGTGCTCGATGCGATGGAAATTCTGGGCCCGGACCTGACTCGCTTCCGTCTGCGCCAAGCCCTTGATTTGCTTGGTGGTGTGTCGAAGAAAGAAAACAAGGAATGGGAAAAGCTGCTGGGCGCTATCGCTTAAGTACGCTGTTGTAACGGGCAAACCCCGGTTTTCCGGGGTTTGCTCGGTAAGTGATTGTTATCTCGGCAAAAAATTTTGAAAATTGTTGAAAATAAATTTGACACGTTTCGAATACGCCATTAAGATTCGCCCCGTCCTCACCGACGAGGGGCTATAGCTCAGCTGGGAGAGCGCTTGCATGGCATGCAAGAGGTCAACGGTTCGATCCCGTTTAGCTCCACCAATTTACAGGTTCAAGGTCTGGCCACACCGTCCTTGAATTCGATCAGACTCAGCCTGATCACGTTGTATAGAAGGTTTGTGTCCCCTTCGTCTAGTGGCCTAGGACACCGCCCTTTCACGGCGGTAACAGGGGTTCGAGTCCCCTAGGGGACGCCAGTTTCAACAAGCAGTTCGAAAGGTCTGCTGCGCCGCGAGGCGAAAAATCCGGGGCTATAGCTCAGCTGGGAGAGCGCTTGCATGGCATGCAAGAGGTCAACGGTTCGATCCCGTTTAGCTCCACCAATTTACAGGTTCAAGGTCTGGCCACACCGTCCTTGAATTCGATCAGTTCTCAGCGCTGATCAGTTGTACAGAAGGTTTGTGTCCCCTTCGTCTAGTGGCCTAGGACACCGCCCTTTCACGGCGGTAACAGGGGTTCGAGTCCCCTAGGGGACGCCACGATTACCCGCTCTGCGGGATTTTTAAGGGTCATTCAATTATTGAATGGCCCTTTTGTTTGTCTGGCGTTTGGCCAATCCTCCTTCCTTTTTCCCTGAATGTTCTTCTGACCAATGGTCATGCCTGTGGCTTGCGAAATATTATTATGGTAATAATATTCGAAGCATGAGATTCGGAGGCAACGATGAACGATAAAAAAGCGCAAACCCGCGAACGCATTCTGCAAGCTGCCGGCGCCGCCCTGGTACAACGCGGCCCGGCCGAGCCGAGTGTGGGTGAAGTCATGGGCGCGGCGGGGCTTACCGTCGGCGGTTTCTACGCGCACTTTGAAAGCAAGGACGCACTGATGCTGGAGGCCTTCACCGAGTTGCTGGCCCGGCGTCGCGCCGCCGTCGATGACATGGACTCCTCGCTGACCGGTGAAGAGCGTCGCGCGCTGGTCGCAGCGTTCTACCTGTCGCGTAAACACCGTGACTCCACCAGCCAGGCGTGCCCGATCCCGTCCACCGTGGGCGAGATGAGCCGCCTGCCGGACGAATTTCGCCAGGCCTTGAACGAACACTGCGAACTGATGGCAGCACAGCTGGCCGCCAGCCCGGAAGACACCGACAAGGCCCTGGCCGACATGGCGCTGATGATCGGCGGCTTGTCGCTGGCCCGCGCCCTGGGCCCGGGTGAGTTATCGGATCGTGTATTGCGTGCGGCCAAGTCCGCAGTGCGTTAAGAACGGCTTCTGGCCTGAGGGATGAGCGATGGGCACGTTGAAATGGATTCGTGGCGTCAATGGCACCTTGGGCCGGCTGGCGCCGCACACCGTTGCCAGCAAGATGCGTCGGGTGTTCATGACGCCTCGCGATTTGCCGCCCCGTGACTGGGAGCTGCCGCTGCTGGCGCAGTCCGAGCGCATCACTTTGCGTTTCGGCCTGTCGGCGCTGAAGTGGGGCCAGGGCCCTGCGGTGCTGTTGATGCACGGCTGGGAAGGGCGCCCGACGCAATTCGCCAGCCTGATCAGCGCATTGGTGGACGCGGGTTATTCGGTGGTTGCGCTGGACGGCCCGGCCCACGGGCGTTCGCCGGGGCGCGAAGCCCATGTGCTGCTGTTTGCCCGCGCCATGCTGGAAGCGGCTGCCGAACTGCCACCGCTGCATGCGGTTGTCGGTCACTCCATGGGTGGGGCCAGCGCGATGTTGGCGGTGCAGTTGGGCTTGCGCACCAAGGCGTTGGTCAGTATCGCCGCACCCTCGCGGTTTCTCGACGTACTGCGCGGCTTTGCCGGCATGGTCGGTTTGCCGGCGCGAGCGCGTTCGGCGTTTATCCAGGAGGTCGAGCTGACGATGGGCATGCCCCTCAAGCACCTCGATGTCGCCCACTATCAAATGAATATCCCGGGCCTGATCGTGCATGCCGAAGACGATACCTTCGTCTCGGTCAAGGCTTGCCAGGTCATCCATGACGCCTGGTTCGACAGCCGCCTGCTGCGCCTGGAGCAGGGCGGGCACCAGAAAGTGCTGGCGGATCCGCGTGTGATCGAAGGCGTGCTGGCGCTGCTGGCCGGCCGCCACGTGCCGGAGCGCCAAACCGCCTGAGCCATGGGTTACACTGCTCGCCGCCGACATTAATCGACCGGGAGCACCCCATGGGCTGGGATTTGGCAACGCCGTTTATCATTGATCTGCAGGTCGGTGCCGACGACATCGACGGTCTGGGGCACGCCAACAACGCCGTTTACGTGTCCTGGCTCGAACGCTGCGCCTGGCGCCATTCCCAGCGCTTGGGGTTGGACCTTAGCGAGTACCGCAGGCTGGATCGCGCGATGGCCGTGGTGCGTCATGAGATCGATTACCTCGCCGCCGGTTACGAAGGCGATGAGCTGCAGTTGGCGACCTGGATCGTCGACTGGGACCAGCGCCTGAAAATGACCCGACGCTTCCAGCTGGTACGCCCGCGTGATGGCGCTACCTTGCTGCGAGCGCAAACCACCTTTGTCTGCATCGAACTGTCCAGCGGCAAGCCCAAGCGCATGCCGTCGGAATTTCTTGAGGGTTATGGCCCTGCGCTGCAAGGCGAATTACCTGCCAGCGTCTGAAACCAGTAAACTGCGCCACGTTTTTCGTTGAGTGTTTTCCATGCAAATTGCTTTGGCGCCCATGGAGGGGTTGGTCGACAACATCCTGCGGGACGTGCTGACCCGGGTCGGTGGTATTGATTGGTGCGTGACCGAGTTCATCCGGGTCAACGACCGCCTGCTGACGCCTGCCTATTTCCACAAACTCGCCCCTGAGTTGCTGCACGGTGCCAAGACCGCTGCCGGCGTGCCGCTGCGTGTGCAGTTACTCGGTTCAGACCCGGTGTGTTTGGCGGAAAACGCCGCCCTGGCGTGTGAGCTGGGCTCTCAGGTGGTTGACCTCAACTTCGGTTGCCCGGCCAAGACCGTGAACAAGTCCCGTGGCGGTGCGGTGCTGCTCAAGGAGCCGGAGCTGCTTAACCAGATCGTCGAACACGTACGGCGTGCGGTGCCGGCACATATTCCCGTCACGGCCAAGATGCGCCTGGGCTTCGACAGCCCCGACGGTGCCCTGGTGTGCGCCACGGCCCTGGCCGAAGGCGGCGCAGCGCATATCGTGGTGCATGCCCGCACCAAGGCTGACGGCTACAAACCTCCGGCGCACTGGGAGTGGATCCCGCGTGTGCAAGAGGTGGTCAAGGTGCCAGTGTTCGCCAACGGTGATATCTGGAGCGTTGAAGACTGGCGGCGGTGTCGCGAAATCAGCGGTGTCGAAGACATCATGCTCGGTCGCGGCCTGGTGGCCCGTCCCGACCTGGCCCGGCAGATTGCTGCCGCGCGGGCCGGGGAAGAGGTGGTCGAGATGACTTGGGCGCAGATGCAACCCATGCTCCAGGAATTCTGGCGGCAATCCGTTGAGCAATTGACCGAGCGCCAGGCGCCGGGACGCTTGAAGCAATGGCTGGCGATGCTGACCCGCAACTATCCCGAAGCAGTTGAACTATTTACGCTGATGCGGCGGGAAACCGACCTGGAGCAGGTAGGACGATTGTTAGGGGTGCCTGATTCGGTTGCGCTGCAAAATTGAGTACATATATATAAGCGTTTCAATCCAGTAGGAAAGGGTGCCGTGGGCGCCCTTTTTTTTGCTTGAAATAAGGCCGCGGATCGTTAACAGCGAGTGTTTGTGGGCACGTGACTAGAGCTTTTTGATTGCTTTATATATGTGAGCAAGTTTCTTGTTTGCTACAGAGTCTTGCGGTGTCAGCGGCGCATATTTTTAAGTTTTGTTAGTTGGAGTATGAGGGGCGCGCGCAATAACACAGATATGAATGACTGGCGTGGGTGAGTGATTTCATCAATTTGCCTTAACGGCTGACTGTTGCCTGATATATCCATTTTGCCCACGGCGACCACCGGGTAAGCATGATGTTTTACGGAAAGTCCATAGGATAAAGTCTCTATTTTCATTTGATTTCCTTATGTGAAGGCCGATTTTCGGAACCCGATGCTCGCAACACCCACGAAAGTAGGGAGTGTGCAGCACTCGGGTTTGTTTCCAGTCCAGAACCTGGACGGTCTGTTTGCAGACCGCTGAAGGAGTTTTGGCAATCACTGAATAAGGATTTGTTTATGTCTAATTTGTCGGTCAATAATTTCCCTCGCTTGACTAATGACTTCAATCAGCAGAATGCAGACCTGCCAAAGTCTGTCGACAAGAGCGCCGGCGAAATCCGGGCGAATACGCCCGGCACAGTATTGAAAAACAATCCCGCCGTGGTGACGGATGGAACCGTCACCTTCAACAAGGATGCACTCGAGAAGTTGTTCGAGTTGTTTGAATATGCATTCAAGGCCATACGGAACATGCTGTCCGGGCAGGGCGGGATGCCCAAGTTGGTACCCGATGCTGGCCCGCTGCCTAAACCCGAAAAGAGTAGCGATACTCCGGTGAAGGATAAGGCGGACAGTAAATCGAATGTGCCGGACACTGCGGCCAAGGACAAGGCGGGGACTGACTCGCAAGTGCCGAACACTGTAGCCAAGGACAAAGCCGAAACCAACTCGCCGGCATTGAACACTGCACTCAAGGACAAGTCCGGGACCAACCCTGAGGTGTCGGTACAGAAAGACAAGCCAGCAAACAATCCAGCGGTCCCGAGTTCCGAGGTTAAGGTAACGCCTAAACCCCTGCCAGAACCCCGCAGGCCAGACCCCGCATCGGGCAAGGACGTGCAGCCGAACAGCCGGAGCAGTTCCGACGTGAACGTCACGGTCCAAGTGATGAACTGCCATTGCCCTCACCCGGATGCAACGAAGCCGGTCCCGCCAAAGCCCGATGCACCGGTCCCGCCGAAGGCCGACGTGCCGGTTCCGCCGAAGCCCGATGCACCGGTCCCGCCTAAGCCTGATGCACCGGTTCCGCCGAAGCCCGATGCACCGGTCCCGCCGAAGCCAGACGTGCCGGTTCCGCCAAAGCCCGATGCACCGGTCCCGCCGAAGGCCGACGTGCCGGTTCCGCCGAAGCCAGACGCTCCGGTCCCACCGAAGCCGGATGCGCCTAAACCAGATGCTCCGAAGCCGGATAAGCCGGAGCCGGACATCACTTCGCCAGGGCCGTCTGAGGATTTCTTTGAGTTCGAAACCAGCGGCAGGCGTCGAGCGTTCGACAACGACTGGCGGTTTAATCCCGGCCGCCGGATAAGCAGGTAAGTCGGCCACTTCCTCAGTTTTTTTCAACAAGGCGCTCCCGATAAAAAACGTCGGGGGGCCCTTGATGAAGGATGGTTATATGTCTTGTTCAGAAATCAATAATGCGGGCGCGGTCAGAAACTATTATCAACATTCGCAAACCGGCAACACACCAGGAAGATCGGTTCCCGTGCAGCCGGTATTCGTTAATAACCAGGTCCTCTCATCGTTCGGTAATAACGATCAAAGTACGGTTGGGAACACAGCCAGCGACACCCCGCTGTTAGCAAAGCTCCTCGAACTGTTCACCCAGTTTTTTACACAGTTGCAAGGCCTGCTGGCGGGCAAGGAACTGGCGAATACAGTGGCGACCAAGGTAACGCCTGCGCCCCCGCCGGCAGTGCTGCCCAAGCCGGATGCACCCCTGCCGGATCCAACACCGCAGCCGCTTCCTGATCTGTCCGATAAGCGCAACGGCGCCAAGCCGGCAAATATATGGAACGGTTTTCGCCAGGGCCCTGACGGTAATTGCGTGACCATTTCGGCGATCAAGGCGGCGATGGCGAAGTTCGGTCAAAGCCCGACCGATATCTTCAAGTCTGTTCAAGCCAAGGGTGATGGCTATCACATTGTCATGCGTGACGGGTACGCGCTGGATTTGAGCAAGGATGAATTGGCCCAAGCCAGGCGTGGCTCGAAGTTTGTCCCGATGCGCGATCCCGGCATGCTCAAGGATGCGCACTTTCTATTTGCCGTCAGCGCCAAGCGAGCGATGCTGGAAAACAATGACGGGACTGCAGGCAGGAGCTTTCAATCCGCGATAAACAGCCTCAACGACGGTGAGGACGAAACGGGGCCCGGGGAAGGCTTCAAGCGTCTGGGCTTGCGCCAGCATATGAAAGAAGTTCCGGTCAGTGCGTTTGCTGATAAATCATTGATCGGTATGGTCAACAGGAGCAGGCACTCTGTAGCAGTGGTTGATGGGTGTGAGGAGATGTATGGGACTAAAGCGGGAAGACCGCGGTTTGGACGGGCTATTGCATTGGTTGGCTAACGGGCCGTCCATAAAACAATAAGAAGATGATCGTTGCTGCGCAACACGTTAAATCTATAACTAGATCTTGTTGAACTTATTATCTGACTGAGTGCAGTTCATCGCGTGCAGAAAATACTGTATGCCGTGTTCATGCACTTTCTTTTTATGCCTGAGCGCAGTGCACAAGTGGCAGCGTTACCACGGGCTGTTGTGTGTTCGCCCTTTAAAGGAGTGCTCCATGATTACGATGAATACGGGTTATGCAATGAGTACGGCGGTCCATCATCCTGCGCGTGTATACGGGGGTGAAAATAAATCCGTCGACAGTGTAAGTACTTTGAATTCTACCGAGCGACAGTTCGGTGAGCATTTTGATACGAGCAGCCATTCTGCTGTTATCCAGATGATGATATCGACCTTCGGTCCTGCGCGCGCTGATCTATTTGATGAAGTAAAGCGCGTTGGCTCGGGGTATGACGTTACGCTGAAAGACGGTTATAAGTTGCATGTTGCCGATCATGAAGTGCATGGCACTGCCTCAGCGTCGAGATTTGTCGGTGGTGATGCCAGTACAGTGGAAAACGCGAATTTCGCATTGGCTGTCTTCGTCAAGCGCAAACAATTGTCCAGTTCCGACAGCCGTATCAGCAGCAGCTTTAACGCGGCCTTGACCACGTCCTTACAAGGTGAGACTGCATCGAACCTGCTCAAGGGCATGGGCATGGGCCGTTTTATGCAGCAGATCCCTTCGGAGCAACTCGTCGGCAAGAACTCTGTCGGCGTCATGGAGGCGCATAACTTCGGTGCCGCGCTGATTCGGGATGGGGTGGCGCATCGGTTTGACCGTCAATATCGCCCCGACCGTCCCTACGTCTACGTGCTGGACAAGGAGGGGCAAACGGCTAAGCCGGTCAAGCGGGATGTGCCGGTTGCTCCGGTCGATGTTCCCCTCGTCGATACGCCGTCCACCCGGCGTGGCCGCAAGCCCGTTGACATTCTCAGCGGATTTAACGCGGCCGAGCGAGGATTCGGTGAGGTTGTTGATGGCAGCAGCCATGCCTGCGTCATAAAAATGATGATGATGAGGTTTGGTCCAGACGCCACGGATATGTTCGAGAAAGTCACCCCGGCGGGAGACGGTTATGACATCACGATGAAGGACGGTTTCGAACTGCATTTTTCCCGGCAAGAGTTGCAGCAAGCGACCACGGCCTCGCGTTTCGCTGGGAACAACCCCGACGCGGTGAAGCAGGCCAACTTCATGCTGGCGGCGTACACGAAGCGCAAGCAGATGACCCGCGGTGACCAGGCCCCTGGGGCATCGTTTGAAAAGGTTTTATCGAACACGCTCAAAGGCGATACGGAATACCGCGTGTTGAAGGGCTTGGGCATGACTGGCTTCTTGCGCATCGTGCCACCCGCCAAGATGCAGGAGCAGGGCGCGGTGGGGGTGGTCAGTACTTTTGGCTATTCGAGTGCCTTGGTACTGGATGGCCTGCAGCACAGCAATGGTGACAAGCCATCTATCGTCAAATCTTATGGCTACATGCTCGCCGAGGAGGTACCGGACGGAGTGCCCGTTGGTTCAAGCTCGCGGCCCCCGCCTATTTCCAATGTACCGGTCGGGGTCAAGCCAGGGGATATCTGGAGTGGATTCTATCAAGGTGTCGAGGGGAACTGTGTCACGGTATCGGCGATCAAGGCGGCGATGATGAAGTATGGGCAAAGTCCCCGGGGCATCTATAAAAACATCACCGAGACCCGCGACGGTTATACCGTGACGATGCGCGATTCCAGCAAGGTGAGCTTGACCCATGCAGAACTGAAAACAGCCCGGGAACACTCGAATTTCAAAGGCACCGACGCCGGCCTGCTCAAGGATGCGAATTTCCTGTACGCCGTCAGCGCCAAGCGGGCGCAAATGGAGAACCACGAGTTTCGTGCCGGCGAGAGTTTTGAAGCGGCGATGAGCACGCTCAATGATGGCGAGACCCCTGGTGATGCACTGCGGCGTCTGGGTTTGTTCGCCTTTACCCGAAGCAGCAGCGTCCAGGCGCTGGCAGATGGTGCAACCGGCACGTTGGCGAACTTCATGCATTCTGTTGTCGTCGTTGATGGGGCTTTTGATGATTACGGGTATAAACACCCACTGAAATCATCAAGCTGGATGGATGAAGAGGGCACCGCGCTAACGCTGGTTTAGGTTTAAAGGTGCAGAGTTTGAGAAACACAGGCCACGAGATCTCGTGGTCTTTTTTCTGCGCGCAGAAAAGACAAGTCCGATGGTGGCCGGCTGCATATGCCTTGCAATCTGTGTCCGCATACGTAGTTGGCCTCGGCTACTCTCATCGACTCTGGAACCTCCTGCTCATGGATGAAATTCAACAGCATTGGCTGTATGCCCTGTCTGCTCCCATGGTGTCCATCAACCCTGGCGCCGGTTATCTCGAGGCGCCGCCCAGCAGCGCCGGGGAGTGCTTTGCATCCTGCATGGTAGGTGTGTCCGAAAATGGAAAGCACCTGAATCTACAGGCTCAAAAAGCAGCTGCCCATCAGGAAAATCCGGTGCGACTTATTCCGATGAAGTGGCCTGGGGCATTCGCTTCAGTACCTGCCTGAACCCTTCCACCGGCAAGGGCCGACTGTGCAGATACCCCTGATACAAATGACACCCAAGCCCCTGCAAAAACGCCAGTTGCTCAGGGGTTTCCACACCTTCGGCAATGACGTCCAGGTTCAAGCTGCGCGCCATGGCCACAATGGCACGGATGATCTCCGCATCGTTGGGGTCATGGGTGGCGTCGCGCACAAACGACTGGTCGATCTTCAGCGCATCCACCGGCAGGCGCTTGAGGTAGGTCAGCGACGAATAGCCGGTGCCGAAATCATCCATCGCAAAACTCACGCCGAGCTTTTTCAGGCGGCGCATTTTGCTGATGGTGTCGTCCAGATTCTGGATCACGATGCCTTCGGTGATCTCCAGCTTCAGCAGGGTATAAGGCAGGTGGTGGGTGCGCAGGCTGCGTTCTACCCGTTCGACAAAATCATTCTGGCGAAACTGCCGCGGGCTGATGTTGACGCACAGGCTGAAGTTCAGTGGATCTACCAGCCCTTCGGCAATCAACTGCGCGAAGGTGCTGCAGGCTTCGTCGAGGATCCAGGTGCCCACTTCAAGGATCAGGCCGCTGTCTTCCAGGACCTTGATGAATTCCGTCGGGGACTGTGCGCCCAACTGCGGATGTTGCCAGCGCACCAGGGCCTCGGCGCCGACGATGGTGTTGCCGCGCGCATCCACCTGGGGTTGGTAATGCACGCTGAACTCACCGCGGGACAGGGCCAGGCGCAGGTCGGTTTCCATGCGCAGCCGCTCGCTGGCGGTTTTCTGCATGCTGTTGTGGAACATCTGGATGGTGTTGCGCCCTGAATCCTTGGCCCGGTACAGGGCGATGTCGGCGCGCTTGAGCAAATCTGCCGGGGTTGAGCCGTGATCGGGGATCAGCGCCACACCGATGCTCGGGGTGACTTGCAGGCGGTGGCCATCCAGGAACATCGGTTCGGATAACAGTTCGCGCAGGGTATCGGCCAGCTCCTGGACCTGAGTGCTGACTTGCGGGCGCGTGCCTTCCAGGCCGCTGAGCAGCACCACAAACTCATCGCCGCCCAGGCGTGCCACGGTGTCTTCCATGCGCACACTGGCTTCAAGGCGTGCAGTGACGATCTTCAGCACCGTGTCGCCGACCGGGTGGCCGAGGGAATCGTTGATGTGCTTGAAATGGTCCAGGTCAAGAAACAGCAGGGCGCCCCGCAGGTTGTGGCGCTTGAGCAGGGCGATCTGCTGGCTCAGGCGGTCCATCAGCAGGGCGCGGTTGGGCAGGTTGGTCAGCGGGTCGTGATAGGCCAGGTGGCGAATCTGCGCCTGGGCGTTTTTCAGCAGGCTGACGTCCCGGGCGGTCAGCAACAGGCAGGGGGTTTCATTGAGGGTGATGGGCTCCACCGACACTTCAACCGCCAGCACTTCGCCGCGCTTGTTGTGCCAGAGCATTTCCAGGTGATGAATGCGGCCCTTGATCTGCAACTCGGCCAATAACGCCGCGCGCTGGTTTTCATCGGCCCAGATGCCGATCTGGTACAGCGTCAGGCCGATCGCTTCTTCGGCGCGGTAGCCGGTGAGGCGGCAGAAACCGTCATTGACCTCCACGTAGCGCCCGGTATCGCGCTCGGTGATCGACACCGCATCGGGGCTGGAATGAAAGGCCTTGGCGAACTTCTCTTCGCTGGCCTTGAGCGCCGCTTCCGAGCGCTGTTGTTGGGTGATGTCCCGCAGGGTGGTGACGATGCAGGGTTGGTCGCTGACCTGGATCAGGCGGCTGGATATCACACAGTTCAGGGTCTGGCCGTTCTTGTGATGAACGGTGATTGCCACGTTGCTCAGGGATTGTTCGCGGATCACCTGCTCGATGCGCTGCAGGCGTTGGCTGGACTCCTCCCACAAGCCGATCTGCTCGGCGTTGTTGTTGAGCACCTCGGCGGCGGTCCAGCCGAAGGTCTGGGTGAAGGCCGGGTTGATCTCGATAAACTGGCCGGTCTCCAGGCGCGTCACGCAGATTGGGTCGGGGCTGGCGAGGAACAGGCTGGCGAATTTTTCTTCGGATGCGATCAGGCGCTGCTCACGTTCAACCTGGTCGGTGATGTCGAGCAGGGTCCCGGCCATTCGCAACGGTACGCCCGTGTCATCGCGATACAGGCGGGCGCGGCTTTCCAGGTAGCGCGAACTGCCGTCTTCCAGTTGCACGCGGTAGGTCAGTTGGTAGTTGCCCGCCGGGCCTTCGCGCAGGGTGCGGTAGGCGTTGCGCATGCTCTCGCGCTCTTCCTGGGGCATGCCTTCAAAGAAGGCCTCGAAGGATTCGTGGAACGGTTGGGGTTCCAGCCCGTGCAATTGGGCGGCGCGGGCCGAGCCATAGAGCATGCCGCTGGGGATGTGCCAGTCCCAGGTGCCCAGTTGCGCCGAGTCCAGGGCCAGGTCCAGGCGTTCCTGGCTGTCCTTGAGGGCCTGCTCGGCATTCTTGCGCTCGGTGGTGTCGAGGAAGGTGCTGATCAGGTAGTCCTCGCCGTCCAGCTCGACTTTCTGGGCGCTGAGGGTGCCATCGTGGACCTGCCCGTTGCTGGCGCGAAACTGCACTTCCATGGTGATGGGGGCGCCTTTGCGCTGGGTGGCCTTGACCAGATGCGCGCGTTGTTCGGGGTGTACCCAGAGGCCCAGCTCCAATGTGCTGCGGCCAATGGCATCGGCCAACGGCCAGCCGAACAGGCTTTCGAAATACTGGTTGGCTTCGCTGATCAGGCCGTCCGCCTGGCGGGTCAGCAGGACCATCAGCGGGCACAAATGGAACAGGGTGGCGAAGCGCTTTTCCGAATGGCTGAGGGCGTGTTCGCGCTCGCGCTGGTGGGTGATTTCGCGGATCACCCCGATCATTCGCCGACGCCCGGCCTTGTCCGGTAGCAGGCTGCCGTTGATTTCCAGCCAGTGCAGGCTGCCATCGGGCCATTGGATACGGTGGTGCATGGCCTGGACAGCGGGTTCGCCGGCCAGCACCGCATGAAAGGCCCGGACCACCTTGGCGCGGTCCTCGGGGGCCAGCAGGTCCAGGTACTCCAGGTCTTCAGGCAGCGGCTGGCGCGGGTCGAAGCCGAACAGGGCCTGAGTGCCTCGGGACCAGCTGATCCGGCCGGTATCGATTTCCCAGCTCCAGGCGCCCAGCCGGGCAGCGTTGAGCGCCGCCAGCAGTTGCGGCGCGCTGTCCCAGCTTTGCTCCGCCTCCTGTGGGTCCAGGGCGTAGATGCGGGGCAGGGGTGGCACGGTATCGACGGGGTTGCGCATTATCAAAGGGCCTTGGCTCGATGGGCGTTCGGCGCGGGTTCCACGGTCTACGGGCCACGGCGATTCAAGCCTGATTCCCTGGCAGATCGACCTGTGCATCCAATAGGCTCATGAAAGCCCGCGCAGCGTTCGACAGCGTCCTTTCGGTGTGCACGATATAGCCTAGCTGGCGACTGAGCTGTATGCCCGGCAAAGCGATGCGTGCCACCTGGTCATCGAGCATGGTGCGCGGCAATACGCTCCAGGCAAGGCCAATGGAGACCATCATCTTGATGGTTTCCAGGTAGTTGGTGCTCATGGCGATGTTTGGCGTCAGGCCCTGGGCCTCGAACAGCCGCTGCACGATATGGTGGGTAAAGGTGTTGCCGCCGGGAAACACCGCCGGGTGCCGGGCGATGTCCGCCAGGCTGACGCTGCCGTTGCTGATCAGGCTGTGTTCCGGCGCCACCACGAAATCCAGCGGGTCGTCCCACACCGGGGTGGCCCGCACCAGCGTGTGGGGCTCCGGCGCCAGGGTGATTACGGCCACTTCGGCGCGGCCATGGAGGATTTCTTCGTAGGCCACTTCCGAATCGAGAAACTGAATATCCAGGGCGACGTTCGGGTATTCCCGGGTAAACGTTCGCAGTACGGGCGGCAGGCGATGCAGGCCGATGTGATGGCTGGTGGCCAGGGTGAGACGACCGCTGACCTCGCCGGTCAGGTTGGTCAGGGCGCGGCGGGTGTCGTCCAGTACATTGAGAATCTGATACGCCCGGGGCAGCAGCGCCCTTCCGGCTTCGGTGAGGCCGACTTCACGCCCCAGCCGGTCGAACAGGCGCACCTTTAATTGTTGCTCCAGGCCGGCGATGCGCTTGCTGATGGCCGGTTGGGTCAGGTGCAGGCGTTCACCGGCACCGGAGAAGCTGCCGGTCTCGGCGATGGCGATAAAGGCATTGAGGTTGGCCAGGTCCATTGTGCTATTCCAGTTGGTAATCCAAAGCATAAAAAATATGAATTTGAGTTATTTAATGTAGCGCCATACCATCAGCCTCACAAGCCAAAGGGTTATTGAATCGTTCAAGGCCCGGGGCATAGAAACACCTGATGAGGACCGCGTGATGGCCGGCAAAACGCTTTACGACAAGCTTTGGGATTCCCATGAAGTGAAACGGCGCGATGATGGGTCGTCGCTGATCTACATCGACCGTCACATCATCCATGAAGTGACCTCGCCCCAAGCGTTCGAAGGCCTGCGACTGGCCGGGCGCAAGCCTTGGCGCGTCGACTCGATCATCGCCACCCCGGACCACAACGTGCCGACCACCCCGGAGCGTAAAGGCGGGATCGACGCCATCGTCGACACCGTGTCGCGCCTCCAGGTGCAGACCCTCGATGATTACTGCGACGAATACGGCATCACCGAATTCAAGATGAATGACGTGCGCCAGGGCATCGTTCACGTGATCGGCCCGGAGCAGGGCGCTACCTTGCCCGGCATGACCGTGGTCTGCGGCGACTCCCACACCTCTACCCACGGGGCGTTTGGCGCCCTGGCCCACGGTATTGGTACCTCCGAGGTGGAACATGTATTCGCCACCCAGTGCCTCGTCGCCAAGAAAATGAAGAACATGTTGGTGTCGGTGGAAGGTGAGTTGCCTTTCGGCGTCACTGCCAAGGACATCGTCCTCGCCGTGATCGGCAAGATCGGCACCGCCGGCGGTAACGGCCACGCCATCGAATTCGCCGGCAGCGCGATTCGCGACCTGTCCATCGAAGGCCGCATGACCATCTGCAACATGTCCATCGAAGCCGGTGCCCGTGTGGGCATGGTAGCGGCGGACGAAAAGACCATTGCCTACGTCAAGGGTCGCCCATTCGCACCGAGCGGTGCCGATTGGGACGCCGCAGTCGAAGCCTGGAAAGACCTGGTGTCCGACGCCGATGCCGTATTCGACACCGTGGTCACCCTCGACGCCGCCCAGATCAAGCCGCAAGTCAGCTGGGGCACCTCGCCGGAAATGGTGTTGGCCGTTGACCAGAACGTGCCGGACCCGGCCAAGGAAACCGACCTGGTCAAGCGTGGTTCCATCGAGCGCGCCTTGAAGTACATGGGCTTGAAAGCCAATCAGGCGATTACCGACATCCAGTTGGATCGCGTGTTCATTGGCTCCTGCACCAACTCGCGGATCGAGGATTTGCGCGCTGCGGCGGTGATCGCCAAGGGCCGCAAAGTCGCCTCCACCATCAAGCAGGCGATCGTGGTGCCAGGTTCGGGCCTGGTCAAGGCCCAGGCTGAAGCCGAAGGCCTCGACAAGATCTTCCTCGAAGCCGGTTTTGAATGGCGCGAGCCGGGTTGCTCGATGTGCCTGGCGATGAACCCGGACCGTTTGGAGTCGGGCGAGCATTGCGCGTCCACCTCCAACCGTAACTTCGAAGGGCGTCAGGGCGCCGGTGGCCGTACCCACCTCGTCAGCCCGGCCATGGCTGCTGCGGCTGCCGTCAACGGTCGTTTCATCGACGTTCGCGAATTGATCTGAGGAATACCCGATGAAAGCTTTTACTCAACACACCGGTTTAGTCGCGCCGTTGGACCGTGCCAACGTGGACACCGACCAGATCATTCCCAAGCAGTTCTTGAAATCGATCAAGCGCACCGGTTTTGGTCCGAACCTGTTCGACGAGTGGCGCTACCTGGACGTGGGCTACGCCTACCAGGACAACTCCAAGCGCCCGCTGAACAAGGACTTTGTGCTCAACGCCGAGCGTTACCAGGGTGCCAGTGTGTTGCTCGCCCGGGAAAACTTCGGTTGCGGCTCCAGCCGTGAGCACGCGCCGTGGGCCCTGGAAGAATATGGCTTTCGCAGCATCATCGCGCCGAGCTACGCCGACATCTTCTTCAACAACAGCTTCAAGAACGGCTTGCTGCCGATCATCTTGAGCGATGCCGAAGTGGATGAGTTGTTCCAGCAGGTGGAAGCCGATGTGGGCTACCAGTTGACCATCGACCTGGCGGCGCAGACCGTGACCCGTCCGGACGGCAAGGTGTATCACTTTGAAGTGGACGCCTTCCGCAAGCACTGCCTGATCAATGGCCTGGACGACATCGGCCTGACCTTGCAGGACGGCGATGCGATTGCCGCGTTTGAAACCAAACACCGGGCCAGCCAGCCTTGGTTGTTTCGCGACGCTTGATTCCATGTAGACCGGACTGGCCCCTTCGCGAGCAAGCCCGCTCCCACATTTGATTGCATTTCAACTGAAGGAACTCGGTCGAATGTGGGAGCGGGCTTGCTCGCGAAAGGGCCAGCAACAGCAACACAAAAACCAGGGACATCATCATGACCAGCACTGCCCACACCCAAGTCGTGCAAAAACAATTCGGCGAACAGGCCTCGGCCTACCTGAGCAGCGCAGTACATGCTCAAGGCACCGAGTTCGCGCTGCTCCAGGCCGAACTGGCCGGGCAGGGCGCTGCACGACTGCTGGACCTGGGTTGCGGCGCCGGTCACGTGAGTTTCAACGTGGCACCGTTGGTTAAAGAAGTGGTGGCGTACGACCTGTCCCAACAGATGCTTGACGTGGTCGCCGCCGCTGCCGTGGACCGTGGCCTGGACAACATCCGCACCGTGCACGGCGCCGCCGAGCGCCTGCCGTTTGCCGATGGCGAATTCGACTTCGTGTTCAGCCGCTACTCGGCGCACCATTGGAGCGACCTGGGCCTGGCCCTGCGTGAAGTGCGCCGGGTGCTCAAACCGGGTGGCGTGGCCGCTTTCGTGGACGTCTTGTCACCGGGCAGCCCGCTGTTGGACACTTACCTGCAAACCGTCGAAGTGCTGCGCGACACCAGCCACGTGCGTGACTATTCCGCCGGCGAGTGGATGCGCCAGCTCAGCGAAGCCGGTTTGCATGTGCGCAACAGCAGCCGCCAGCGCCTGCGCCTGGAATACACCTCGTGGGTCGAGCGCATGCGCACCCCAGAGGTATTGCGTGCCGCGATCCTGGAGCTGCAAAAGGCAATGGGCCAGGAAGTGCGCGATTATTTCGAGATTCAAGCCGACGGCACCTTCAGCACCGACGTGCTGGTGGTGTGGGCCGAACGCTGATTAATTTTTCCCGACCTGCCCACGGGCGGGTCGCTTGATGAAATGAGGAACGCATGAGCAAGCAGATTCTGATTCTCCCTGGCGACGGCATTGGTCCGGAAATCATGGCCGAAGCGGTCAAGGTGCTGGAAGTGGCTAACGCCAAGTACAGCCTGGGCTTCGAACTGAGCCACGACGTGATCGGCGGCGCGGCCATCGACAAGCACGGCGTGCCTCTGGCCGACGAAACCCTGGAGCGTGCCCGCGCAGCCGACGCCGTGCTGCTGGGCGCCGTGGGTGGCCCGAAGTGGGACAAGATCGAGCGTGACATCCGCCCTGAGCGCGGCCTGCTGAAGATCCGTGCGCAACTGGGCCTGTTCGGCAACCTGCGCCCGGCGATCCTTTACCCGCAACTGGCGGACGCTTCCAGCCTCAAGCCGGAAATC
Organism: Pseudomonas sp. B6001; assembly: GCF_013386015.1. Lineage (NCBI taxonomy): Bacteria > Pseudomonadati > Pseudomonadota > Gammaproteobacteria > Pseudomonadales > Pseudomonadaceae > Pseudomonas > Pseudomonas sp. B6001. The sequence continues at coordinate 203,619 of NZ_JACAOX010000009.1, forward strand.
GTCGCGGGCCTGGACATCCTGATCGTCCGCGAACTGACCGGCGGTATCTACTTCGGCTCGCCACGGGGCGTGCGCGAGTTGGAGAATGGCGAGCGTCAGGCCTACGACACCCTGCCGTACAGCGAGAGTGAAATCCGCCGTATCGCCCGTGTCGGTTTCGACATGGCCCGTGTGCGTGGCAAGAAGGTCTGCTCGGTGGACAAGGCCAACGTATTGGCGTCCAGCCAGCTGTGGCGTGAAATCGTCGAAGAAGTCGCCAAGGACTACCCGGACGTCGAGCTGAGCCACATGTACGTCGACAACGCCGCCATGCAGCTGGTGCGTGCACCGAAGCAGTTCGACGTGATCGTCACCGACAACCTGTTCGGCGACATCCTGTCCGACCAGGCCTCGATGCTTACCGGTTCCATCGGCATGCTGCCGTCGGCCTCCCTGGATGCCAACAACAAGGGCATGTACGAGCCGTGCCACGGTTCGGCGCCGGACATCGCCGGGCAGGGCATTGCCAACCCGTTGGCGACCATTTTGTCGGTGTCGATGATGCTGCGTTACAGCTTCAACCTGACCGACGCCGCGGATGCCATCGAGCAGGCCGTGAGCCTGGTGCTCGACCAGGGCCTGCGCACTGGCGACATCTGGTCCCAGGGTTGCACCAAGGTCGGTACGCAAGAAATGGGCGACGCAGTAGTCGCCGCGCTGCGGAATCTGTAATCTCTCGGGCCCGCTTGCAGATGTTGCTGCAAGGCGGCCCACTTTTGAACAAGGTGTAGTTGCGATGAAACGTGTAGGTCTGATCGGTTGGCGCGGTATGGTCGGTTCCGTGCTCATGCAGCGGATGCTGGAAGAGCAGGATTTCGATCTTATTGAGCCGGTGTTTTTCACCACCTCCAATGTAGGTGGTCAAGGGCCGTCCGTGGGCAAGGACATTGCTCCGCTCAAGGACGCCTACAACATTGAAGAACTGAAGACCCTCGACGTCATTCTGACCTGCCAGGGTGGCGACTACACCAGCGAAGTCTTCCCCAAGCTGCGCGAAGCCGGCTGGCAGGGTTACTGGATCGACGCCGCTTCCAGCCTGCGCATGCAGGATGACGCGGTGATCGTGCTGGACCCGGTCAACCGCAAGGTGATCGACCAGCAACTGGACGCGGGCACCAGGAACTACATCGGCGGCAACTGCACCGTCAGCCTGATGCTGATGGGCCTGGGCGGCTTGTTCGAAGCCGGCCTGGTGGAGTGGATGAGCGCCATGACCTATCAGGCGGCCTCCGGTGCCGGCGCGCAGAACATGCGTGAACTGATCAAGCAGATGGGCGCGACCCACGCCGCTGTCGCCGATCAACTGGCTGACCCGGCCAGCGCGATCCTCGACATCGACCGCCGTGTGGCCGAGGCCATGCGCAGCGAGGCCTACCCGACCGAGAACTTCGGTGTGCCATTGGCCGGCAGCCTGATCCCGTGGATCGACAAGGAACTGCCTAACGGCCAGAGCCGTGAAGAGTGGAAGGCCCAGGCCGAGACCAACAAGATCCTCGGTCGCTTCAAGAGCCCGATCCCGGTGGACGGTATCTGCGTGCGCATCGGCGCCATGCGTTGCCACAGCCAGGCGTTGACCATCAAGCTGAACAAAGACGTGCCGATCGCCGATATCGAAGGGCTGATCAGCCAGCACAACCCTTGGGTCAAGCTGGTGCCGAACAACCGTGATATCAGTATCCAGGAACTGAGCCCGAACAAGGTGACCGGTACCCTGAATGTGCCGGTTGGCCGTCTGCGCAAGCTGAACATGGGGACGCAGTACCTGGGCGCGTTCACCGTCGGCGACCAACTGCTGTGGGGCGCGGCTGAGCCGTTGCGTCGCATGCTGCGGATCTTGCTGGAGCGGTAATCGCTGCTGGTAATAAGAAACCCGCGTTCTGGTGACAGGCGCGGGTTTTTTATTGCGCGCTCGGGCCTCTTCGCGAGCAAGCCCGCTCCCACATTCGAGCGAGTTTCTTCAGTTGAAATGCGATCAAATGTGGGAGCGGGCTTGCTCGCGAAGAGGCCATCAGCCACACCACAACCCCCAGGTTAATTGCCTCACCCCCAGCCACCCGGTAAAGTGCCGCTCCCCCCGCAATGCCCGAGGCAGCCCCCATGACCCAGACCTTTGATATTGCCGTGATCGGCGCCACCGGCACCGTTGGCGAAACCCTGGTGCAGATCCTCGAAGAGCAGGACTTCCCGGTAGGCAGCCTGCACCTGTTGGCCAGCAGCGAGTCGGCCGGGCATTCGGTGCCGTTTCGTGGCAAGAACGTGCGGGTGCGGGAAGTCGATGAATTCGATTTCAGCAAAGTCCAACTGGTGTTCTTCGCCGCCGGCCCTGCGGTCACCTTGAGTTTTGCCCCGCGCGCCACCGCTGCGGGCTGCACCCTGATCGACTTGTCCGGCGCCTTGCCGGCCGATCAGGCGCCGCAGGTAGTGCCGGAAGCCAACGCACAGATCCTCGATGGCCTGAAAAAACCTTATCAGGTCAGCAGCCCAAGCCCGTCGGCGACTGCCCTGGCCGTGGTGCTGGCGCCACTGCGCGGCTTGCTGGACATTCAGCGCGTTAACGTCACCGCCAACCTCGCCGTTTCCGCCCAGGGCCGTGAGGCTGTCAGCGAACTCGCCCGGCAGACCGCCGAGTTGCTGAATGTGCGCCCGCTGGAGCCGAAGTTCTTCGACCGGCAAATGGCCTTTAACCTGCTGGCCCAGGTCGGCAAGCCTGACGCGCAAGGCCACACCGCCCTGGAAAAACGCCTGGTGCACGAATTGCGCGCCGTGCTGGAAATGCCTTTGCTAAAGATTTCCGTCACTTGCGTTCAAGCCCCGGTGTTTTTTGGCGATAGCCTGACTGTGTCACTGCAATTGGGGGCAGCGGTGGATCTCGCTGCCGTCAACCGTGCCCTGGACTCGGCACCGGGTGTCGAATTGGTGGAAGAGGGCGATTACCCCACGGCTGTGGGCGATGCGGTCGGTCAGGACGTGGTCTACGTGGGCCGGGTTCGTGCCGGTGTTGATGACCCCGCGGAACTAAATATGTGGCTGGCGTCAGATAACGTACGCAAAGGGGCGGCACTGAACGCCGTACAGCTGGCGCAGTTGTTGATAAAAGGCCTTGTGTAAAAGATACTTGGCGGCAATTTGTAGATTGATTCTAGCCAAGCGCTATGCTTGGCCCCAAGCTGGAAAAATTGCGCGTCGGTGACCTATCGGCTCGCCATGCCTAATGGCAGCGGTTACCCACCTTCTCGCCGGCCGGGGAGTGTTCAAAAAGGATGAGGCTATGGTTCAAGTTCGCAAACTGGTGTTAGCAATAGCGGCCGCCTCGGCGCTGTCCTCCGGTATGGCGCAAGCACTGCAGCTTGGGGAGATGACCCTCAAGTCGAAGCTGAACCAGCCGCTGTCGGTGGAAATCGAGTTGCTCGATGTCGGTGGCCTGACCGCCTCCGAGATCACCCCCAGCCTCGCGTCGTCCCAGGCCTTTGTGGATGCGGGCGTCGATCGCCAGGCGTTCCTGAACGACCTGACCTTTACCCCGGTGGTCAATCCCAACGGCCGCAGTGTGGTGCGTGTCACCTCCAGCAAGCCGCTGCCGGATTCCTACGTGCGTTTCCTGCTGCAGGTGCAATGGCCCAACGGTCGCCTGATGCGCGACTACAGCGTGTTGCTGGACCCGGCCAAGTTCGACCAGTCGACCCCGGCCGCCGGTGCACCTGCACCCGCGCCACGCTTGAGTGCGCCCGCGACGACGGCTCCGGCAGTCACCAAGGCCAAGGAACACACCACGACTTCCCGTGACACCTTGTGGGAAATCGCCGCGAAAAACCGCAATGGCGCCTCGGTGCAGCAGACCATGCTGGCCATTCAGGCGCTGAACCCTGACGCCTTTATCGACGGCAACATCAACCGCATGAAAACCGGCCAGGTCCTGCGCCTGCCGGATTCGGGGCAAAGCACCAGCCTGCCGCAGCCCGAGGCGATTGCTGAAGTGACGGCGCAAAACGCGGCGTGGCGCGAGGGCCGCCGTGGCGGCAATCAGCTCGCCGGCAAGGCGCAGCTGGACGCGACCAAGCGTACCCAGGCGGGTAATGCGCCGTCGCAGACCAATACCAAGGACAATTTGAGCCTGGTCTCGGCCGAAGCGGCCAGGAAAGGCGGGAAGGGCGCGGCGGGCGACAGCCGGGCCTTGAACAACAAGCTGGCGGTGACCCAGGAAAGCCTGGATTCGACCCGTCGCGAGAATGAAGAACTGAAAAGCCGCATGGCTGACCTGCAAAGTCAGCTGGACAAGCTGCAGCGGCTGATCGAGCTCAAGAACAACCAGCTGGCCAAGTTGCAGACCCCGGGTGGAGCTGCGGCGCAGCCTGCTGCAACGGCGGCGATGCCGGCCGAGCTGGCTGCACAAGCGGCTGCGCCGGCAGCGGCAGCTCCGGCAGCAACCCCCGCGGCTGCGCCGGTCGAGACCCCGGTCAAGCCGGATGCGGCGCCTGCCAGCACTGAAGGTAAATTCAACGACCTGCTGACCAACCCGATCGTGCTGGGGGTGATCGGCGGCGCAGCGGGTTTGCTGGTGCTGTTGCTTCTGCTGCTGTGGGCCCGTCATCGCAATGCGCGGCTTGAAGAAGAAAAGCACCTGCGCATGGCACGGGCCCTGGCTGAAGAGCCGGAATTTGCGCCGAACATTGATCACGACCTGCCATCTGACAGTTTCGAAGGCCTTGATGTGCCGCCGCCGAACGTCAAGCTGGCTCCAGCTCCAGCTCCAGCTCCAGCTCCAGCTCCAGCTCCAGCCCCGGCGGCGGTGGTTGCCCCGGTGATTGCGCCGGTGGTCGCACCTGTTGCTGTGCAGCGTCCGACCGACGCCCTGGCGCAAGCCCAGTCGCATATCGACCGTGGCCACCTGAACCAGGCTGCGGAAGTGCTGGAAGATGCAATCAAGCAAGAGCCCGCCCGCAGTGACCTGCGTCTCAAGCTGATGGAAGTCCACGGCTTGCAGGGCAACAAGGACGGGTTTGTCACCCAGGAGCGCCAACTGGTCGCCAATGGCGACAACCATGCCCAGGTCGAACAGCTGAAAAGCCGCTTCCCGGCCATGGCCGTGTTCGCAGCAGGCGTCAGCGCTGCCGTTGCCGCTGCCGCTCTCGACGCCCAATACGTCAAGGACCTGCTCAAGGACGACCCGGCACCGCCTGCACCTGAGCCTGCGCCGGACGCGTTTGACACTGACTTCGACCTCAGCCTGGACGATCTGGAGGCTGCTTCGCCAGCCGTGGTCCGCCCGACGTCGGACGACGACCTGAGCTTTGAATCGGTGCTGCAACAGCAGACCGAGGCCAAGGCCAGTGCGGAAGACCTCTCGGATTTCGACCTGGACCTGCAACTCGATCCACCCTCGTCGGCCCAGTCCGACGACGACTTCCTCTCCGGCCTTGAAGACCAGATGAAGGACCTGCCGCCGGTAGAGCCGCCGACACTGACGCCGGCCGACCTGGACGACCTCGACCTGCCGGAGGATTTCGACCTGTCCCTGGCCGACGAGCCCGAGGCGCCTGCTGCAGCGGCCAAGCCGGACGCGTTTGCGTCGGAGCTTGATGATGTCAACGCCGAGCTGGATCGCCTGTCGCAAAGCCTGGAACATCCGCCAATCGAACCGTCCTTCACCGCCGACGACGCGGCGTTGGGTGGCGATGAGCCGGAATTCGACTTCCTCTCCGGTACCGACGAAGTGGCCACCAAGCTCGACCTGGCGCAGGCCTACATCGACATGGGCGATGCCGACGGTGCGCGGGACATTCTTGGCGAGGTGCTCAAGGAAGGCGATGACGGTCAGAAGGGCGAAGCCAAGGAAATGCTCAGCCGGCTGGCTTGATACGCGCGGTAAATACAACGGCAGCCTTCGGGCTGCCGTTTTGCCATCCAGGCACCAAATCCATGGCGTCCCAGGCGCACGGCCTTATAATGGCCGCCTTTGCGCAACTCATCAGGCTCTCAGTTCTTGGCAAATATAGATAACCCGGCCGCCGAAATGGCGGCCGCAGGCTTTTTCAGAATCGCCCTGGGCGTGGAATACAAAGGCTCGCGCTATCGTGGCTGGCAACGCCAGGCCTCCGGTGTGCCGACGGTGCAGGAAACCCTGGAGAAGGCCCTGTCGAAAGTCGCCGACTCACCGGTGTCGCTGATGTGCGCCGGGCGGACCGATGCCGGCGTGCACGCTTGCGGGCAAGTGGTGCACTTTGACACTCAGGCCGAGCGCTCGATGAAGGCATGGGTGATGGGCGCCAATATCAACTTGCCCCACGACGTCAGCGTCAGTTGGGCCAAGGTAATGCCGGCGGACTTTCACGCGCGCTTCAAAGCCATCGCCCGGCGTTATCGCTATGTGATCTACAACGATCAGATCCGCCCGGCCCATCTCAACGAAGAAATCACCTGGAACCACCGCCCGCTGGACGCCGAGCGCATGGCCGAGGCGGCCCAGCATCTTGTAGGTATCCACGATTTCAGCGCGTTCCGTGCCGGGCAGTGCCAGGCCAAGTCGCCGATCAAGGAAGTCCACCACCTGCGGGTGACGCGCCACGGCAAGATGATCGTGCTGGATATCCGCGCCGGCGCGTTCCTGCATCATATGGTGCGCAATATCGCCGGGGTGCTGATGACCATCGGTACCGGCGAACGCCCGGTGGAATGGGCCAGGGAAGTCCTGGAAAGCCGGATTCGCCGTACCGGCGGCGTCACGGCGCATCCGTTCGGCCTGTACCTGGTGGATGTGGAGTACCGCGACGAGTTCGAATTGCCCCAGCGATTCATCGGGCCACACTTCCTCACAGGTTTCAGCGAACTTGGCGGCTGACGCCCTCAAAAGCATTTGTTACCATCCGGGACTTTCCCGGACACGCCCTGAGGTTTCATCGACATGTCTGCCGTTCGCAGCAAGATTTGCGGGATTACCCGCATAGAAGACGCGTTGGCGGCGGTCGAGGCGGGGGCCGATGCCATCGGTTTCGTGTTTTATGCCAAAAGCCCGCGGGCGGTGAATGTCTTGCAGGCGCGGGCGATCATTGCCGCGTTGCCACCGTTCGTGACCACCGTGGGGTTGTTCGTCAACGCCAGCCGCTGCGAGCTCAATGAAACCCTCGACGCCGTGCAACTGGACATGCTGCAGTTCCATGGCGATGAGAGTCCGGACGAGTGCGAGAGCTACCAGCGCCCGTACATCAAGGCGCTGCGGGTCAAGGCCGGGGACGATATTGCTGCGGCATGCGCTGCCTATGGCGGGGCTCGCGGGATTCTTCTCGACACCTACGTCGAAGGCGTTCCCGGTGGTACGGGCGAGGCGTTTGACTGGTCGTTGATTCCCGAGGGGTTGAGCAAGCCGATTATCCTCGCGGGCGGCCTGAATCCGGACAACGTGGCCAGTGCCATCCAGCAGGTTCGGCCGTATGCCGTGGACGTCAGCGGCGGGGTAGAGCAGGGCAAGGGCATCAAGGATCACGCAAGGATTCGCGCATTCATGCAGGCCGTGCGCGACAGCAGCGGGACGATGTGACGGCTGGCAGTCTGCCGCCGTCCATAACTACCACTGTGTAAAACAGCCCGGCGCCGCCTGTGGGAGGCCCGGAAATGAAGTGGCAACCCTGCACGGCAGGTTGTCTGGAAGGCTGAGGGCACAGGCAGGAAATGGCTGGTCGAACGTCTGACCCCGTCCAGTTTGTGTAATCGCCACATATGAATTTAGCTCAAGGGCATACGCGGGGCTGTGTTCAAGCCACCGGTACTGGAGAAAGAAAGCATGAGCAACTGGTTAGTAGACAAACTGATCCCTTCGATCATGCGTTCCGAGGTGAAGAAAAGCTCGGTTCCTGAAGGTCTTTGGCACAAGTGCCCATCCTGCGACGCGGTGCTGTACCGCCCGGAGCTGGAAAAGACCCTGGACGTTTGCCCCAAGTGCAATCACCACATGCGTATCGGCGCCCGCGCCCGCATTGATATTTTCCTCGACGCCGATGGTCGCTCCGAACTGGGCGCTGACCTGGAGCCGGTTGACCGTTTGAAGTTCCGCGACGGCAAGAAGTACAAGGACCGCCTGACCGCGGCCCAGAAGCAGACCGGTGAAAAGGACGCGCTGATTTCCGTCAGCGGCAAGCTGCTGGGCATGCCGGTGGTGGTTTCGGCCTTCGAATTCTCCTTCATGGGCGGCTCGATGGGCGCCATTGTCGGTGAGCGTTTCGTACGTGCCGCCAACTACGCGCTGGAAAACCGTTGCCCGATGATCTGCTTCGCCGCCTCCGGTGGTGCGCGGATGCAGGAAGCACTGATCTCGCTGATGCAAATGGCCAAGACCTCCGCGGTACTGGCGCGTCTGCGCGAAGAAGGTATTCCGTTCATCTCCGTGCTGACCGACCCGGTCTACGGCGGTGTGTCCGCCAGCCTGGCGATGCTGGGTGACGTGATCGTCGGTGAGCCGAAGGCGCTGATCGGCTTTGCCGGCCCGCGTGTTATCGAGCAGACCGTTCGCGAAAAACTGCCGGAAGGTTTCCAGCGCAGCGAGTTCCTGCTTGAGCACGGCGCGATCGACCTGATCATTCCGCGCGGCGAACTGCGTCCGCGCCTGGGTAGCCTGCTGGCGCAAATGATGGGCCTGCCGACACCTGTGTACGTCGCGCCTAAAATCGAGCCGATTGTCGTGCCACCGGTGCCTGCAAACATATGACCCAACGTACCCTGGGCGAATGGCTCGCCTACCTTGAGCAGTTGCATCCGTCAGCCATCGACATGGGCCTGGAGCGCTCGCAACAGGTAGCGGCCCGCCTCGGGTTGGGCCGGCCGGCGCCGCGTGTGATCACGGTGACCGGCACCAACGGCAAGGGCTCTACCTGCGCCTTTGTCGCGGCCTTGCTGCAAGCCCAGGGCCTGAAGGTCGGCGTGTACAACTCGCCGCACCTGCTGCGCTACAACGAGCGGGTGCAGCTCAATGGCGTCGAAGCCACTGACGAGCAACTCTGCGAAGCCTTCGCCGCACTTGATGCCGGGCGTGGCGAGATTTCTCTGACCTATTTCGAGATGGGCACCCTGGCGGCGTTCTGGCTGTTCGAGCGTGCGCAGCTGGATGTAGTGGTGCTGGAAGTCGGTCTGGGCGGGCGTCTGGACACGGTCAACGTGGTGGATGCCGACCTGGCGCTGATTACCAGTATTGGTGTCGACCATGCGGACTACCTGGGTAACACCCGTGAGTCCGTGGCCTATGAAAAAGCCGGGATCTTCCGCCAGGGCAAGCCTGCACTGTGCGGCGACCTGGATCCGCCGCATACCTTGCTGGACAAGGTGCGTGAGCTGGATTGCCCGTTCTTCCTGCGTGGGCGTGATTTCAATCTCGAGATTGGCGACCAATTCTGGCAATGGCGCGGGCTTGACGCGCGCGGTCAAACCGTCGAGTTGCGCGACTTGCCACTGCTGAACCTGCCGATGGAAAACGCCGCGCTCGCGCTGCAAGCCTACCTGTTGCTGGATTTGCCCTGGCATGCCGAGCAGATTGCCGCTACGTTGCAGGCTACTCGCGTGGTGGGGCGCCTTGACCGGCGCACGTTCGACTGGGAGGGCAAGCGCCTGAACCTGCTGCTGGACGTGGGGCATAACCCTCACGCCGCTGAATACCTGGCCAGGCGCCTGGCACGCACGCCGCCCGCCGGTCGCCGCCTCGCGGTGTTCGGGTTGTTGTCCGACAAGGACCTGGACGGCGTGGTTGCACCCTTGCTGGGCGACGTCCAGGCCTGGGCGGTTGCACCGCTGGATACGTCCCGCAGTCGTCCTGCCATCGAGTTGCAGGTTGCCTTGCAGAACCTTGGCGCGTCCGTGACGTCCCATGCAAGCGTGACAGCCGCCCTGGAAGCCCAGTGCGCGGTTGCGACGCCTGAGGATGAGATTCTGTTGTTCGGATCATTTTATTGTGTTGCCGAGGCGCTCGAATGGTTGGCCCGGCGCTCCACGGAGGAAGCTGCACATGGCATTACTGGATAGCGCATACAAGCAGCGAATGGTTGGAGCCCTGGTCCTGGTGGCGTTGGCGGTGATTTTCCTGCCGATGCTGTTTTCCCGTCAGGATGAGCAGCGCCAAGTGACCGTTGAAGCGCCAGCTGCGCCCCAGGCGCCTGCGGTGCCTCAGGTTCAGGTTGAGCCGGTGGTGGTTCCCGAGCCGCAAGCGCTGCCGGAAGAAGAGCCGGTGCCGACCGATGACGAAGTGGCTGCACAGCAAGCGCCGTCGATGCCGGTGCAGCCGAGCGTGCCGGTGGTTAAGCCTGCGCCTGCTGCTCCTGCAGTTGCTGCGAAGCCTGCGGCGCCGGCGCCAGCGCCAAAACCTGTGGCCCCGCAACCTGCGGCACCAGGCAAGCCGGACGTGGGCCAGAGCCGTATTGACCCGAATGGCTTGCCGATCAGTTGGTCGATCCAGCTGGCCAGCCTGGCTAACCGCGAAAGTGCTGATGCGTTGCAGAAGAAGCTGCGCACCCAGGGTTACAACGCCTATATCCGCAGCGCCGATGGCAAGAACCGGGTATTCATCGGGCCGCTGATCGAGCGCGCCGAAGCCGATCGCCTGCGGGACCTGTTGGATCGCCAGCAGAACCTCAAGGGTTTTGTGGTTCGCTTCCAGCCCGAAAAAGGCTGAGGCTGCAAGGATTCAAGCTGGAATGCGGTCAATGTGGGAGCGGGCTTGCTCGCGAAGCGGTGTATCAGTCAGCAGATTTATTGGCTGCCCCACCGCCTTCGCGAGCACGCCCGCTCCCACAAGTGTTTTGGGTGTGCCGCAACAGGCCGGTTTCCCCTATAACTCATTGATTTCAAATGCACTGCCAATCACAGCTTACCGATAGCCCAGCGCTCTGCTAAAATGCGCCGCCTTATCCGTCTGTAGGCTGAACTGTGCCATTTACCTGGGTTGATTGGGCGATCGTTGCAATTGTCGCCATCTCCGCTTTGATCAGTCTGAGCCGCGGCTTCGTCAAAGAAGCATTGTCGCTGCTGACATGGATCATCGCAGGAGTTGTAGCCTGGATGTTCGGCGGTTCATTGTCTGTCTATCTGGCCGGATACATCGAGACACCTTCGGCTCGCGTCATCGCGGGCTGCGCCATCATGTTCATCGCCACGTTGTTGGTGGGGGCAATGGTCAATTATCTTATCGGCGAATTGATACGCGTCACCGGCCTCTCCGGGACCGATCGATTTCTCGGCATGGCCTTCGGCGCCGCGCGTGGCGGCTTGCTGGTGGTCGTGGCGGTCGGGCTGTTGAGCCTGGGGCCGGTACAGCAGGATTCGTGGTGGCAGGAGTCGGTACTCGTGCCAAAATTTCTATTGGTTGCAGATTGGTCCAAAAACCTCATTTTGGGGTGGAGCAGTCAGTGGCTGGCCAGCGGGATCAGCGTACCCGCTGATCTTCCGTTCAAGGAACACCTCTTGCCGGCCAAAACGCCTCAGTAAGTTGTGTTCAGTCAAGATTCATTAAGTAGGGGTTGCGTCGCATGTGTGGCATCGTCGGTATCGTCGGTAAGTCGAACGTGAATCAGGCGCTGTATGACGCGCTAACCGTCCTCCAGCACCGCGGCCAGGATGCTGCCGGTATTGTGACCAGCCACGACGGCCGGTTATTCCTGCGCAAGGACAATGGTCTGGTGCGTGACGTGTTCCATCAGCGCCACATGCAGCGCCTGGTCGGGCACATGGGCATTGGCCACGTGCGCTACCCGACAGCGGGCAGCTCGACCTCGGCCGAAGCCCAGCCGTTCTACGTCAACTCGCCCTATGGCATCACCCTGGCGCACAACGGCAACCTGACCAACGTTGAACAACTGGCCAAGGAGATTTACGAATCTGACCTGCGCCACGTCAACACCAACTCGGACTCCGAAGTACTGCTGAACGTGTTCGCCCACGAGCTGGCCCAGCGCGGCAAGCTGCAGCCGACCGAAGAAGACGTGTTCGCTGCCGTGACTGACGTGCACAACCGTTGCGTCGGTGGCTATGCGGTAGTGGCGATGGTGACCGGCTACGGTATCGTCGGTTTCCGCGACCCCCACGGCATCCGCCCCATTGTGTTCGGCCAGCGTCACACCGACGAAGGCGTCGAGTACATGATCGCTTCCGAAAGCGTGTCCCTGGACGTGCTGGGCTTTACCCTGATTCGCGACCTGGCGCCGGGCGAAGCGGTCTACATCACTGAAGACGGCAAGCTGCACACCCGTCAGTGCGCACTGAACCCGAAACTCACCCCGTGCATCTTCGAACACGTCTACCTGGCGCGTCCGGATTCGATCATCGACGGTGTTTCGGTGTACAAGGCGCGCCTGCGCATGGGCGAGAAGCTGGCGGACAAGATCCTGCGCGAGCGCCCGGATCACGACATCGACGTGGTTATCCCGATCCCGGACACCAGCCGCACCGCTGCGCTGGAGTTGGCGAACCACCTGGGCGTGAAATTCCGCGAAGGCTTCGTCAAGAACCGTTACATCGGCCGTACCTTCATCATGCCTGGCCAGGCTGCGCGCAAGAAGTCGGTGCGCCAGAAGCTCAACGCGATCGAGCTGGAGTTCCGCGGCAAGAACGTGATGCTGGTGGATGACTCCATCGTACGCGGCACCACCTGCAAGCAGATCATCCAGATGGCCCGCGAAGCCGGTGCGAAGAACGTTTACTTCTGTTCCGCCGCGCCTGCCGTGCGTTACCCGAACGTGTACGGCATCGACATGCCGAGCGCCCACGAACTGATCGCCCACAACCGTTCGACCCAGGACGTTGCGGACCTGATCGGCGCCGACTGGCTGATCTACCAGGACCTGCCGGATCTGATCGAAGCAGTCGGTGGTGGCAAGATCAAGATCGAGGAGTTCGATTGCGCGGTGTTCGACGGCAAGTACGTCACCGGCGATGTCGACGAGGCCTACCTGAACAAGATCGAGCAGGCCCGTAACGATTCCTCGAAGATCAAGACCCAGGCGGTCAGCGCGATCATCGACCTGTACAACAACTGAGTAGACACCGGCCCTGAGGGGCCGGTTTTGTATCTTTGATAAAGCATTCGAGTTGAGGAGTAGAGCATGAGTCAGGAATGGGATGCCGGTCGCTTGGACAGCGACCTCGATGGCGTAGCTTTCGATACCCTGGCTGTGCGCGCCGGCCAGCACCGCACCCCGGAAGGTGAGCACGGTGACCCGATGTTCTTTACCTCCAGCTATGTGTTCCGCACTGCGGCCGACGCCGCTGCGCGTTTTGCCGGTGAAGTGCCGGGCAACGTTTATTCGCGTTACACCAACCCGACCGTGCGCGCGTTCGAAGAGCGTATCGCCGCGCTGGAAGGCGCCGAGCAGGCTGTCGCCACTGCCACGGGCATGGCCGCGATTCTCGCGGTAGTCATGAGCCTGTGCAGTGCCGGCGACCACGTCCTGGTATCGCGCAGCGTGTTTGGTTCGACCATCAGCCTGTTCGAAAAGTACTTCAAGCGTTTTGGTATTGAAGTCGACTACGTGCCGCTGGCGGACCTGTCCGGCTGGGACGCGGCCATCAAGGCCAACACCAAATTGCTGTTCGTCGAGTCGCCGTCCAATCCATTGGCCGAGCTGGTGGACATTGCCGCATTGTCCGAAGTGGCCCACGCCAAGGGCGCGATGCTGATCGTCGACAACTGCTTCTGCACCCCTGCATTGCAGCAGCCGCTGAAGCTGGGCGCAGACATCGTTGTGCACTCGGCCACCAAGTTCATCGACGGCCAGGGCCGTTGCATGGGTGGCGTGGTTGCCGGCCGCAGCGAGCAGATGAAGGAAGTGGTGGGCTTCTTGCGCACCGCCGGCCCGACCCTGAGTCCGTTCAACGCCTGGATCTTCCTTAAAGGCCTGGAGACCCTGAGCCTGCGGATGAAGGCCCATTGTGCCAACGCCCAGGCCCTGGCCGAGTGGCTGGAGCAGCAGGACGGCATCGAGAAAGTCCACTACGCCGGCCTCAAGAGCCACCCGCAACACGAGTTGGCCCAGCGCCAGCAGCGTGGTTTCGGCGCCGTGGTGAGTTTCGAGGTCAAGGGCGGCAAAGAGGGCGCCTGGCGCTTTATCGATGCGACTCGCCTGATCTCCATCACCGCCAACCTGGGTGACAGCAAGACCACTATCACTCACCCGAGCACCACCTCCCACGGCCGCCTGGCGCCGCAGGAGCGTGAAGCTGCCGGGATTCGTGACAGCCTGATCCGCATTGCGGTGGGCCTGGAAGACGTCGCTGACCTGCAGGCCGACCTGGCCCGTGGGTTGGCTGCCCTGTGATCGAGTGGTCCATGGAGGCGGCGAGCGCCAGTAACGGGCGGGTCGCGCTGGTGACCGGCGCGGCGCGGGGCATCGGCCTGGGGATTGCCGCCTGGTTGATCAGCGAAGGCTGGCAGGTGGTATTGACGGACCTGGACCGTGAGCGCGGTTCCAAGGTGTCCAAGGTGCTCGGCGACAACGCCTGGTTTATTACCATGGACGTGGCCGATGAGCGGCAGGTTGCCCAGGGCGTGGCCGAGGTGCTTGGCCAGTTCGGGCGCCTGGATGCGCTGGTGTGCAATGCTGCCGTGGCTGACCCGCGCAACATCACCCTGGAAAGTCTCGACCTGGCTTACTGGAATCGTGTACTGGCGGTGAACCTCAGTGGTCCCATGTTGCTGGCCAAGCACTGTGCGCCCTACCTGCGGGCCCACGGCGGCGCCATCGTCAACCTGGCGTCGACTCGGGCACGCCAGTCGGAACCGGACACCGAAGCCTATGCGGCGAGCAAGGGCGGTTTGCTGGCCCTGACCCACGCGTTGGCTATCAGCCTCGGGCCGGAAGTACGGGTCAATGCCGTCAGCCCGGGCTGGATCGATGCCCGTGACCCGGCTGCACGCCGTGCCGAGCCGCTGACGGATGCGGATCACGCCCAGCACCCGGCGGGCAGGGTAGGCACTGTGGAAGACGTAGCGGCGATGGTGGCGTGGTTGCTGTCGCGCAATGCCGGGTTTGTCACCGGGCAAGAGTTCGTCGTCGACGGCGGCATGAGCAAGAAGATGATTTACACCGAGTAGGGCGGGTCGCGGTCCTGAAGCCATTTTGTCTTTTTCAGAAAAACTTCAAGCAGGCTATTGACTTAGGTCCGCTACCTGCGTAAATTTCGCGGCCTCAACGAAGCAAAGGGTGATTAGCTCAGCTGGGAGAGCATCTGCCTTACAAGCAGAGGGTCGGCGGTTCGATCCCGTCATCACCCACCACTTCTTGAGAGTTTTGCCCTAGGGCAAGACGCAACGTTAAAGGTTGCACCGACGCGCAGCGGTAGTTCAGTCGGTTAGAATACCGGCCTGTCACGCCGGGGGTCGCGGGTTCGAGTCCCGTCCGCTGCGCCATATTTTCCAGGTCTGATGTTTCAGATTTGAGATTGAACAGCCAAGGCTGGTCAGTCAGATGTTTGAAGGCGGTTGAAGGACACTTCAGCAGTCTGAGCGATACGCAGCGGTAGTTCAGTCGGTTAGAATACCGGCCTGTCACGCCGGGGGTCGCGGGTTCGAGTCCCGTCCGCTGCGCCATATCTGTTCCAGGGCCCACTGAACGCCCTGAGACGCCAAAGCAAGCCGCTGGCTTGGTTGGATCGATAGCAAAGACCCTGGTCGAAAGACCGGGGTTTTTTGTGTCTGCGATTGGGTGCCGGCGCGGCAAGTACAGGGGCCGGCAAGCCAGCCCCGTGGTCCGGGGTCAGAATCCCAGCTTGTCCCGCAACCCGTAATACCAGGCCCCCAGCGCCGCAAACGGCGTGCGCAACAGTTGTCCGCCGGGGAAGGGGTAGTGCGGCAGGCCGGCAAACGCATCAAAACGTTCTGCCTGGCCTCTCAGCGCTTCCGCCAGTACCTTGCCCGCCAAGTGGGTATACGTCACGCCATGGCCGCTACAGCCCTGGGAGTAGTAGATGTTATCCCCCAGGCGACCGACCTGCGGCAGGCGCGACAAGGTCAGCAGGAAATTGCCGGTCCAGGCGTAGTCGATCTTCACGTCCTTGAGCTGCGGGAAGGCCTTGAGCATCTTCGGCCGGATGATCGCCTCGATATTCGCCGGGTCACGCGCGCCGTACACCACGCCACCGCCGAAGATCAGGCGCTTGTCGCTCGTCAGGCGGTAGTAGTCCAGCAGGTAATTGCAGTCCTCGACGCAGTAATCCTGCGGCAGCAGCGTCTTCGCCAGTTCATCGCCCAGTGGCGCGGTGGTAATCACCTGCGTACCACATGGCATCGACTTGGCCGCCAGTTCCGGAACCAGGTTCCCCAGATAGGCGTTGCCCGCGACAATAATGAACTTGGCCCTGACCTTGCCGTGCGCCGTATGCACTACCGGATTGGCGCCGCGCTCGATGCGAGTCGCCGCCGACTGCTCATAAATCGTGCCGCCCAGGGACTCCACGGCTGCCGCTTCGCCCAGCGCCAGGTTCAGCGGGTGAATGTGCCCGCCGCTCATGTCGAGCAGGCCGCCCACATAGTTGTCACAGGCGACCACTTCTCGAATGCGCCGCTCGTCCAGCAGCTCCAGCTGGGTGTGGCCGTAGCGCTCCCACAGGCGCTTCTGCGACTCCAGGTGGCCCATGTGCTTGCTGTTCAGTGCCGCGAACACACCGCCGTCCTTCAGATCGCACTGGATCTGATACTTGGCCACCCGCTCCCGAATGATCCTGCCGCCTTCAAATGCCATGTCGCCGAGTAATTTCGCCTGCTGGGGGCCGACACTGCGCTCGATCACATCGATATCACGGCTGTAGCTGTTGACGATCTGCCCACCATTACGGCCCGACGCGCCAAAGCCTACCTTGGCAGCTTCCAGCACTGTCACGCTAAAGCCGTTTTCCAGCAGGAACAGCGCACTGGACAGGCCGGTATAACCGGCGCCAATCACGCACACATCGGTTTCGACTTCACCTTGCAGCTCTGGGCGAGGAGGTACCGCATTCGCAGACGCGGCGTAATACGACTGGGGGTAGGGGGTGTTCGCCATCCTGGAACCTCTGTTTTATATTTTTTACGAGTGCGCCGATCCTACCTGAGTTGAAAATCCGCTGCCAGCCGCCGGAAAATACCGTTGTGCTGGCCACAAATAAAAAATTCGCATATTCATAGGCTTAGCTGCAAAAAAGGTGTTGACACCCCTCGGGAATTCCGTAGAATGCCGCCTCACAGCAGGCACGTAGCTCAGTTGGTTAGAGCACCACCTTGACATGGTGGGGGTCGTTGGTTCGAGTCCAATCGCGCCTACCAAACAAAATCCGCTCTGCTGGGCGGTCTAGAAGGGCTCACCGAAAGGTGGGCCCTTTTTTGTTGTCTGGAATTCCTACAAAACGTTCACAAAATATCGGGTTCGTTCACACTGGGCAATGTGAACGCCGTTGATCGGTCGTCTTGGAGTACGGCGAAG
The DNA here is from genome assembly GCF_013386015.1 of Pseudomonas sp. B6001. Lineage (NCBI taxonomy): Bacteria > Pseudomonadati > Pseudomonadota > Gammaproteobacteria > Pseudomonadales > Pseudomonadaceae > Pseudomonas > Pseudomonas sp. B6001. Next base: position 221,078 of record NZ_JACAOX010000009.1, read on the forward strand.
CGCTTGAATTCAGGTGGGGGGGGTGTTAGCAAAACGGTCCGACGTAGATGCGGTAAGCTTGATCATCGCTCACAAGGATGTATCGCATGAAGCCACCCTCTGATCTCAAGATTCTCAACGTTATCTACAAGCTGTACTACGAAGAGTTTAAGAACTTCGCGCAGGAGTCCGACGTTCAAAATGGGCGGGTGAGTAAAATCCATGTTCCCATCGACTGCAAGATGATTGCTAGGGAGCTGGGCGTGGATAGTGACATCGTTTTTGGAAGGCTCTACTACCACTTGGAGCAGAAGTACGGCTACAAAAGAGATGATGATGATGATGATAAGGTCGCATTCTTCTCGTTGGGTGTTGGTCCTGACAGGCACTGCGTGAACTTCCCGCTTCTTGCGTCTGTGTTGGCAGGGCTGCAAGAGGAAAGCAGTAAATTCAAATGGGCGACCGTCCTATCCTTCATAGCCGTCCTGATTTCAATCGTAGTGCCATTGGCTACCGCATTGCTAGGCAAGTCGTGAGTGAGCTATCGCGGAATATGTACCTCGAACCATGCCCATGATCCACAAAACGAGCCGTTGGCTTTTGACTCTGGTCTATTGGATTGGCATGAATGATAGCGAAGCGCTATCGTTGGTATCATTCTCGACGGAACGTCGAAGAGATATCAACTTGAAAGCTCATGCTTTCCGGTAGGGCTCCAGCAATGGACCACTACGTGCCTATGTATATTACAACGCTATATCGGCACTTGTATGACCCCAGTTAAATCAATGGGTTACGCCAGCACACGATTGGGCAAGGTGAGGCAGAGTAGTGGTAAAGAAATTCATGTCGCACCACTTCCACAGGGCAAAGCCAGTACTGATGCCACCAAGCACGAGCGGCATAACGTGGTCGGTGAACCAAGGAGTAACGAAGGCCCCCCTGACGACCGTAAAAGCTTTCACTGGCCATGTGAAACACGGGCCTAGGGTGTGGATGTGCGTGAAAGACGTGACACCCTTCGTCCATGAATCGGTACTCCGAAACTTGTAATCAGCTAGCAAATGAACTGCTACCTGATACCTAGCTGGGTTGAAGCGCGATTTCAACGCCTCCTTTGCACCCGACGCAATATTATTCCAGCGCGAAGGGAATTGGCCAACTTGAGCCTTGATGCTCATCACCTCGACTTCCACGGGAGATAGTCCTCTAGACCCAACATGCTGCAAGAGTGCTCGTTGCAAACCCTTACGCCCCACCATCTTCGCAAGATTCTGCAAAGAATGTGCGTAGAGCCTCCGCATCTCTGAATCAAAGTTCAGACCGTCGCCCGGTAAGTGCTGATAGAACCGGAACCAGAAATAGACATTAAGGGCTGCGAGCACCAGCCAGACACTTTCGGTACGCTGGTGAAGCTTGATCTCGTTGCCCATCAGCTTGAACTGTGTGAGGTCAGCCCCGAAATACCATAGCGCCAACACCAGCGCCGAATACGTGAGCAGGAAGCCACGCGCCTTCTTCAAATCCCCTTCATCATCCATCTTAAGCACCACATCCCATTGAATGGGAGGATGCTAGCAGGTCCACATGCATGATGGCATCGGGCTATTTCAATCGGTAGTATCGTCAGACCACACATACGGGAAGCAACCATGAAAGCAGGAATAATAGCTGTGGCTGCAATGGTCGGAATGGGCGGCTTGGCTACAGAGGTACGGGCAGACACTGGGAACCAAATGGCAGAAAACTGCCGTGCATTTCTCAAAGAAAAGATACCCAGCGACCGATATTTTAACGCAGGGGTATGCGCAGGATTTGTAAACGGGGTTACAGATACCCTAGTGCTAGCCCGTATCGCTAGTCCTGAAACCATCGCGATCTGTATTCCCCGTGAAGGGTTCACCATGGGGCAGGCGGCGAAGGTTCTCCTCAAGTACTTTGACGATCACCCGGAGTCCCTTCATGAGAATGCGTCGATGCTGGCAATTCAAGCCTATAAAGCGGCGTACCCCTGCAAGTGATCAAGCCACTTGAGCGTATCTGTTGCTGCCTACCGAATAACAGGACCGCCTTGATGGGTGATTGGTTTTCACACGGACAGAAATAATCCAGAGCCCCATTGCCTGCGCCAAAATTTTCGAGGTACACCGAGGGCGATCTAGGTTTGACCGGGGGAAAACCAGACCGCCGCTAGAGGTGCTTAACGAATGGCCCTAACTCACACTCAAGAGCCAAGTAAATTATAAATAACAGTATGGACTGGGTGCCGCTGGGTTCGATTCTGGCAGGCGTTGAGCCGAGGGCTGTCCTTGGTATCAAATGCAACGAAGCCCGCTCAAGGCGGGCTCTGTGGGCCGTTACAGTTAGGCTTTCAGTTCACGCTTGATCCTGTACACCGTTGCAACGCCGCAGTCTGCCAGCTTGGCAACATCATCCGCCGACAGGGTTGGATTCTTCACGATCAGTGCCCCTACCTTCTTCCACAATTCGGCATTCTTGCTCTTACCGGCTGGCTTCCAGCTGGGGTCTTCTGCTCGCTTCTTGGCTAGTCCTTGGTTGATCCGTTCAACACGCTTTTCTTGATCAAGGCGGGCCATGGTCGCCATCAGGTCAAGCAGCATGTTGTTGATCACCTCCATGATTTGCCCTGTGATGCCTTTGTCCTCAACCATCATGTGGGAGGTGGGCAGGTCAGCGATCACCAAGCGAAGGCCCTTCGACTTGATAGCGGCTCTTAGCGTGTCCCAGTCGCCCATAGAAAGACGGCTGAGGCGGTCAACAGACTCGCAAAGGAGAATGTCTCCCGGTTGAGCCACATCAAGCAATTTCATCAGTTCAGGGCGGTTGAGCTTCGTCCCGCTGATGTTCTCGGAGTAAATGCCTGCAATGGTAAGGCCCTTCTCAGCCGCGAATGCCTCAAGGGATTCCTTGGCACGATTGGCGTCCTGATCCTTGGTCGATGCGCGAAGGTAGAGATGGGCGTTCATGGCTGGCTATCCTTTAGTCAATCGATTTGATAGGCCAAGGATAATCTATCAGATAGCCAAGAGTGGATAGATATTTGATAGTGGAGTCACCTATCGGACAGGCGGTTATCCCACTACTAGAGAAGTAGACTCCTTTGATAGTAAATCCTTAGAACTCGCCGTTTGGGTCGACCACTCGGCGATTACCTGCTGTAGTAGTCAAAACGCCTGTGTAACGGGTTGGACCACCCTCGCCAGTGAACTCAACAAGACCCATCGCTAGCAGGTTTCGGAATGGCCCAAGATCATTCCCGGATACCTCATGTTGGCCTTCGTGAATTCGCATGAGTAATTCATCAAATACTTCTGGTCCGTATGCGGGCATGTCAACTCTCCACTAGCCCGAAATGGGCGAAACCTCAGTGAAGGCGGTAAACCCCATCTGGTCAACGGTCGCCCGTTGGGCTACCCGCCCTACCTACGTAGAACCCTGATCATGCTGGCGATGCCTTCATTGCTTGTATTGAGAGTTTCAAGGGCGCCAGCAATGTTGCTGTGAGCTGCCTCCGCCCCCTCTTCACGAAGCCACAGGGCTATCTCTTCGATACAAGCGCCCAAAGCGTTCTGGTTCAGCATGAGCAACTCCAAGGCATCGGCTGTCACTTCGTTCAGGTCATCCATGAGAGGCATCCTCGGTTTTGGTGCCCGAAATCCTAGACCATTGGTGAGCTGGCCGGGACTGGGTGTTGCCGTGTTGCACGAAAACGGTGAATCGGTGCCGGAGTGGCGAATTCTGTGCAAGAAACCGGTTTCGGTAGACCGCACAAGGTCGAACTTAACCACTCGGCCACCACACCCCACGGAAACACTGGGCTACAGACGTGCTACAAATTATACCCTGCGAGGCATCAGCCACAGCGGCCATGGGAATTGGGTAGGTTTCAACGGGTTGTTTTGGAGTTATGGCCGAGGTTTCGATGACCGTAGTCAGGCACATAGCCATCAGCTACCATCCGTACCATCGACTACTGGAAGGAAGCTGTATGTCTGAGGATATGAACCACCTAAGTTTTTCACAGCGCATGGGATTAATACCAGTAGTCAAGGTCGCACAAGTTGACAATATTGACACACAATTAAAGAACTCCCTTTGGAATGTGCTAACACTTAAGTGCTTGTCAGGATATTACTCTAGGGAAAGAAGTTTCCCTGACCGACTTCGCACATCAAACTTCAAAGACTTCGCCGAAAAACTTTACAGCGACTTCTACAAAGCTCCCGTAGACACAATCCCCAGTTCATGGTCCACCCTTAAAACAACTATAAAAGAAAGTTACTTTAAGATGAGCTGGCATCGAACCTACAGCTTTATAGAGTTTATCGTGAAATTGGACCACCACGGCACGAAACAAACACTCATCGATGAATTCAACATCGTATTGGCGCGTGAGAACTCAGCATATCGATTTGTCAGTGGGCAGTTGGTACCTATTACATCATCCGAAGAGATAGACGAGATAGAAAGAGCGATAGCTAGCTCGGATCAATATGCAGGTGCCAGAACTCACCTCCAGACATCCCTTGGCTTTCTGACAGACAAACAAAACCCAGACTACCGAAATTCGATTAAAGAAAGCATCAGTGCTGTTGAGTCTCTGGCAAAGAAACTTGTAGGTGATGAAAAGGCTACGCTTGGCCAAGCACTGAAAATTCTGGAAAAGCACCACAACCTTCACCCAAGCCTAAAGACTGCTTTCTCTGCACTTTACGGATACACCAATGATGCTAGCGGCATTCGTCACTCCTTGATGGATAACGAATCAGCACTTACCCAAGCGGATGCCAGGTTCATGCTTATCTGCTGTTCAGCGTTCATCAACTTCGCCATCGACAGCACGAAGAGTTAACGCTACCAAGGTAATGGGTTGTCACCGGCACTCTCATTTGCAGGCCCCTGCATCAAGACAGGGGCATTATCATCCGACACTTCGTCCAACGTATCCGCGAACAACTGTAGGCGCTTATGCACGACCACAGGAGCTTGTGGCAGTGTATCTGTGTATGCATCGAGTGGTATGTCTTCGAATACGGGAATCAACTCGCCTGTAAGCTCCTGAGGCGCGATTACAGGGGTATCTACCACACTCCTCACGATAGGAGCAGCAACGTCGCCATTCACCCCAGTGGAGCTTGTAGGAACCTTACCGGTATGCACTTGAAGTGGGGCTAAGATTTCGTACTTATTGGAGCGGATAAACCCTCTTCCCTTCTGGCGCTCAACTTCGATGTAACCATGCTGTGCCAGCTTGGCGATAAAACGCTTCACTGTACTTGGGTCACATCCTGTAGACACTGCAATGTCATCTTGGTTATCAAACCAGTGCTTACCCATGAACTGAAAGAAGTGAAAGCGACTCTCCATCCACACCCACATGATTTTCTGATCACCTGTAAGCTTGAATTGTTCGCCAGTGGTTCTGCTGGTCCAGTGCGTTGCCTTCATGATTTCGTGTGTAAGCTTGCAAAATTTCTCGGTCATCGTATTCCTCGTATGTATTTTCAAAGGTTCTTGATATGTTCTAGGAACTTGGATTCTTCCAACGCTCCCGTTCGATACAGCGCTATCATTTCGATCATGTGAGCAACGCGAGCTGCTGCACTTGGACCACCATTGCCGTTACCAGCCTTAAGCCAATCACGACTGTGTTGCCGGAACTGAATGTTCATTTCATTTGTCTCCTTGCACGATGAAAACTCACAGAGGGCAGGATGCCCCATGTGGACTCTATCTAACTTAGCTGTGGTGCGAGCACCGGTGATTGAAGATCCTTGCACGATCAATTCATATGATCGATACGCCCTGAAAGCTCTTCTGCTTTACCGTGCAACAAAACCCAAAGGGTGCTTCTGGCGCTGCATCAGTCTTACTATTTTCTTTCTTAATACTTTCTATCTTACTAATGGGGCAGCATGCCCTCTGTCACAGGGGGCAAATTGACCTATGTACAGGGGGCACGGTGCCCCCTGTGAACTGCTGAGAAGTAGATAGGTCAAATTCCAGACAGCACGAAACCGACGCCTGACGCTGCACTGGGGCAAGTCGAGATCGTTCGGTGCTGGTTTGCTGAAAGAAGGTGGCGAACATACGCCAAATACCCCAGCTTGTCAATCAACTTTACGCTTACAAGTTACTGTAAGGAGTTAGGCCATAAGCCCTTGTAGTGCGGTTGCAGCGTCGCTTTCAAGACTAACTACCCAAACAGTGGCCCCGCGGCTATCAACGCCTGTGTGGCGCCACACGGGTCTGTGGAGTCTCTGTGAAAGTTCGTACGCGGCGTGCATTGCTAGACTTGCGTCACGGTAAATTTGATTCATCATTCTGTTTCCGTGTTTGGTGGTGGCAGTCGGTGACCACTGAGGATGGATATCCAACAAAGTTGCTCAGGCATCCCCATCAAAATGGACTGCCAAACTGTGTCGGCCACGTCGGGTAACTGGAGAGCAACTTGCTCTCCGTATGTTTCGATCACGTATTGGGTTGCAGCAGCGTGGTAATCAGGTTGTGCAGCAATGTCTTCGTATTTCACATAGTTTCCTTGGGAAGATAGGCTTGGAAAGTCTTCTGCATTTCCTCACGAACTTGTCCGCTAACAGCGGTCGCAATCTCAGTAGCGTTAGCATCCGTCTTCACGTTCACTGTGATTTCAACAGGGGGAGCGTTTACGGTTGTTTGGTTGTTGATGGTTGTCCCACCTTTAGCAGACTGATCATCAGAAACCATTTCGCCACGACTACCCGGAGTAGCACGCGATGCTGTAGCAACTGCTTGAGCTGCAACTTTTGCAACTGCATTGTTTGGGTCCGACTGGCTCAACAGGTCTTCAAGATGTTTGCCGAAGTCAGGCAATGCACGAGTATTCAGCCCAGACGTATCAAGTGCTGGCAGTCTCGGGTCCAGGGGTGCATGGTCGCTGAACCCAACTTGACCCCAACGCTGGCGGTTGTCATCGGCCACTTTTTGCAAGTCATTGCCAACACCAAGGAGGCGCCACAGCTTTGAAACTGGGTCGCGTGCCTCTTCATCAAGTTGGCCTTGGGCTGTGCGAGAGCCACCGCTCTTTCCGTTAATGGCGAATGGATCAATACCGCTACCCTCGATCAAGAATCCCGCCCCAACTTCCTCTGCCCGCTGTTGCGGAGTCTTCTCGCTGTTGTCGGCATTCTTTCCTGCGAGCAGGTTCAACATGCTGGTCTGAAGTTTTACCAGCACGATGTCAACGTCTCGAAAAGCCGCTTTCAGGCCGGTGGTGCTTTCAATCAGCTGGCGCTCTGCCGTAAGACGATCACCTAGCGCTGCGATCAGTTCGGGGCTTTCATTTACGCCTACGCTCCGCAAGTACTGATCGTTCTCAACACGTACAGCCTGTGCATCCAAGGAGCGCTTGTGACGTTCAAGTAGTTCCGGTGATTGGGCTACGATGTCACGTAGACCCTGTTGAACCATCGCACCGTTCACCTTGCCATCGTGTTGGGCTTCGAGCACGAACCCGGCGAGCTTGTTCACGTCACCTTTGTAACCAAGCGCCTTACCAATTGCTTGGTATAGGATCGTTGTTAGACGTGTGCCAAGGGCATCGGTCAGAGGGCGTAGATCCTGCCCCATGAATCGGTCTTTCGAGTAACCCTGATTGAGCTGGAGGGCGGCAGAGTATTGCTGCGTCTTGTCGAGATTGCCGATACGGAATACGGCAGCCTGGTCCTTCTGCAACTGGATGGCCTCTTCCAGTGTTTTCCCCTGAGCCCGGAAGCCTTGAATCATGTTTGAGTAAGCGACGGCGGATTCGCGGTCGATCTTCATTCCGTACTCTTGGCTGTTGCCGATGTACGCTGCTTTGATTCGTGCTCGCTCCTTGTCGTTGTTGCCAGCGGCCAGCAACGTGTTGTCGAACTGCTGATTGTCGGCGGCTGTTTCTTGGCGCTGTTCGATACGCTTACCGAGATAACCGGCTGCCTCTGTGAGGGCGTACAACGCCGCCCCAGCAGCGCCAAGGCCAACGGTGAACCCGCCTATCCCGGAACTCTCCGGGCTATCCTGACGGGCCTTCCAAGCCGCAAAACGCTCTTGGGCCATACTGTAACGCCCTGCTGTTTGTTCGCCTCTGACAGCGGCTCTGGCTTCACGGGCAGCGCTGACGAGTTTGGATGCTTGGTGACGCTCAGCGAGCCGAATACCACGTTCACGAGCTGCTACTAGGCTCGCCTCGGCACGCTGCAACTTGGACTGATGCAGCGCAGCCTGTTGCTGCAATTGAACTGTACGTTCTTGGCGACGTTGCAGGATGTCAGCTAGTCGCGCTTCTCGAATCTTTGACTGTTCTGCCGATGCTTGTACCTTCGCCCTTCCAAGATCGACTTTCAATGCCTCTTGCTCGGCCTTGCGTTGCTTGGCTGAAAGCACGGCGGCGGTGACTTGTTGTTTCAAGGACGCGCTTTGCAGGAATGCAGCTTCGCGGTTGCCCGCAGAAGTTAACTTCTGCTCAGCAAGTGCCGCTCTGAACTGCGACTGCCGTAGGCGAGACAACTTTGCCTCGGTGGCAACCTGCTTATCGAGACTACGCTGAGCTGCTGTATTCGCCGCTGCTGATGCGTCACGCTTGGTTGAGATTCCAAGTTTACGATCAAGCCGCTTGTTCAAGTCATCCGCTGTTTTCATCATTCCCGCCATGCTGGCTTGAACACGTTTAAGCATCTGCTCGAACGCAAGTAGCGGACCTGTCTTCACATCGAAGATCAAACTACCCGTTAGGCGTGCAATCTCTTCATTATGGGCACTCATTGTGAACCCCCACAACCGAATCCGTGAAGGCTCTTACGCTGCTCGAAGTATTCATTGAACGCACGATGAAACGCCGAGTTGTTACGCCCGTAGCTTACATGTTCTGAACTTTCAAGGGTGCTGCCCTTATTGTTAATCAAGTATGCCTTGAAAGCATCTTGGACGGCCCGGCTACCAGATAATGCAAAGTAGACCGTTCCATCTGGGAGCCTCGCCCACTGGTAATTGAACTCGATATCGATGGAAATGTAACTACGAAGGTGCTGACCGAGAGCACAAACAAACCCACGAATGTTAACAGAGGGGCTCATTTTGGTGATACTACGATACTGCTGTGGTTCTTTTTTCAGAACTTGTTCCGGTGATGCTGGTTTTTCCATTAAATCTCCGTGATATCTGTTAGCACCCAGCTACCAGCAGCAATACCGTTAGTAGCTATGGGCAATGTAAATGAATATGACATGTACTCTGGGTGCTCTCGATTAAACTTCGTGACGGCTGCGAAAATCACACTGTCGCTGTAGTCATTTGCCGACATAACTACAGTCATACCCGTGGACTTAGCAACTGCTGTGAGGGCATCCGGGGATTCTGCTAGCCTTGGGTCGTTGGGGGCGTGACGCTGCAATAGCAACTTCGTAAGGCCATCCATCATTTACGCCCTTTCGTGACAGGCGGAGTCACTTCGTCTACTGGCTGGAAAGTGGCACGAATGTCGCGTTCAACTTTAGCCCGGCGTTCTGTCTCGGCTAGTGCTCGCTCCCGCTCTTCGCGGGCAAGGTCAACACGTAGCTGGGCGTCAATCTGCTGCTGGATGAACTGTTCATTATGGGCTTCGACTTCGGCGTGATACCTAGCGGTTTCGTCTTTGGCAATCTGTTCAAGTGCGGCTTGGATAACTTGGGCAGGCTTATAAAAGTAAATATCGAAGCGCTCGTGGTCAATTTGAACAACTGACAACGGGTGAGGTTGAAATCCCTTCTGGATTTGTTCCAAGTACGTTGGCAGGATGTCGAGTGGCGTAGAACACTGGAAGACTACTGTGCCGCCCTCTGCATGCTTCGCAATTGGGCGACCGCTTACGGGGTCTGTTTCGGCAAAGAAGTCGATGCCTGATTTCTTGTCCTTGTAACCTGCCTGTGCGATTTCGATACGAGCTTTAAGCTCCTTTTGGTCTGCTTGCTGGATCATTGCGTCTCTCCTGTTGTGGTTGATTGTTCGTTATTTATGATTTTTCTCATGTCGTCAGTGAGGCAACTCTCTACAATGCTGTGAAGCTGCTCCAGCGTCTTGTCTTCGCAGTCCTGAAACTCTACGGACAATCGGCCAATGTGAACTGTCTTGCTGGTATTTCGTCTGTGGTACTCGGTGTTGCACTGTTTGCTGCAATACAAAGAGCGGGCTGTTCGGCTCTCATATTGTTTCCGGCATGCCGGGTTTTTACACGTGCGGGTGACGTGGGCCATTGTTTGGCTTTCCTCTTTCAAAGTTGTGGTGATAACGGGGTGATGCGGAATGACAGGCGCAAAAAAGGCAGGGTTAGCTTGGAGGCGCCCTGCCTTGATTGTGTAGCCGATGCTTGTTTTCATTTGGTGCTGAATTAGTTGCCCATTCGAAGAGCCAAGGGCGGTGGCCGATACAAAGTCCGCACTCTGTATCTAACAGTTATCGACCGGCGAACTGCTGGCGCTTGGACGGATGGAAGCCGGGTCGGGGGAAGCGAACTCTAACGAGTTGCTAGGAGAAATGGGGTTGAAGAGGGTGGGGAAGTTTTTCCTATCTCTGTAACCCATTATAACATTCAAATGCCATTTTGTCAATGGTTGGCACGAATAGTGCTTGATATTTGCCATTCGCCAATCTTCCATCAGGCAGAAGTGTGGCAAATGGCTTCCCTCGCTGGTCATTCAGTCAATCAGGTGAAGAACATCCCTTGCGTTCAGGTGGGAATAACGTGCAACTGATCGGGTATCTCGGTGCCCTGAAACGATCATGATTTGAGCGTTGTTAAACCCTTTTTTCGCCACATTGGTAATTCTGGTATGCCTTAACTGGTGCAGCTTGACGCTGCTATCAAGTCCAGCCTTGACACGTGCCAGACGCACAGCCTGAGAAACGGCGTGGGGAGTCACAGTGAAGATCATGCCGAGTGGGTGGCGTTCCACAGTGGCCCACAGCTGGGCGAGTTCAAGAATCTCAACGGCGCGGTAGGTGAGGGGGACAGATCGCGTGCCGTTCTTTCCATCGATCACATCGGCAATACGTTCTTTGAGGTGCAGGCATTCTCTTGTCAGCTTCAGGATTTCGGACCGCCTCATGGCAGTTTCGTAGGCCAGTTCAACGATGAGCTGCATCGTCGGGGACATCTTCGCCAGCAGTCGGTCAAGCTCAGTTTTATGAATCACCTTGTCGGAGGAGCGATCCGGCTTGGGTAGAGCGATATCACTCACAGGGTTGTGGATGTCGATCAGTAAGCCGCGCTTTGCGAACCTGTAGAAGCGGGACATGAATGCAAGCTGCGTTCTGCACGTGGACGGCTTCACTGTCTTCAATCGCATGATCTTGAAGTCATTGATCATCTGCGGCGTGATGTCGTGGATTGGCTGCCAGAAGTGTTTGCCCAGATGCTCCACAATCTTCAACGCATGATCGTAGCTACCTTTGCCCTTGAGCATGGTCTCGCAGTAGGTCATGCCCAGCGTGTAAATGGTGTGATGCTTGCGGTCCATCGTTACGGCTTCGAGTTGGTTCGCCCATGACTCTGCGTCAGCTTTGGTGCTGAAGGTTTTCGACTGAGGGGGGTTACCTTTTACCCGTACCTGAGCATTCCAGTTACCGGACGGAAGTAAACGAAAATTGGCCATTGTTGACGCCTCATGATGTGAATGGGCGTTCTGTGGAAACCAAGAGCAGCAAGGCTTGCAGCTTGCTCAAGCAGACCTTGACATGGTGGGGGTCGTTGGTTCGAGTCCAATCGCGCCTACCAAACAAAATCCGCTCTGCTGGGCGGTCTAGAAGGGCTCACCGAAAGGTGGGCCCTTTTTTGTTGCCTGTGTTTCGTCCTGAATGAGGTCTACACCTTCTGATCTATTTCCAGGAGGGCGTAATGGAGGCAGGAAAAAGGCGTAGTCATCGAGACTACACGCTGACCTTTAAATTGTCGGTCGTCGACCAAGTCGAAACGGCGAGCTGGGCTGTAAATAGGCTCAAGAGCGCTACCGGATTCAAGGCAAAACCACCGTTCTGACGCGGTTACGCAAGCGTGGTCGGCAAGAGTGTAGCCCCGGCACATAGATTGGCTCGCCGGGATGGGGTCTGTGCCCGACAGAAACCGACCACTAACGCCATGGCAACGCATCAAAGATGCTTGAAGAACAGTTGGCGTTTTCCAATCAGAAAGCGCAGTTTTTCGAGGCGGTCGTGGATGTCTTGAAAAACGCCTACGGTCTCTCTGTCGTAAAAAAGCGTCCCGGCAATTCCTCGCGCATAAACCAATCCAGAACCTGAGCATCAGCAGGGCTTGCCAGTGCTTGGGGATAAGCCGACAGGCTTACTGCAAACGCAATCGCACCGATGCAACTCGTCTGGTTCTGGATCAGAAAGTTGCCGACTTCGTTCAACAAAAAAGTCAGCGTCGGCCGCGTTTGGGTACCCGAAAGCTGCACCACTTGCTGCGTTGCCAGCCTCAACTTGAACTGCAAGTGGGGCGAGATCGGCTGTTTTCGATCCTGCACCGAAGGCGTTTACTGGTGGTCCGCAAGCGGGCGTAGCACAAGACGACCGACAGTCATCATCGCTTTCTGCGCCATCCGCACCTACTTAAACCGGGTCCTGATCAGGTTGTTCCAATCGGTCCGGAAAAAATCCGGGTAGCTGACATCACCTAACTGCCCGTTCAGAAAGGTGTGGCCTATCTGAGACTTGTGACGGATGCTTTTTCGCGAAAGGTCGTGGTTACCAGGTCCATGAAAGTCTGCACACCGAGTCGGTAGTGCAGGTTACGTCGAGCCGTGAATCAGGCTCAAACCGCGCAGCCACTGGTTCATCACTCGGACAGAGCCGGCCAGTATCGCTTGGGAATGTACCAGGAACAGCACGCGAAACACGGCATCCGGTGTTCCATGACGGGCGGCTATGACTGACTGCTACCAAAATGCTTTGGCAGAGCGGGTCAACGGGATCTTGAGGGCGGCGCTTCTGCCTGAGCGACCACAGGATTTCATGCAGTCCGTAGAGCCAAACGTTACTCAGCTCATGCTCAACGAATTATCGCCATCACCCACGAATGGGGGAGCGTCGTGATCGCGCTGCGGGCTTGTCATGCGTACGCCAGAGAAATCTCGAAACAAAAATATGGCTGCTTTGCTTTGATTTTGTGCTGTATGTATGTACAGTATATCCAGTGGTTAAGGATAGCCACTAATCAGGAGAAGTAATGTCTATGTACTACGCGACACCATATGTATTCACGCCAAGCGCCACGCTCGACAATGGGCCTCAGCTCAGATCAATTATTCAAGCCGGATATCGCTGGATTCAAATTAACCGCGACGTATGCCCGATCAAGACTACCGTGCCCTTGAATAAGGCCGACCTAACCCCGGTTCACGGTCTGGTCATTGAGCCCGCACCAGGCATCGAGAAGGTGCTTATTGACTCAAGCGGAATTGGTCGAAATCCGGAAGTACCTACCGATCCGAGCTATGCAGCGTTTGATTATCAAGGGAAGGTCCGGCCTGCAAGTTTTTTAACGCGGGAAGCTTTTCTGAATCAGAATGAAATTTTTGTCGATGATCCGACAAAATATGTAGCTGGGGACTGGATTGTAATTTCCGATGCTTCAACAGACTTCCATAAGCAGCCGCTTCCACTTGATGGTCCTATGGAAGTTCGGCAGGTTATTCGAGTATTCAGCGGGTCGCTGGTGATCAACAATGTTCTCAAAAAAGGACATCCGGATGGAGCCATTGTTGCTACGTGCGTGCCGATTCGTAACGTTATAATTCGAGGCCTGGAGTTCACTGGGAACTCTGCTGTCGGAGTTCATATTCACTACGGCCAGCATTGCACTATTCAAGATATTACCTCTGTTAACTGGACTGGGCGGTCGCTTGTTCTCATTGATAACGGCGGTAGCAATAACTCAGTCATTGATTGCTACTGTACCGGGACAGAGGCTGGTGGTGGGCCAACACAAAATGCCTGGGGTGTAGTCATGGAAGGTCAGGATTCATCCCGGATGGTGAATAGCGGCGGTGAATTTTGCGGTAATGGCAGTGCAATGAATTACTGTATTGATAGCGTAGCTGTCGATGCAAGAGCACGCAGGAATAATGTAAATGTCGGCGTATATACCCACTCTATCCGAAGTGGTTATATCCGGCCGAGAACGGAACGTCCTCTAATTCTTGACACATACGAGAGTCCAGAGAACGTTGATTGCTTTATCTTTAGCAAGCGGGGTTTATCATAAGCTCTAGCTGTGTTATGAGTTTGTTCGCCTCTCAATGCTTCAATGTCATTTAAGAGGTAGTGCGAAGAAGGCCGAGTCTTGGCCTTCTTCTCTCAAAAAATAACCCCTGAATGGCTTTCTCTTTCCCCCGACCCGAAGGCTGCCTAAGACTGGCAGTCATAACGTTTCGCGAGGCCCTCTAAAAAGACTATACGTTCGCATAGTACCGCTTATGCTTTTATTTTAATTTAACGGATGGAGTGCAGCGTGAGGTTGGGCAGGCATTGTTGAATTATTTTTGGAGCTTAAGTCGAATGCGCGTCGCCAGTAGAAACCCAGTATCAGCAGAAATATAGGGCCTGTAGATGGGGAAGACAGACCATCTTGAAATACATTGAATACAGTAAAGAATGGTATGACCATTGCCATCATTGCAATGTAAAATCTCTTTTGAAATTCATCGCTTTGAGGGATTTTGAAGAAAGGTTTTACGATGCTCCACAGGAATATCAGATAGAACAATCCAGCAAGACCTCCCATTTTCCAAATGGCACCTAAATATTGATTGTGTGGCGTATAACCTGATGTGCTCACATCGTTATCGAAGTAGCCAAGCTCAGAGTTAAAAAGCCCATAGCCACCAAAGCCAGTACCAAATATCGGGCTGCTTATTAAGTCATCAATAATTATCATGTACAGGCCTAATCTTCCTGATGAAACCCCATCCCAATTTCCAGAGTAGATGTTGTCTGTCATCAAAAGTATTTTGGCGAATAATTCAATAAAGTAGTCTGAAAAAATCGCTATTATGGTTGCAGATGTAACGATGGCAAGCGTGATGTATAGAGCAGCTCTAAATATCCTGCCGACTGTCATTTTTCCCGCGAAGAAGCAACATAAGCAACTAACGATTAAACCAAATGCAGCTTGTCTAGATCCACTGCCTAGGACGAGTATTAAGCTGCACAACATTCCAGTGTACGAAATAATCCGTATGCTTTTTTTGGGTTTCATGATTACGCCTAGCGCTAGACAAATCATGAATGCCGTCGAAAAAAATACAGCTATTCCATTTATCCCATTGCTACCATGAAATTTCATACCGAAAAATGTAGGGTCGAAGACGGCACCGTAAATGACTTCGCCTGGGATACGCTCAAATTCAGTAAATATAGTAACGTGGCCCTTCATGAAAATCGCGTCAACCGTTGCTGCAAGCGCGGTTGCCGTGAGTAGATAAATCAATGTCTTGTTGAACCTGTCAGGGTGAATGCTTGACTCTCCAATGTTTCTACCCAGCAAATAGACCAGGTATGGCTTGAAGAAAAACGCTATGGAGAAAATAGATCTGGCGATGTTTCCCGGCTGGATAGATAATTGTATGTATATTAGTGAGATGAAAGAGAAAATTATGCTGAGTAGCAGCCACTTATTTATCTTGTGGTGAATGATTAGTATGTAAGGGAGGATAAGTAGGCATAGCAAGTCAGATGGGGCAATTTCAACGCCGAGAGCAGGCACGAATATTCTTAGTGGAATGCACAGTAAAACAGCTGATAAAAATAAAAGCATGTTCGACTATCCCTGTAGTAACAAAACTTAAAAAAGCACACTTCATGCATTATTTATTGTCTTGAGCGCCTTTTGAGGCAGCGTCATGCCGCTCATCTGCGCGCCAGAATAGTCAACTTGTCATGGCAAGCTTGCCGAAAGCGCGAAACGTGTTCGAAAATTGATAAGTGGCATGATGGTTCCTTTGTATCGCGGTAATCGAAGATCCGTTCGAATTGCTGAAATTGTAGACGTGTTTCGGTGTAGTGAGAGGATTTCGAGTTGCTCGGTTCGGCAGGACACTGTGAATGGTTGATTACTGTAGGAATAGACAACGCTAAGTTAATGATTCTTATAAGGTTAAACGGGAAATTCGTAGCCTTTCAAAGGGCGAATTTTCCCCTATGGATCAATCGGTTGCAGATTTCTCGGGATCACCTTCAAATGGTGGGGGGCGCTGGCTCGAGTCCTATCGCGCCGACCAAACAGAATCCGCTTTGCTGGGCGGTCTGGAAGGGCTCACCGAAAGGTGCGCCCTTTTTGTTGCGATTTGCGAAGCCTTTGCAACCTACCTCCTCAAAATGACAATTCGGCGTCCCTTCCTGGCTTGTCGATTTATCCCGTTGTGCTTCTTTCGAGCATGCTTCGGCATCTTCTTTTCCCGTCTCCCATGAGCCTCCCTGAACGCCACAACGTAGATCACGCGCCCGATACGCGTGATGCGTATGTCGGCGTCGGTGGGCAATAGCTAGAGGGTGCTGCTTTCGTAGAATTTTTAGCTGTATGCATGTACAGTTGTTTCGCCAAAAAATGGCCATGGGAAATCAGGAGAAGTCATATGTCAATTTACAGCGATACCCCTTATGTTTTTACGCCGGATCCCTCTGCGGATAACGGCCCTCAACTCCAGTCGGTGATGAAGGCCGGATACCGCTGGATTCAAATCAATGGCACTGACTGCCCAATCGGGACAACAGTCCTGCTAAACCGTGATGACAATTGGCCCTACAGTGGGCAGATCATCGAGCCAGCACCAGGGATCGAAAAGGTCACTATCGACGTTTCAGGGATCGGTCGTAACCCGCTGGACCCAACAGATCCGAGTTATGCCGCCATCGACTACCAGGGTAATGTTCGCCCGGGCAGTTATCTGACCGCGCCGGCCTACGTCAATACGACCGAAATCTCCGTGGCTGATACCACTCCGTACACAAACGGTTCCTGGATCGTCATCTCGGATGCTTCAACCGATTTTGCAACCTACCCGATGCCACTCGACGGCCCGCTGGAGGTTCGCCAGGTTATTTATGTGCTGGCTAACTCATTGATTGTTAATCGCGTAATCAAACGTGATCATCCCCAGGGCGCAATCGTGGCTTTATGTGACCCGATTAAAAACGTGTACATCCGCAACCTTGAATTCACCGGGGACGCTGCGGTAGGGCTGCATCTGCACTACGCACAACACTGTGTGATCGAGAACATCACGTCGGTCGACTGGACTGGGCGCTGCATGCTGCTGCTGGACAACGGTGGTGAGTACAACACCATTCTTGATAGTTATTGCACGGCTACAGAGCCAGGTGTCGATCCTGAACAGACCGCCTGGGGTGTCGTCATCGAGGGGCAGGACTCTACCCGCGTGATTAATTCAGGTGGTGAAAATTGCGGCTTGGGGATGGGGATGAATTACAGCATTGATTGTGTGTCGATTAACGCAAGGGCTCGCCTCAATACAGTAAACGTTGGGGTCTATACCGCATCCATTCGTACGGGGTTCCTTCGACCTGCGACCGAATCCCCTCTGATCTTGGATAACGTCATCACTTCAGACTGCGTTGATTGCTATATGGTTGAACCCATACCTTTTTCCGGATAATCATGGAAAAAAAGCCCGCATTGAGCGGGCTTTTTTATTGGAAATATTTATTCCCAGGGTATAGGTTCGCGGCCAGCGCCGTTGCGACGCCCAGCAACAGAGCGGCCGCAATTGTCCCTTGGTAATCATTGGCCAACACAGAAGCACGGCCAGGTAGGGCAGATTCGAATGGGCGCTGAGTCGGCAGGATGCCGCGGAACCTGTAAAGCGCCCGTCCAGACGCAGTTCTGCAGCCATTGTCATGCACTCGATTTTCTCGTCGTGCCCCTTCAGATTGCGCTTCGCAAGTCTTTCGCCTGAACGTCCTGGGGATTCCGTTCGGCAACGTTAGGACTTTTCCGAGGTTAAAGATGGCGTCGTACTACTACTCTTCCTGTGTTGTTCCGAAGGATCGATAGGCCTGCCCCGATTCGTCATAAATAACTACAGAGAGCTGCCCCATGCTTCAACTCGACTTCTATTCAACGCTGGTCGCCGCCTCCCTGGTGCTTTTACTTGGGCGCGGGCTGGTCGCTCGAATCGATTTCCTGCGCACTTACAATATTCCGGAGCCGGTGGCCGGTGGTTTAGTGGTGGCGGTGCTGCTTCTGGTCCTGCGTATGCTCGCTGGCATTGAGGTCCGGTTTGATTCGTCGCTGCAGACGCCACTGATGTTGGCTTTCTTTGCCACCATTGGTTTGAATGCGGATTTCGCCAGCCTGAAGAAAGGCGGGCGGGTGCTGGGGATTTTCCTGCTGGTGGTGACGGCGCTCCTGGTGGTCCAGAACGCGATGGGGATTGCGCTGGCCAAGGCGCTGGGGCTCGATCCATTGATGGGGTTGTTGGCGGGCTCCATTACGCTGTCGGGTGGGCACGGGACCGGCGCGGCCTGGGGCGCGGTGTTCAGCGAGAAGTATGGCGTGGCGTCGGCGTCCGAACTGGCCATTGCTTCCGCGACCTTTGGCCTGGTGCTCGGCGGCCTGATTGGCGGCCCGGTCGCTCGCCTGCTGATCAAGCGCGTCCAGACGCCCGCCCTGGCGCCGGTACAACCGCTAGGGCCAAAAGGGTTCGAGCAGCCGAATCAAGAGCGCCTGATCACCTCCTTCTCCTTTATCGAGACCCTGGCGCTGCTCGCCATCAGCCTGCAAGTGGGCACGTTCCTCAGCGGTTTTATCCAGGGCACGGCCTTTGAGCTGCCGACGTTTGTGTGTGTCTTGTTTGTCGGTGTGGTGTTGCGTAATGGCCTGTCGGCGCTGGGCTGGCACCAGGTATTCGAGCGCGAAGTCTCGGTGCTCGGGAATGTCAGCCTGTCGTTGTTTCTGGCGATTGCATTGATGTCGCTCAAGCTCTGGGACCTCGCCGCGCTGGCCCTGCCGATTTTCATCCTGCTGGCTGCGCAGGCGTTGATGATGGCGCTGTTTGCGATTTTCGTGACGTTCCGGGTGATGGGGAGCAACTATGACGCGGCGGTCCTGGCGGCGGGGCACTGCGGTTTCGGGCTCGGTGCCACGCCAACTGCCATTGCGAACATGCAGGCGGTGACCCAGCGTTTCGGGCCATCGCAGATTGCATTTCTGGTGGTGCCGATGGTGGGCGCCTTTTTCATCGATATCACCAATGCGATCGTGATCAAGTTGTACCTGGCGCTGCCGTTCCTGGGCGTCGCGGGATAAACGCGGTTTACCGGATTTGCCGTTTAATGACTCGCCAGGTCCTGCTTGCCCAGGACCTCGTCAATCACCCCAAGCTGCCAGGTGAAATACGGATTGAACGTCAACCGCGCGTGCATCTTGCCCGGCTCACGGTAGCCCCAGTCCGAATACCACACGTCGGCCCCCTGTTCGCAGGCGCGGGTTGCGTCGTCCGTCTGGCCGTTCCAGCAAAACCGCAGGCTGCCCTGTTCGCCATACAGAGCGTTGTCGGGTGAGAACAGCAACCCCATGTGGGAGAACTGGCTGATTCGCAACTCCGGCAGGTAGTCGGTACGCGCTTTTACACGGCGGGTATCCCAGGCGCTCTCTGGCAATGTGCCGTACCAGGCGAGGCGGCTATGGGGGTTGCTGAAGCGTTGCTGGAAGGTCTCCAGCACGTAGTGCGTATCGAGTACTGAGTCGTGGGCTGCGACGGCAATGAATACCGGCTTGTCATAGGGGCGCCGCTCCAGGTCCTGGCGCGCTAGCCGGCTGCTGCGGTAGAACTGGGCAAAACCGTTGGTGGGCACTGTCATGTAGCGCACCAGGCTCTGTTGTGGCCGGCTGGCGTCTGGCGCCAGCAGCCAGGGGCGCGCCCAACTGATCAGGGGTGTCAGCCAGTCGTAGGTCATGCTGGACTGGAACGCGGGAGAGAACAGCAGCAGCCCCGCGACGTCGTCGTGTTTGTAGGCGTAGTCGAGTACCAGGTTGGCGCCGGTGGAAAAGCCGCCGAGGTAGATTTCTCCCACCTCTGCGCGAAGGATCGCAGCCTGTTCGTCCACCACCCGGCGCCAGTCTTCCATGCGCACCTGCAGCATGTCGGCCGGTTGCGTGCCGTGGCCGGGCAGCAGCACGGTCCTGACCAGAAAGCCGCGGGCGGCCAGTGCGCTGCCGATATCGTGGAAAGACCAGGGTGAGTCGCCCAGGCCATGCACGAGAATGATCCCGCGCTTGGGGGCACCCGCCGGGCGCCATTCCTGCGGGGCGTTCCAGTTGAGTTCGGCATCCTTGTCGGTGCCCTGGAAGTCACGATGGTCCCGCAGCCATTGCAAGGTAGCGGCGCGATACGCTTCGAATGACTTCTGGCCAAGCGGCATGCCCGGTTCTGCGAGGGCTGTCGTGCAGAGCAATAGGGCGAGCATGCCGCAAGCAACGCTTCGGAGCGTTCTGCGCATCGATGGACGGGGCTGCATACAGGTGTGGTTGTTCAAGGCAGGTTCTCAACGGAGCGTAACCGTAAGGTCATGCACGATAATGACCTGCCTTGTATCGCCGAAAGTGCGAAACAGTAGCAAGACGTTTCCGATGATCTCAGAAACGATCCAGCCGGTAGGGCTCAAGCGCCGGCAGCCCGTTGGACGCGGCCGCAGGCGATGCCAGCCGTGCAATCAACTCCGCCGTCACCGCAGCCTGCGTCAGGCCCAGATGCTGATGCCCAAAGGCAAGCAGCACCTTGCCCTTGCACACCTTGTCGATAATCGGCAGCGAGTCGGGCAGGGAAGGGCGAAACCCCATCCACGGCGTCGCGTCCTCGGCACTCAAGTCACGACGAAACAGCCCCTGGCTCAGTCGATGCAACTGCCACGCGCGTTCCATGTTCGGTGGGCGATCAAGGCCGGCGAACTCCACGGTACCTGCCAGCCGCAATCCGCCGTCCATGGGCGTCATGATGAACTTGCGCTCCAATGACGTGACCGCAAACGGCAACCGTCCATGCTCATGGGGCAACATCAGGTGATAGCCGCGCTCTGTATCCAGCGGGACCTTTTTGCCAGTCAGTGCGCCGGTCAGGCTGGCTGAGTGCGCACCGCATGCGATCAACACCTGGCGCGCGGCCACGGTGCCTTGGTCGGTCCGCAATGAAACACCGTGCTCGTCCAGCTTCCCGCCCACGACCTGGCGCTTGAGAAATTGCACCCCGCTGGCTTTGGCCGCTTCCATCAGCTCGCAAACCACCCCATAGGGATCGAGAAAATGCCCGGTGCGAGGAAAGAACAACCCGCCCTGAATCCCTTTGCTGAGTTGTGGCGCCGCGTCCTGCACCACGCTGGCGTGCCAGTGGTCCACCGGCACTTCCTGCTGACTCATGCGTGCCTGCAATGCATCAATGGCCTGTCGCGACTCGGCGCGCTCGAAGACCAGCAACGAGCCGTCTTCGCGCATCAGGTGCGGGCGCTCGATGCTGCCCAGCAGCCGGTGCCAGGCGCCCAGGCTGCCTTCATTGAGCGCGCGGATCCCGGCGACGGTGCGCTGGAAGTGCGCCGGGCGCAGGTTCAGCAGCAGCCGGGTAAACCACGGCAGTGCACGCGGCAGGTATTTCCAGTCCAGGCGCAGCGGGCCCATCGGGTCCATGAGCATGGCGGGCAAACGCGTCAGGATCGACGCATCCGCGATGGGGAACACTTGCTCGGTCGCCAGGTGGCCGGCATTGCCGAACGAGGCGCCGTGGCCGGGTTCCTGCTGATCGATGATGACCACCCGCCGGCCCTGGCGCGCCAGTTGCAGCGCGCAGGCGACGCCGATGATGCCGGCGCCCACTACGGCGACGTCTGGCATGACGTTATCGGACATGTTCTAGGCTTCCCTCTGACCGTCGAGCAAGCGCCGCAGCAGCAATGGGTTGCCGTGTTGCAGGGCCGTCGGCAGCAAGCTATCCGGGAAATCCTGGTAGCACACCGGCCGCAGGAATCGCAGGATCGCGGCGGTGCCCACCGAGGTGGTGCGTGAGTCCGAGGTGGCCGGGAATGGTCCTCCGTGCACCATCGCATCACACACTTCAACACCGGTCGGCCAGCCGTTGACCAGCAGGCGGCCGGCCTTGCGTTCCAGGGTCGGCAGCAGCGCGCGGGCAGTTGCCAGGTCGTCGTCATCCAGATGCAGGGTTGCGGTCAGTTGGCCCTCCAGGTGTTCGCTGACCTGGCGGACCTCATCGACGTTGGCACATTGCACGATCAATGACGTGGCGCCGAATATCTCGGCTTGCAGGCTGTGATTGGCGAGAAAGTCCCGGGCCTGGGTCACGAACAAATGGGCCTGTCCCTGGTTCGGCCCTTCTGCCGGCAGACCGGTACCTGCGAGCTGAGCATGCCGGGTCAGGGCGCTGACGCCGTCTTCGTAAGCCTTGAAGATCCCCGGTGTCAGCATGGTCTGGGCAGTGCTGTGTTGAAGCAGGTTGGCAGCCGTGCCGACGAAGTGGTCCAGCGCTTGCCCTGCAACGGCAATCACCAGCCCGGGGTTGGTGCAGAACTGGCCGGCACCCTGGGTCAGGGACGCGACAAAACCTTGTGCCAATGCTTCACCGCGTGCGCTCAACGCAGCGGGAAACAGGTAGACCGGATTGATCGAGCTCATCTCTGCATACACCGGGATCGGCACGGGGCGCGCCTGGGCCGCCTGGCACAAGGCAATACCGCCGCTGCGCGAGCCGGTGAAACCCACGGCCTTGATGCGCGGATCGCACACCAGCGCGATACCGACCTCGCGGCCCGAGCCATACAACAGCGAAAACACACCCTCAGGCAGGCCACATTGCTGAACGGCCCGGGCCACCGCGCGGCCCACCAGTTCGCTGGTGCCAGGATGCGCGCCGTGTGCCTTCACGATCACCGGGCAACCGGCCGCCAGTGCCGACGCTGTATCACCGCCCGCCACCGAGAATGCCAGCGGAAAATTGCTCGCGCCGAACACGGCCACCGGCCCCAGCGGTACGTGGCGTTGACGCAGGTCCGAGCGAGGCAGCGGCTGGCGTTCCGGTTGTGCAGTATCCACCCGCACATCCAGCCATTCACCCGCGCGCACGGTGCGGGCAAAGGTGCGCAATTGCTGGCAGGTGCGCCCGCGTTCGCCCTGGATGCGTGGGCGGGGCAGGCCGGTCTCGGCCATCGCCCGTTGAATCAGTTCATCGCCCAGGGCTTCGATTTCGTTGGCGATGGTTTCAAGGAATTCGGCGCGAGCGGCCAACGGCGTTTCGCGATAGCTATCGAAGGCGCTCCAGGCCAACGCACAGGCGTGTTCGACATGTTCGGCGGTGCCGCCGGCGTAGGCGGGTTCCAACGCAAGGTTGGTGGCAGGATTGATCGCCCGGATGGCCTCGCGGCTGCCTGGAATGGAGTGCTGACCAATCAGCATGGTGCCCGTCAGAGTCATGGCGTAGTCCTGGAAAGTAAAGATTGGCTTGGCGAAGAGAATCCACTGTGGGAGCTGTCGAGCCCCAGCGAGGCTGCGATGCAGGCGCTGCGGTCTGGCAGGTACACCGCAGTGATCCCATCGCTGCCTCGCCGGAGCTCGACAGCTCCTACATTTGATCTTTGCTGCCTTGAGTATTTTTAAGCGACGTTCTGCTCGGCCGACCAGTTGGCGTACCACTGGCGGAACAGCGCGTACTGGTTCTCTGCATAACGACGCTGGGCATCGCTGAGGGCATCGGTCTCGTTGAAGTGCAGGGTGTATTCCTTGTCGCCGTTGAGCACCATCAGATGCTTGTAGAACAGCACCAGGTCGCAGCCTTCGTCGAAGGACGACAGCACCGCCAGCGCCGACTCCAACTCCCGCGCCTGGCGACGTGCAGTGGCGTCGCCCTTGGCGGCTTTCTTGCTCAAGGCCACCAGTTGCAGGACTTCCCGTGGCAGTGCATTGCCGATGCCGGTGATTGCGCCGGTGGCGTTGCAGTTGACGAAGCCGTGCACCACTTGGGTGTCCACGCCGACCATCAAGGTCACGTCATCGTCCTTGGAGGTGATGTGTTCGGCCGCGTAGCGCAGGTCTGCAGCACCGCCGAATTCCTTGAAGCCGATCAGGTTCGGGTACTCGCGACGCAGTTCGAAGAACAGGTCGGCGCGGGTGGCGAAGCCGTAGTAAGGGCTGTTGTAGATCACCGCCGGCAGGTTTGGCGCGGCCTTGAGGATGGCTGCAAAGTGATCCTTTTGCGCCGTCGCCGATGCGCCACGGGACAGCACCCGCGGGATGACCATCAAACCATGGGCGCCGACCTTCGCCGCATGCGCTGCATGGGCCACGGCTTCACGGCTGTTGACCGCGCCGGTGCCGACGATGGTCGGCACACCGGCGGCCACCAGGCGCGCCACGCCTTCCTGGCGCTCGGCCTCGGTCAGCAACGGCCAGTCGCCCATGGAGCCGCAGTACACCACCGCGCTCATGCCGATATCGATCAGTTCGCGGCCCTTGGCGACCAGTGCGTCAAAGTCCGGTTTGCGCTGGGCGGTGCACGGCGTCATCAATGCAGGGATGCAACCGGTGAAGATAGTGGTATTCATTGTTTCAGCTCCAGTTTGATTGAAGGGGCGGGGGCGGTTCAGATGCCCCACGCGAAGGGGTCCTGTTCGTCGATCAGCAAGGTGCTGTCGGCGGTCATGTAGGCGCGGCCGGTGATGGAAGGGCGCACACGTTCGCCCTCCCATTCATAGCTGCCTTCGAATTGGCTGCCGGTGATGCTGGCTTGTATCCACGGCTCACCGGCGGCGAGTTTCCCGTCGGCCGCCAGGCATGCGAGCTTGGCGCTGGTGCCGGTGCCGCAGGGCGAGCGGTCGTAGGCCTTGCCTGGGCACATGACAAAGTTGCGGCTGTCGGCCTGGGGGTCGTCGGCGAACAGTTCGATATGGTCGATCAGGGCGCCGTCTTCGCCGTGGATGCCCTGGGCTTCGAGGGCCTTGAGCATTGTCCAGGTGTAGTCGGTCAGGGCTTCGACGTTGTCCATTTCCAGCGCCTGGCCATGATCGGAAACCAGGAAGAACCAATTGCCGCCCCAGGCGATATCGCCGTAGACCAAGCCATGTCCAGGCACTTGCACCGAGACATGCTGGCGATAGCGATAGGCGGGCACATTGCGCAACGTGACCGCGCCGTCGGCGTGCAACGTGGCGCTCACCGGGCCGACCGGCGTGTCGATCTTGTGCACCCCCGGCGCGATCTGCCCCAAGTGATGCAACGAGGCAACCAGGCCGATGGTGCCGTGGCCGCACATGCCGAGGTAGCCGGCGTTATTGAAGAAAATCACGCCGCAGGTGGCATCGGCCGAGACCGGCGCGCAATACAGCGCGCCCACCAGTACATCGTTGCCACGGGGCTCCAGCAGGCACGCCCTGCGCCATTGGTCATGCCGGGTGCGCAGGTCGTCGAGCTTGTCGACCATGGTCTCGCCGGCCAGCGTCGGGAACCCCGTCATCACCAGGCGCGTGGGCTCGCCGCCGGTGTGGGAATCAATGATGTGCACTCGTTTCATAGAACAATCCATTCAGTGGTTGGCTGAGGCTCAGGAAGCAAGCTGCACTCGGCCGATGTCGGGCTCAGGGGCTTCGCTTTCGTCGTCTTCGGTTTCCAGGCGAACCAGGTGCGCCGGCACGCCGGTGGCCGCGCCCCAGTAATAAATCCCCAGCGCGCAAGCGGCGACGACCACGGTGTCGAACGGGTGGCTGAGGATGCCCAGGCCACCGAAGCTGCCGAGTTTCGACAGGATGATGGTCACGGCGTAGAAGCCGATCAGCCAGGCGGAGGAGCGAACCTGGCGGCCCAGGCTCAGGTGCAGGGTCGGCACAAAACGGCCGCACAGCAGGTACACCACGAACATCAGGATTTGCAGGCCGAGCAGCCACGACACGGTGCTCCAGCCGGACCAGTAGACGATCAGCGCGGCGATGATGAACGACAGCGGGCCGAGCAAGCCCATCCACTTGACCCGGAACGGGCGCGGCAGGTCAGGTGCATTGCGGCGCAGGGCGGCCACGGATACCGGCGCCACGGCGTAGCTCAAGACCAGCGCGGCGGACACCACGTTGATCAGCGCTTCCCACGACGGGAAGGGCAGGGTCCAGAACACGGACAGGCCAAAGGTCAGCCACAGCGCCGGGCGCGGGATGCCGGACTTTTCATCGATGCGGGTGAAGATCTTGAAGAAGGTTCCGGTTTGCGCCCAGCCGTAGATCACCCGTGGCGTGGCGTTCATGTAGATATTGCCGCAGCCGCTGGGGGAGATCACGGCGTCGGCGACTACCAGGTACGCCAGCCAGCCCACACCCAGGGCGAGCGCGATGTCGCGGTACGGCAGGGCCAGTTCCTTGGCGACGCCGGCCCAGCCGTTGGCGAGCATTTCGGTGGGGATGCCGCCGAGGAAAGCGGTCTGCAACAGCACGTAGATTGCAGTGGAGAGCAGCACCGACAGGATCAGTGCAATCGGAATGGTGCGTTGCGGGTTCTTCACTTCGCTGGCCACCGAGATGATTGGCGTCAGACCCAGGTAGGCGAAAATCACCCCGCCGGCAGACACGGCCATTTCAATCCCCGACAGGCCGAACGGCGCGAAGCCCTGGGCGTGGAAATTCTCCGGCTTGAAAAAGGTGAACAGCACGCCGATCACCAGCAGCGGCACGATGAACTTGAACACGCTGACCAGGTTATTGGCCATGGCGAAGGTCTTCACGCTGCGGTAGTTGAGGGCGAAAAACAGCGAGAGCAGCGCAAACTGCACGAACCAGCCGAGGACGGTGGGGTTGCTGGAACCCGCCTGCGTCAACTCGGGAAACCACGCCGCGGCGTATTGGCGCGAGGCGACCACTTCAATTGCCACCAGGCTTGAAAACGCGATCAGCGTGATAAAGCCCATCAGGTAGCCCAGCAGCGGGCCGTGGGAATAGACCGGGTAGCGCACCACGCCGCCGGCGCGGGGCAATGCCGCCCCCAGTTCGCAATACACAATGCCCAGCAGCAACACGGCGAAGCCGCCCAGCAACCAGGAAAAAATCCCCGCCGGTCCGGCGATGGCGGAGACGTGACTGGCCGCGAACAGCCAGCCCGAACCGAAGATCGCTCCCAGTCCGATAAAGGTGAGGTCGATCAATGAAAGCTGTTTCTTGAACTTGCCTTGGGCTGACATGGCGGCGCCTTCTTGTGGGTTATTGGATAGGCATGCAGTGGCCATACAGTGAACCCATCAACGGCGCCGCGATTGATGTTTTGCGCAGGCTGCGATGACGAAATCAGCACAATTGCGAGTGCTCGACAGGGCCACCGCCATGCGGCAATCTGCTCGCCAGGCACCGCCCGCCGGGCGCCTGGCCTGTCCGCAAAATGCAGGAGAGAGCGTCATGATGCAGAGCGCGTTCGCGACCCTATGCCAAGGGAGCGGGTCGAATCGTCCACAGACCATCGAAGAATTACTGGCCGGCGTGGGGTTGCTGTTGCCGATGCTGGACGTGATTCCCAATGCCGCGATCTTTATCAAGGACGTGCAGGCGCGCTACGTATTGGCCAACCGCACCCTGGTGCAGCGGTGCGGCTTGAAGGACTTGCAACCGCTGTTGGGAAAAACCAGCGCCGAGGTATTTCCCGCGCAGTTGGGGCCCGGCTATACCGAGCAGGATCGGCGGGTGCTGGAGCAGGGATTTGTCCTCGAAGACCAGTTGGAATTGCATTTGTACGGTACCCGCGAGCCGGGTTGGTGCCTGACCCACAAATGGCCGCTGTACAGCCGCGACGCTGCAATCATCGGCCTGGCGGGCATCTCGGTCGACCTGCAAACCGCCAGCGAAACCCACCCGGCCTATCAACGGCTGGCGGCGGTGGACGAGCACATCCGGGCGCATTTCAATCGGCGGGTCACGTTGGGTGAACTGACGCGGATCGCCGGGATTTCCGTGGCGCAGCTGGAGCGCTACTGCAAGCGCGTGTTCCACCTGACACCGCGCCAGATGATCCAGAAGGTACGCCTGGAACATGCGCACCGGCTGCTGCATACCGAGCTGCCGATCACTGAGGTGGCGTTGCAGTGTGGGTATACCGATCACAGTGCGTTTACCCGGCAGTTCAAGGCGTTGACCGGGTTTACGCCGCGCCAGTATCGGCAGGCGACCAGTGTGCGGTGATGTCTAATTGGATCTACGTGAATGTCATGAGCAGCGGTGGCGTCAACAAGGAGGGCGCCAACGCTCTTCGCAGTTGCGCAAACCTGGTCAGTTTTATCCCTGCCGTTGGTGCGACTTATCAAGTCGTCCAGTCCGTGCCGGTGAGTGGCTGCGTGGTGGATGTCACCGACAAAAGCACCGGGGGCTCTCCCGATTCGTTCAGAAGAGCAGCGGTTATCGGTGGGTGTTCGCCTTGACTCAGTAGGACGGCGTCACCTGGGTAATCACTGGCCGGCCTTCAACGTTTCAAGCATCGCCTGTGCTGCCAGCGCATGCACCTTGCGCGTCGGATGCCATTCATCCCAGTAGTAATGCGCATCCGGGTTTTCACACACCGGCTTCACGTCCGGATAGGTGTGTTGGCAGGGCGTATCCAGGTCTTTCAACCCCGCCACCTGGGGAGCTGCGCGCAGCTTGTCGCTGAACGCCACGTGGTCGAAGTAGCTGATGCTGACCTGATGCGCCTTAGCCAATGTGCTCAGCACAACCGGCAGTTTTTGTTCCAGTACCTGCTGGTAGTTTTTCGCGTTCTCGACTTGATTGCCCTGCACCACGGCTGGCACATGACTCAAATCCGTGGTGCCCACTACCATCACGTGTTTTGCGCCCGCTGTAATCAGTGTCTCGGTGGCTTTCTGAATATTTGCCACGCTGTTCTGGCTGAGTACGGCAACCGACTCTGGGTGCGAGAAGTCGGCCCATTCAAAAAAGTCGTTGGCCGAGATGAAAATGAAATACAGCGCCTTCGGGTCGGCTTTGTGTGCCTTGGCGGACTTCAGGTAGTCAGCGATCTGGCCTGAAACGCCGGTGTCGCGGGCGGGCTCCATCCAGGCGTAGTAGTTGCCATTGCCACTCTTGGCGCCGCCCACTGCGTAGTCGGTCAAGGGTGTTTTCAAGGCGTGGGCCAGGTTCTCGACGGCAGTCGGGCCATTGCTCCATCGGCCCTTCCAGTACAACGAGCCGGGCAGTTCCTGGGCATCCTTGACCTTCAGAGTGGCCAGGGTCTTGGTGAAGCGTTCACCCGCACCGTTATCGGAGTAGCTATCGCCGAACGCATAGAGGTGATCGTAGCGGGGAGCGCCAAAGGCGGTGGAGGCGGTCAGTACCAATAGAGCGGCCAAGCAAGCGCGTAGAGTCATTGGAAATCTCCCGGGTGGTGCTCCAAGAGTACTGGCGGTGAAGTGCATGCCCGCGGGCGGTTGCGACCTGTGTGTAGCTGAGGGCGCAAAGACTGTCCTGTATGCGACAGGTGGCTATCGCTGGTAGTGTCCGCAGAATTGGGCATTCACATCAGGAAGATTGAGATGGCATCAGCGATAGAGTTGTCTTTTGAAGTTACGGAGCAAGAGCGCCAGGCCATCCTTCAGCCGCTGAGGGCATACAACATCAGCCAATGCGGCGAGAACCCGTTCGAAACGTTTGGGCTGTTACTGCGTGATCCCGCCAGCCAGGAAGTGGTGGGCGGCCTGTACGGGAAAATTTCCTATGGCTGGATGTTCATTGAGCTGTTGAGCGTGCCTGAGTCAATGCGCACTCAAGGCATGGGCTCGCGGCTGATGCTCGCGGCTGAGGAGCTGGCACGGGAGAAAGGGTGTGCGGGGATCTGGCTGGACACCTTCAGCTTCCAGGCGCCCGGGTTCTACCGGAAGCTGGGTTTCAGCGAGTTCGGGCATATTGCCGAGTACCCGCCAGGACACACGCGCCACTTTTTCCAGAAGCACCTGGGCTGAGGGCTAGCGGGTCACCGACCGCCACGTGACCAAGCCGTCCAGCCCTTTATCGGACTTCAAGTACCTGAGCACGTTCTGCGCCTGGGCCTTCTCTTCAAACGGGCCGACAAATGCCCTCTAACGCTTCAAACACCCACAAACTTTATTGGATTGCAGCAACAATTTTTCTTGTTGGACACCTCCCTCCCCAAGCAGCAAAGATGCGGCCACTGACGCTCGACCTTCCAGGTCAACAATAAAAAATCGAGCCGGGCTGCACGCCGTTTTCTTGCAGTGAACCCTTTGTTCACTACCTGCTTTACTGGCGCCGCAGCGCGCACTTAAGGACCTCACCACCATGCAAACTGTTGTGAACCTATGGCCGCTGATTGGCGTACTCGTCATCGTGGTCGGCTTTGTGTTGCGCTTCAATCCGCTGCTGGTCGTCACGGCGGCAGCGATTGCAACCGGGTTTGCCGCCCACTTTCCACTGGAAAAGATCCTCGCCACCATGGGCGACGGCTTCCTCCAGACTCGCGCCTTGCAATTGATCCTGTTGTTGCCCCTGGCTGTCATCGGCTTGCTGGAGCGCCATGGCTTGCGCCTGCATGCGCAAAACTGGATCGCGCGCTTTGAGCGGGCCACGGTCGGGCGCTTGTTGATCATCTATCTGTTTGTGCGTGAATCCACAGCGGCCATGGGCCTGACGAGTCTGGGCGGGCACCCGCAGATGGTGCGCCCGTTGCTGGCGCCGATGGCCGAAGGTGCGGCGGAAAAACGCTATGGCAAACTCCCCGACAAGCTTCGCCACAAGGTCCTGGCCATGTGTGCCGCGACCGACAACGTCGGGCTGTTTTTTGGCGAGGATATCTTCGTCGCCTTTGGTGCGATTGCGTTGATGCACACCTTCCTGCTGGGTTCGGGGATTGATGTCGAACCTCTGCACATTGCGGTCTGGGGCATCCCGACGGCGATCTGCGCCTTCATCATTCACGCCATTCGCTTGCACCGCTTTGACCGAATGCTGACCCGAGAGCTGTTACCGGCCAACACAGCGGAGGCGGCGCAATGATCATTTCCATTCAATACCTGTACTGGCTGGCCGGCGTTCTGCTGGTGATCACCGCCGGGATGATCCTGATGGATCGCACCCACCCCAGGCGCTGGTCGAGTTCGTTGTTCTGGCTGCTGTTTGCCATTCCGTTCCTGGTGGGGGAGCGCCTGCCCTCGGTGGTGGTCGGCGTGGGCGTGGTGGTGATGGCACTCATCGCGGGCCTGGGCGGCGTAGGCCGCGGCGCGCATGCCCAGTTGCATGACAAGGCCGCACGGGCCAGCGCAGGTCGCCTGGGGCATAAACTGTTTATCCCGGCATTGGCCATTCCGTTGACCACGGTGATCGGCTCGGTATTGCTCAAACACACCGAGATCGGCGGCGTGCCGCTGCTGGACCCGAAGAACACCACCTTTGTTTCCCTGGGTATCGGCTGCCTGATTGCACTGGCGCTGGCCTGCTGGCTGACGCGGGACACGCCGGTGCAAGCCCTTCGCGAATCCCGGCGCCTCACCGAAGCGCTGGGCTGGGCGATGGTGCTGCCGCAGATGCTGGCGATGCTCGGGCTGTTGTTCAACGAAGCGGGCGTGGGCACAGCGGTGGCGCACATCACCACCACCTATATCAACCTGGATTACAAGCTGGTAGCGGTGATGGTGTATGTGTTGGGCATGGCACTGTTTACCGTGATCATGGGCAATGGCTTTGCCGCCTTCCCGGTGATGACCGGCGGCGTTGGCGTACCGGTGCTGGTGGGCATCTACGGCGGCAACCCGGCGGTGATGGCTGCCATCGGCATGTTCTCCGGTTACTGCGGTACGCTGATGACACCCATGGCGGCCAACTTCAATATTGTCCCGGCGGCGTTGCTGGAGCTGCCGGATAAAAACGCGGTCATCAAGGCACAGATGCCGACCGCGTTGATGATGCTGGTGGTCAATATTGTCCTGCTCTACCTGCTGATGTGAGGCTGTAATGCGCACTGTATTGCTGACGGGTTTCGAACCGTTTGACCAAGACCTTGTCAACCCGTCCTGGGAGGCGGTACGCCTGTTGGAGGGTGTGCAGTTGGGCGCTGATGTGCGGATTGTCGCGCGCCAGTTACCCTGTGCCTTTGCCACGGCGGGCGAGCGCCTGGCTCAGCTGTTGGCCGAACACCGCCCGCAGATGGTCATTGCTGTCGGGCTGGGCCCCGGGCGCAGTGATATTTCCATCGAGCGGGTCGCGATCAACCTCAACGACGCGCGGATTCCGGACAACCTGGGTGAGCAACCTGTCGACACGGAAGTGCTGCCCGGCGGCCCTGCGGCCTACTTCGGCACCTTGCCGAGCAAGGCCATGGTAAGGGCCGTGCGCGAGGCCGGCATTGGGGCCAGCGTGTCGCAAACCGCCGGCACTTTCGTGTGCAACCAGGTGTTCTATCTGTTGCAGCACGCGCTCGCCGGGTCAGGGGTACGCAGCGGTTTCATCCATGTGCCGTGGCTGCCCGAGCAGGTGGTGGGCCGAATACCCGAGCCGGCCTCGATGGCGTTGCCGATGCAGGTCGAGGGCTTGCGGATTGCGCTGCTGACGGCCTGGAATACCCTGGTGGATATCACTGAAACGGGTGGGCAAGTCAGCTGAGGTTTTCGGCTTCGCGTCCCGGGAAAAACAACGCGAAGCAGGTCACACCGTTCTCGCTGCTCACGCTGTATCGGCCGTTATGCAACTGCATGATGGTCGCGACAATCGACAGCCCCAATCCATTGGAATGCGCCGAACGCTCCCGTGATTCATCCACGCGATAAAACCGCTCGAACAACCTGGGCAAGTGCTCCGCCGGGATGGTCGCGCCGTGGTTGGTCACCGTCAGGTTGATGCCTTCGGCGCAGGGTGTGGCCTGGATCAGCAGTTCAGAGGCGGGCGCACCATATTTGATGGCGTTGGCGCACAGGTTGGCCAGGGCACGGCGCAGCAGCATCGGCTCGGCCCAGATCACACCGGCGCCCTGGGCGAGGATGCTGATGTCGACATCGCCCGCCAGGCCTTCGAAGTAGTCGGCCATGCGTTCCACTTCATCGGCCGCGTCCAGTTCCTGGCGCTGGCGCAGCGCACTGGCCGGGTCGGTGCGGGCCAGGAACAGCATGTTGTCGAGCATGCGCGCCAGGCGTTCGAGTTCTTCGACGTTGGAGGCCAGCAGTTGCTGGTAGGCTTCGATGCTACGGTGTTGCTGCAGCGCCACCTGGGTTTCCCCGAGCAAGTTATTGATCGGCGTGCGCAGTTCGTGGGCCATGTCGGTGGAGACCTGGCCCAGTTGCACAAAACCCTTGGCCAGGCGTTCGAGCATGGTGTTGAACGAATCAATCATCGGCAGCAGTTCTTTGGGGGCACCGTGGCTGTCGAGGCGCGCGGCGAGGTTGCCGACGCCGATGCCCTGGGCATGCACGGCCAGGCGCCGCAATGGCAGCAGGCCGCGATGCACCATCAGGTAACCGACCACCGCCAGTACCAATGCCGCGATGCTGGCGAGGATATAGACACTCAGCCGGTAGCTGGCGAGCACTGCGGTGCGCTCGGTCATCAACCGCCCGGTAGTGACTTGCAGGCTGCCCAGGTCGCCTGAATCGATGGTGGCGGCGAGGGTGGAGAAGGGGACGCCATTGACGCCGGGTAAATGCTGCACGTCGGCGAATTCCAGGGCGTGGTCCCGGGGCACCGGTGCAACGTCGGGCATGTCGATGTTGCCGGGGTTCACTTCCAGCAGCGGTTTCTGCCCGGGTGCGGCGATGCTCAGCACCGATTCGCGGTTGCCGAGCATGTTCTGGAACAGTTCGGGCTTGGTCTTGATCAGGTCCAGGGTGTTGCTGTCGTTCAGCAGGTTGCGCAGTTGGTCGACGCGGTAGATCAGCGCAGCGTCGTCGCGGTGGATCAGTTCGCGCTCAAGGTCGCGGTACAGCGCCACGCCGAGGGTTGCCAGCAGGGCGAACGCCAGCAGGGCGAAGATCAGCGCCAGGCGCAGCGTCAGGGAGTAATGCCGGGGCTTGCTCATGGTTGCGTATCGAAGCGATAGCCGATGCCGCGCACGCTATGGATCAGCTTGAGCTGGAACGGGTCGTCGATTTTCAGGCGCAGGCGGCGCACGGCCACGTCGACCACATTGGTGTCGCTGTCGAAATTCATGTCCCACACCCTTGAGGCGATCAGCGAGCGCGAGAGTACCTGGTCCTGATGGGTGGCGAACAAGTGCAACAAGGCGAACTCCTTGTTGGTCAGGGTGATGCGCACGCCGCCACGGCTGACGCGGCGCTTGAGCACGTCGATCTGCAGGTCGGCGATCTGCAAGTGTTCTTCTTCACGGCTTGGCCCGCGCCGGGTCAGGGTGCGCAGGCGCGCCACCAGTTCGGCGAAGGAAAACGGCTTGATCAGGTAATCGTCGGCGCCCAGTTCCAGGCCCTTGATGCGGTCGGCAATATCGTCCCGGGCGGTCAGGAACAGCACCGGCGTGTCGGCTTCCTTGCGCAGGCGACGCAGCACTTCCCAGCCGTCCATCTTCGGCATCATCACGTCCAGCACGATCACGTCGAACGGGGTTTCCAGGGCCTGGTGCAAACCGTCCACGCCATCGCGGGCAAGGCTCACGGAGTAACCCAGTTCCTGCAGGCCGTTAAGCAGGTAGTTGCCCGCCTTGGGCTCGTCTTCGACTACGAGGATATTCATGGGATTCGCCCTGGTGATGTGCAGTTCTTGCGTGGCGCAAGTGTAGCCCGATCAATTGTCATTGGGGCAGCCGATGCCCTGTACTTGATAGTCCAGCACGTGTTCGCGGCCCTGGCTGTCGAGGTAGTCGAGGCGCGCAGGGACAATGCCGCACTGGCCGTAGGTATCGGTGCTCGACAGTACTTTGGCCACGTCCATGTGCATGAAGAAGCCGGGGGTGTCATGGATCACCGAGGTGGTGGCGGTGGTATCGGCAAAGGCCGAGCCGGTGGCGAGGAGGGCAGCAAAGCCGAGGATAAACAGTTTCATGGCGGTATCTCTCTTTAAGGGTTGGCTGCCGGTATCCGGCAGTGAGTTCACAGTAACCAGGCGACACAAACAGCCAGCCAACAGGATGATGACAAGATCGTAATGAAGGGCTTAAGGCTGGCGGCCGGACGCTTCGAGGATCAGGTCGGTGATTTCCTTGGCGTGGGAAACCAGGGACAAGTGGCTCGATGGCACCTCGATGGTGGTGGCGTTCATGCGCTTGGCGAGAAAGCGTTCCAGGTCCGGGTTGATGGTCTGGTCATTGCTGGACACCGCATACCAGGACGGCTTGGTGTGCCACGCGGCGTTGACGGTGCGACCGCTGAACAGGGTCTTGGCGATCGGTTGTTGCACGGCGTACAGCTCCATGGCCTTGGCGTGGGGTACGTCGGCGGCAAAGTACTTGAGGAAGGCGTCCTGGTTCAGGGTCAGGTAACCGTCGTGCTCCACCACACCGGCCCGCACGGGAGTGCTTGGGTACTTGGCGGACAGGGCGACGAAGTCTTCGTTGGCGTCCGGAGCGCGGGCGGCGACGTAAACCAGGGAGCTGACCTTGGGGTTGGCCCCGGCGTCGCTGACCACGGTGCCGGCGTAGGAATGGCCGACCAGCACGGTAGGACCGTCCTGTTGATCGAGTACGCGATTGGTGGCAGCGACGTCATCCGCCACCGAGGTCAGCGGGTTTTGCACGGCGGTTACATGCAAGCCTGCGGCCTGCAGGCGGGTAATCACTTCGGACCAGCTGGAACCGTCGGCCCAGGAGCCGTGTACCAGCACTACGTTATTGGCTTTCACCGGTGCAATCGGGCCGGCCACGGCGGCGCCGGTCCCCAGCATCAACAGGCTGGCGGCGATCAGGCAGAGTTTGCTTGCAGGTTTCATGGGCGGGCTCGCTTCATTTTCAGTGGGAAGTTGGGTCACCCGCTGTGGGTGACTGACGACTTCACTGTATGAAGTGAGGGTGCGGGCAACACTGACAGCTTGATGACAAGTTTGTAATGCAATGGGCAGCCGGAAGGCTGCCCTGGTTGGACGGTGACCCATCAGACAGTACGGGCTGCTTGCAGGCGTTCAGCGCCGCCTTCCGCCAGGCCGCGTTCGTGCAGGCGATCTGCGCCGCCCTCGGCGAGCAGGTGGGATGGCTGGTCTTTGACCGCGCCAGCGTGGGTGTCGGCCGACGCCATGGATGACAGCCCGAGGCTCGCGATGACAGTCAGGCCGAGTACCAGGGACGAAGCTTTCGAGAGATTGAACATGATGAGGCTCCTACGCGTGAGTCAGCCGGATTGGCTGGTGGTCGTAGTTAATCGCCGGGGTGTATCTGCCATGTGTGCCCAGGCGTGGCGAAATGCGGGTTCGCGTATCCAGGCGGGGTTCCCATACAGTCCGATACAAACCACGGGAAGGTTTACAGCGTTTGGGCCGATCCGTAGATTGCACCAGGCAAGTGGTTCGTCAGCGCCCAAGACCGGGTGACGAAAGCAAGAGGAAGCCGAGCAGTGTCCACCCGCGATTCAGCTGTATTCGCCCACCGTTACCGCGCCTTTCTGTTCGATATGGATGGCACACTCCTGAACTCCATTGCCGCCGCCGAGCGCGTATGGGCCACCTGGGCTGAACGCCATGGGCTGGATGTCGAGGCCTTTCTGAAGACCATCCATGGTGCCCGGGCCATCGATACCATCACCCGCCAGGCGTTGCCCGGTGTGGACGCGCAGGCTGAGGCGCAGTGGATTACCGAGGCTGAACTTGAGGATGTGGAAGGGGTGGTGGCGATTGCGGGCGCGGTGGAATTCCTCAACGCATTGCCCGGCGATCAATGGGCGCTGGTTACGTCTGCCCCCAAGGCACTGGCTCTGCGCCGTATGCAGGCGGCCGGGATCAACCCGCCGGCGGTGCTGGTCACCGCGGAGGATGTCGCCAGCGGCAAGCCGGATCCGGCCTGTTATGTGCTCGGTGCGCAACGGCTGGGAGTACCGGTACAGGACTGCCTGGTGTTTGAGGATGCCAGCGTCGGGATTCGCGCCGGCGAGGCGGCGGGGGCCGATGTGATGGTGGTGACGTCGACCCACCTTGTGCCCATGGTCACCGCGCATCCGTCGATTGACGGGTATGAGCGTCTACAGGTTCAGCGGGATGAAGCCGGGCTGTTGCATCTACAGCGCCTGGCGTAAAAAAAGGCCGACCCGGTTACCCGGATCGGCCTTCTTCGTAAAGGGGCGGTTCAACGTTGGAGCCGTTTCCAGTCAGCGTCTGCAGGCGGTTGCCCTTGAGCCCCTGGCGGGACAAGACCATTTCCTTGAGGATTTCGCTGGCAAGCCTGGCAATCGCCTCCGGCCCTCGATGGTGGGCGCGGACGATGCCGGTCACTGCAAAGTGATCAGCTTCCGGGCCGCTGAGAATCGCGGAAAGCGTGCCATCGGCATGCAGGGTGCAGACGATTTTGTAGCTCGGCAGGCGCGCTGCCAGTGCTGATTCGATTTCGCTTTTACTCAGTGTGTCCATCAGCGCTACAACCTTTCACCGACCGTGCATGCCCAAGCATAGGTTGTGTCGCGCAGCTGTAAATACCGGCGATCTGATAGCAACTGCGGCGGCGGTTTCAACCCGCTTGCGGGATACACCGCGCTGGGGCAACGAACTTCAAGATGAAACCCAAAGCCGTCAGGATGAGGCTTTGCGGCGATCACTGTGAGGCGCGCGCCGGCACAGTCTGCGATGGACGGCGACCTGAATGGGCTTGAGGCAGAAGAAAAACAAGTACGCGCTCAGGAACAGCGTCAGGTCCAGCCATGAGTAGGCTTTGTCGGAGGAACCTTCGATTTCGAACTTGAGGCCATACTCCAGCGCCACAAACGCCACGCTGATCAGCGTGACAATCAACCAAGACTTGGATAAGTAAGGCTGTTTAACGGTACGCCTCATCAACGTGCTCCTTGGCGCGCTGCAGACTGTAGGGGATTTGTCACGAGATTCGGCCCTGGAAAACTCCACAAGTTCCCTTTGTTTGCAGGATGGTTCATGCGTAGAACGCAGCCAGCGACTATTACTGAGAAGTGTTCCTGCCATGTGTCATACAAAAGGGAGTACGCCTTATGTTGGTTCAGTGGTTTCTTGCAGCAGTCCATTTACTGGCATTCGCCATGGCATTGTCGGCCGTGCTTGCGCGTGGCAAGGCATTGCGCGGTGTATCTGATAGTGACCCATCCACCCTGCGCCGCGTATTGATCGCAGACAACATCTGGGGAATCAGTGCCCTGGTGTTATTGGTAACCGGTGGCCTGCGGGCCTTTGGCGGCTACGAAAAGGGCAGTGATTATTACCTGCACCAGCCGTTGTTTCACGTGAAGATGACGCTGCTTGTATTAATTTTGTTACTGGAGCTCGCGCCGATGATTCGCTTTATCAAATGGCGCATCGCGTTGGCGCGTGGCACGCGCCTCGATTTGCACCAGGCAGGTCTTTTTGCGCGCATCAGCCATGTGCAGGCGTTACTGCTGGTGCTGATGATGATTGCAGCGAGTGGCATGGCACGCGGTGTCGGCCTGGGATGACGCTGGCCTGACGCTGGAACAAGGGAATAGGGCGCGCTGGCCGCGGGAAGCCGCGAGCAGGCTGAAAGAGGTTTTCGCCAGCCGTTACAGTGAACGAAAGGGCTGGCTACTGGAGGCGCTTCAAGGTGTCTGGTTTTTATCCGGAGCCGTCAGGCCCGCCTGGATACGTTGGTAGATCTCCTCGCGATGCACGGCAACGTCCTTTGGAGCATTGATGCCGATTCTTACTTGCTGGCCGCTAACGCCCAGGATGGTGATCGTGATGTCATCACCGATGTTTATGCTTTCACCGACTTTGCGGGTGAGTATCAGCATGGACTTCTCCTTGATTGCTTTGAAGGACACATGTTTCAGACAGGGCAGATGTCGGATGTGTGTAGCTTACTGCGAAGCGCTTCCCTGTGGCTGCCTCTTTTAGGACGCATAGAGGCGGCATTAATTCCCATGCCGCCATCATACAGGTCTGCGATACATCATTCGCATTGTTTAAGCCAACGTTTATGACGGCCAGAATAGACAGTGAATGATAAAGTCGCCTCTTTGATCCTCTAAGGAGCAGGGTAGTGCGTAAAGTAGCGATGGCAATTGCGGTGTTGGCATTGGCCGGTTGCGGTGAAGGTAAAAGTGTCGACGCCCCCAAGGCCAGGCCTGCCGTTGCCGAGGCGCCCGCCCAGGCGCAACCTGCGGTCGGCGCGATCGCCTCTCAAGAATGGGATGTATGGGTGGGGCCGCCGGATCACAAGCTGCAGGCGATGACTGACCTGACCGCGTGGTTGCTGGAACACGGTTTCAGTTTCTATCTGGCGAAGGAAGACGGTAAGGACCAGGTGCTGCTGGGCCCATTCAGCACCAGGGCCGAGGCCGAGGCGAAACAAGCGCAGTTGACCGAGAAACTGGCCACTGCGAAGAAGAATGACACGGTGTCCGAGGTCATCGAACACAAGGTTGCGCAGTAAAGAGTCGACAAGCGGGAGGCCATGGCGCTCCCGCTTTTTTCGTTCAGCCGCAGGCTTTCAAGTTCACCGGGCCGACAAATTCATTGCCGCGCCCCATCACGCACGCCACAGTTTGATTGCGCTGGCGTTCCCAGGGCTGCACCGGGTAGGTCTTGTTCCAGGCTTCATACAGCTGGCGATCCTGTTTCGACAGGCGCAGGCCATACTGCTTGCTCATATAGAAATAGGTTCGGGCGATCATGCCGCGAATGGAAGGGCGGGGCATGACCTTCTTGGCCTTGAAGTCCACCTGGGTCAGGCATGATCCATATTGGCCGCTTTGTACCGGCAGCCAGCCAAAACTGAAATTGTTTCGGTCGCCATTCACCTCGCCGATGCTCGGCACCAGGTTGTGCAGGTCGGCTTCGGCCCGCTTGTAGACCGCGTCCTTGCGGGTGCAGTTCTTGCGCCCGCCATCCTGCCAGCACTGGCGCTGATGGCCGATCTGCCAGGCCGGAACAATGTGTTCCCATTCAATACGTGCCGCCCGGTTGGCGTTTTTGCGCGGGATATAGCCGCAGGCTTTCAGGTCTACCCGGTTGCCGTTGTATTTGCAGCCGCAATAGAACTCCGTGGATTGCGGTTCATACAGTTTCCAGGCGATTTTCTTGGCTTCGCTGAATGTCCTGGGGGCTTGGGCGTGAGCGGTAACAGCAAAAAACACACACAACAGACTGATAAAACGGACACTCATTGACTCAATCTTCCTTCGGCACAACCCAGAAAATCTGCACGCCACCGTCATCGCGATAGGCGAGGGTGACGTTATCGTTTTCTGCTATCTCTTCCAGTAGTCGTGCCCACTCGTCTTCCGGTTCCTCCGGCAAACGAAAAATCAACGCCGCCTTGTTTTTTTGGGCATTGGTGGAGTTGATGATTTTCTGCACACGAACGGCCAGTCGTTGGTAGGCATCAGGAGGTGTTGGTGCTGCGGAAGAGGGCTTTGCCACGGAGTATTCCTTATTAGGCTGTACGTGCATACAGTATTTAACTGTGGGCAATTTCGCAACTGCTTAAAATTCAAGAATTTCTTCTGACAGTGGTTTTGCCGATTTGGTGTAGGAACGCTTTGTTTTTCAAAGGTTTTTTGCGCGGGGGATAAAGCGGGGGAAATCAGACCCGCTCGCGGTACGCCACGAGCGGGATGGCCCAACCGTTGCCGGCCGGGCCTGGGAGCGATCAATATTCCCAGAACATCCGTTGCAGTTCCTTGCTGTCCTGGGTCTTGGTCAGGGCGACCATGGCCAGGATGCGGGCTTTCTGCGGGTTCAGGTCATGGGCAACTACCCAGTCGTATTTGTCGTCTGGTTGTTCGGCGTTACGCAGAACGAAACCACCGGCATTCACGTGGGAAGAGCGAATGATCTGTACGCCTTGCTTGCGCAGTTCCTGCAGGGCAGGCACCACCTTGGACGACACCGAACCATTGCCGGTACCGGCGTGGATGATGGCTTTCGCGCCGGCCTGGGCAAGGGCCTTGTAGGCGGTGTCGCTTACGTTGCCATAGGAATAGGCGATTTCGACGTCCGGCAGGCTTTTGATGGTCTTGATGTCGAATTCCGAGTTCATGGTGTGACGCTTGGCTGGCAGGCGGAACCAGTAGGATTTGCCTTCAACCACCATGCCCAGCGGGCCCCATGGGCTCTTGAACGCTTCAGTCTTGATGTTGATCATCTTGCTGACGTCGCGACCCGACTGGATCTCGTCGTTCATGGTCACCAGTACGCCTTTGCCGCGGGCGTCCTTGCTGCCGGCGACGGCAACGGCGTTGTACAGGTTGAGCATGCCATCAGCCGACATGGCGGTGCCTGGGCGCATCGAGCCGACCACGACGATTGGCTTGTCGGTCTTTTCCACCAGGTTGAGGAAGTAGGCAGTCTCTTCCAGGGTGTCGGTACCGTGGGTGATCACGATGCCGTCGACGTCCTTGCTGTCGGCCAGTTCGGCGACACGACGACCCAGTTGCAGGAGGTTTTCGTTGGTGATGCTTTCGGAGGCAATTTGCAATACTTGTTCGCCGCGGACATTGGCGATCTGGCTAAGCTCAGGAACACCGGCGATCAATTGTTCGATGCCGACCTTGGCGGCCTGGTAGGTCGCACTGTTGGCCGCGCTGGCGCCGGCGCCGGCGATGGTGCCGCCGGTGGCAAGGATCACCACGTTGGACAGTTTTTGCTGGGTTTCAGCTTCTTTTGCCTGAGCGGCAACGGGGAACAACAGCAGGAGGGCTAACGCGCCCGGTACGAAAGTTTTCAACGCAGATTTCATTATTCTTCTCTCTAGTTTTGATGAGTGCTGATGCAGGTTCATCTAGAAACACCCGGGCGGTTCTGAGCGCCACGAGGTGCTGAGTAAGAGCAGGATTTGTACCAGCGGGATTTTGTTTGGCAATAG
Organism: Pseudomonas sp. B6001; assembly: GCF_013386015.1. NCBI lineage: Bacteria > Pseudomonadati > Pseudomonadota > Gammaproteobacteria > Pseudomonadales > Pseudomonadaceae > Pseudomonas > Pseudomonas sp. B6001. Next base: position 263,031 of record NZ_JACAOX010000009.1, read on the forward strand.
AATTTAACCTATTGATTTATATCTATATTTGTTTGATTTGTAAGTAAATGGCTTGGTCTTCTGTCCGGCTTTCCGAACAAAGCGGTGCGCGGGTGTTCGGTTGTCCGAAAAGGATGACGGAAAAGTTTGGTTTTAAACGCAGGAGGCACGCCGCGACCTGTCGTTTCAGAGAACGATCCAGCAACGCGGATGTTTAAAGGGGGTACCGGATGGCTTCGAGGGCAGGGCGTAAAGCGGATTCAACAAAAGGCTGTTTTCTCCCGTTGACAAATCTCGACAAGCTTCTCATAGTTTGACCTAACGCAAACGTTTGCGAGATGTTTCACGGGGTGCTCCTCGAGTGTCGTGAAAGCTCGTATCAGCCGCCCGGGTGGGTTGGCTGCCGAAGCGTTCTTCGGTGCAAGCGTTGCTCACAATAATCATAAGATCGGAGTGAACCCATGAAGCTGCCATTTGCTGGACGTCTTCTTGCTGTCGCTGTGCTTGCTGCCGCATCCGCTGCCCTGCCTCTTTCCTCTGCATTTGCTGCCGAGACCGCCGCCAAACCCAAGGTCGGCCTGGTCATGAAATCCCTCGCCAACGAATTCTTCGTCACCATGCAAGACGGTGCCAAGGAATACCAGAAAGCCCACGCCGCCGACTTCGACATGATCACCAACGGGATCAAGAACGAAACCGATACCAGTGCTCAGATCGATATCGTCAATCAGATGATCCTGTCCAAGGTTGACGCGATCGTCATTGCTCCCGCCGACTCGAAAGCCCTGGTCACCGTGCTGAAAAAGGCCTCTGACAAAGGCATCAAGGTCGTCAACATCGACAACCGTCTGGATGTGGATGTACTGAAAAGCAAAAACCTTGATATCCCGTTCGTAGGTCCAGACAACCGCAAGGGCGCGCGCCTGGTCGGTGAAGAACTGGCCAAGCACCTCACCAAGGGTGACCAGGTTGGCATCATCGAAGGTGTGTCCACCACCACCAACGCCCAGCAGCGTACCGCTGGCTTCAAGGACGCGATGGATGCCGCCGGCATGAAGATCGTCTCCACCCAATCCGGTGAGTGGGAAATCGACAAGGGCAACGCGATTGCCGCTGCCATGCTCCAGGCAAACCCGAACATCAAGGCGCTGCTGGCCGGTAACGACAACATGGCACTGGGCGCAGTATCCGCCGTACGTGGCGCCGGCAAGGCTGGCAAGGTGCTGGTCGTAGGCTACGACAACATCGAGGCCATCAAGCCGATGCTGCAGGACGGCCGTGTCCTGGCCACCGCCGACCAGGCTGCTGCCCAGCAAGCCGTTTTCGGTATCCAGAACGCTCTGAAGCTGGTCAAGGGTGAAAAAGTCGATGCCGTGGATGGCATGATCGAAACCCCGGTCGAACTCATCCTCAAGAAGTAATTCCCCGGCAGCACAAAACAGCGTCCGCTCACCCGAGCGGACGCCTGGAGACGTTCCTATGTCATCTTCCGCACCGAACGCTGTCCTCTCGGTCAGCGGTATCGGCAAGACCTATGCCCAACCGGTTCTGTCCGACATCACCCTGACGCTCAATCGTGGGGAAGTGTTGGCGCTTACCGGTGAGAATGGCGCGGGGAAAAGCACCCTGTCGAAAATCATCGGCGGGCTGGTCACCCCGACCGACGGCCAGATGCAGTTCAATGGCCAGGCCTACACGCCAGGCAGCCGGACCCAGGCTGAAGAGCAGGGCATCCGCATGGTCATGCAGGAGCTTAACCTGCTGCCAACCCTGACGGTCGCTGAAAACCTGTTCCTCGATAACCTGCCCAGCCACGGTGGCTGGATCAGCCGCAAGCAACTGCGCAAGGCCGCCATTGAAGCCATGGCCCAGGTCGGCCTGGACGCTATCGACCCGGACACCCTGGTCGGCAGCCTCGGCATCGGCCACCAACAGATGGTCGAGATTGCCCGCAACCTGATTGGCGACTGCCACGTACTGATCCTCGATGAACCTACGGCGATGCTGACCGCCCGTGAAGTCGAGATGCTGTTCGAACAAATCACCCGCCTGCAGGCCCGGGGCGTGGCGATTATCTATATTTCCCACCGGCTCGAAGAACTGGCCCGGGTTGCCCAGCGCATTGCGGTGCTGCGTGACGGCAAGCTGGTGTGTGTCGAGCCGATGGCCAACTACAACAGTGAGCAACTGGTCACGCTGATGGTGGGCCGCGAACTGGGCGAGAAAATCGACCTGGGCCCGCGCACCATCGGCGCGCCGCTGTTGACGGTAAAAGGCCTGACCCGCTCGGACAAGGTCCGCGACGTGTCGTTTGAAGTGCGTGCCGGCGAAATCTACGGCATCTCCGGCCTGATCGGTGCGGGCCGTACGGAGTTGCTGCGCCTGATCTTCGGCGCCGACCTGGCCGACAGCGGCACCGTGGCCCTGGGCACACCTGCGCAAGTCGTCAGCATTCGCTCGCCCGTCGACGCGGTTGGCCATGGCATCGCCCTGATCACCGAAGACCGCAAGGGCGAAGGCCTGCTGCTGACCCAATCCATCGGCGCCAACATTGCCTTGGGCAACATGCCGAAGGTGTCCAGCGGTGGCCTGGTGAACAGTCGTGACGAAACGTCCTTGGCCAAGCGCCAGGTCGACGCCATGCGTATCCGCAGTTCCAGTCCAGCGCAGCTGGTGTCCGAGCTGTCGGGTGGCAACCAGCAGAAGGTGGTGATTGGCCGCTGGCTGGAGCGCGATTGCGCGGTGATGCTGTTCGATGAACCGACCCGAGGCATCGACGTCGGCGCCAAATTCGATATCTATGCGTTGCTCGGCGACCTGACCCGCCAGGGGAAGGCGCTGGTGGTGGTGTCCAGCGACCTGCGTGAGTTGATGCTGATCTGCGACCGCATCGGCGTACTTTCCGCCGGGCGCCTGATCGAGACCTTCGAGCGCGACAGCTGGACCCAGGACGAATTGCTTGCCGCTGCTTTTGCCGGCTATCAGAAACGTGATGCGCTGCTCAACGACGCAGCGCCTAGGAATACCCCATGAAAACCACTTCCTCCCCCGCAAAACGTGGCGGCAACTTCTATGGCCTGGGCACCTACCTGGGCCTGGCCGGCGCCTTGCTGGCGATGATTGCGCTGTTCTCGTTCCTGAGCGACCACTTCCTCTCGTACGACACCTTCAGCACCCTGGCCAACCAGATTCCCGACCTGATGGTGCTGGCAGTCGGCATGACCTTCGTGCTGATCATCGGCGGCATCGACCTGTCGGTAGGCTCCGTGCTGGCCCTGGCCGCATCGGCCGTCAGCGTGGCGATTCTCGGCTGGGGCTGGAGTGTGTTGCCGGCAGCCGTGCTGGGCATGGGCTGCGCCGCGTTGGCCGGGACCATTACCGGTTCGATCACAGTGGCCTGGCGGATCCCGTCATTCATCGTGTCCCTCGGCGTGCTGGAAATGGCGCGGGGCGTGGCGTACCAGATGACCGGCTCGCGTACCGCATACATCGGTGATTCGTTTGCCTGGCTGTCCAACCCGGTGGCCTTCGGCATTTCACCTTCGTTCATCATCGCGTTGCTGGTGATCATCGCCGCGCAGCTGGTGCTGACCCGTACCGTGTTCGGTCGCTACCTGATCGGCATTGGCACCAACGAAGAGGCCGTGCGCCTGGCGGGTATCAATCCCAAGCCCTACAAGATCCTGGTGTTCAGCCTGATGGGCTTGCTGGCGGGTGTGGCGGCGCTGTTCCAGATTTCGCGCCTGGAAGCGGCCGATCCCAACGCCGGTTCCGGCCTGGAGCTGCAAGTGATCGCTGCGGTAGTGATCGGTGGCACCAGCCTGATGGGCGGGCGTGGCTCGGTCATCAGTACCTTCTTCGGCGTGCTGATCATCTCGGTACTGGCGGCAGGGCTGGCGCAGATTGGCGCCACCGAGCCGACCAAACGTATCATCACCGGTGCCGTGATCGTGATCGCGGTGGTGCTCGATACTTACCGCAGCCAGCGCGCCAGTCGGCGAGCCTGAGCCATGGCAACGATCAAGGATGTGGCCGCGCTGGCGGGGATTTCCTACACCACGGTGTCTCATGTGGTGAACAAGACGCGCCCGGTCAGCGAGCCGGTACGGATCAAGGTCGAGGCGGCCATCAAGCAGCTCGACTATGTGCCCAGTGCGGTCGCGCGCTCGCTGAAGGCCAAGACCACAGCCACCATCGGCCTGTTGGTGCCCAACAGCCTCAACCCGTATTTTGCGGAACTGGCCCGGGGCATCGAGGATTACTGCGAGCGTAACGGCTATTGCGTGATCCTCTGCAACTCCGACGATAATGCCGAAAAGCAGCGCAGCTACCTGAGGGTGCTGCTGGAAAAACGCATCGACGGCTTGATCGTGACCTCGGCGGGCGGCGACGACAGCGGCCTGGCGACAGGCCTCAAGGCGGTACGCACGCCGATGGTCATCGTCGACCGTGCACTGGACGGGATTGATGTCGACCTGGTGCGCATCGACCATGAACAGGGCGCTTACCTGGCGACCCGGCACTTGCTCGATCTGGGTCATCGCGACATTGCCTGCATTGGTGGCCCGAGTCATACCCGCGTGGCGCAAATGCGGATGGCGGGTTACTACCGCGCCCTGGCCGAGGCGGGGCTCGAAGTGCCGGCCGGCCGTGTGCTGGAAAGTGATTTCACCAGTACCGGTGGTTACGCGGCCGCGGCGCAATTGCTGGCGGATAATCCCCCCAGCGCGATTTTTGCCGGCAACGACATGATTGGCTTCGGCGTCTTGCGCGCCGCTGCCGAACGTAATATCCGGGTGCCCGGTGAGCTGTCGGTGATCGGGTTTGATGATATCCAGATGAGCCAGTACGTGTACCCGGCGCTGACCACCGTGGGCCAGTCGATCCTGCAGCTGGGAGAGATGGCGGCCGAGCTTTTACTGCGACGAATTGCGACACCCCAATTGCCGATCGATCAACGCATCGTGACGCCGAGTATTGTCCTGCGCGAGTCGACGGCGCCGTTGGCCGGTGTGTTTGCCCAATACCGCTGAACCGAATTGATGAGTACTGATGTATGCCAGCAAAAGTAGTGGTAATAGGCAGCCTGAACATGGACCTGGTCACCCGGGCCAGCCGGCTGCCCCGCGCCGGTGAGACCCTGATCGGCCAATCGTTTTCCACCGTTCCCGGCGGCAAGGGCGCGAACCAGGCGGTCGCTTCGGCGCGCCTCGGGGCTGAGGTCGCCATGGTCGGCTGCGTGGGCACCGATGCCTATGGCGCGCAATTGCGCGACGCGTTGCTGGTGGAGGGCATTGATTGCCAGGCCGTCAGCACCGTCGACGGTTCCAGCGGCGTGGCGCTGATCGTGGTGGATGACAGCAGCCAGAATGCGATCGTTATTGTCGCCGGTAGCAATGGCGAGCTGACCCCAGCCAAATTACAGGCATTTGACAGTGTGCTGCAGGCTGCCGACGTGATTGTCTGCCAGCTGGAAACGCCGATGGAGACTGTCGGCCATGCCCTCAAGCGCGGTCGCGAGCTGGGCAAGACGGTGATCCTGAACCCGGCGCCGGCCAGTGGTCCGCTGCCCGAGGATTGGTACGCCGCCATCGACTACCTGATTCCCAATGAAAGCGAAGCCTCGGCCTTGAGCGGCGTGGTGGTCGACTCGTTGGACAGCGCCAAGGCCGCCGCCACACGCCTGATCAAGGCCGGTGCTGGCAAAGTGATCATTACCCTCGGTTCCGAAGGCGCGTTGTTTGCCGATGGCCAAGGCTTCGAGCACCTGGTCGCGCCCAAGGTCAAGGCGGTCGATACCACGGCTGCCGGTGACACCTTCGTCGGCGGTTTCGCAGCCGCGCTGGCCAACGGCAGGAGCGAGGCCGAGGCCATTCGTTTCGGCCAGGTAGCCGCCGCGCTGTCCGTGACCCGCGCGGGTGCGCAACCCTCTATTCCCACATTGCATGACGTCCAAGGTTTTGTGCCCTCATGAAAAAGACTCCCTTGCTCAATATCGCGCTGTCGCGGGTGATCGCGTCCCTTGGCCATGGCGACATTCTGGTGATCGGTGATGCCGGCTTGCCGGTGCCGCCGGGTGTCGAGCTGATCGACCTGGCGCTGACCAAAGGCATTCCGGATTTCGTCAGTACCTTGCGCATCGTCCTCAGCGAGATGCAGGTGGAAAGCCACGTGCTCGCGGAAGAAATCCTGCTCAAGCAACCGCCGGCCCTGGCGGATCTCAATACCCTGGCCGAACAGGCCGCCCTCGGCGAGCGCCGCCTGGTCAGCCATGAAGAGTTCAAGCAGCTCAGCCGCAAGGCGAGGGCGGTGGTGCGCACCGGCGAGTGCCAGCCCTACTGCAATATCGCGCTGGTTTCCGGCGTAACGTTCTAGAATTCCCCAACGACAAGGAGTGCGTCATGCAACGTGGTACCCAAACCCTGCGACACCTGTTCCGGAGTGTGCTGCTTTTGTCCGTGCTAACTGCTGCAAGCGCCCACGCGGCGGAAAAAATCGACCTGATCATCGACACCGATCCCGGTGCCGACGACGTGGTTGCCTTGCTGTTCGCCATGGCTTCGCCCGATGAACTGCAGATCCGCGCGCTGACCACCGTTGCCGGTAACGTGCGCCTCGACAAGACCTCCCGCAACGCACGCCTGGCCCGCGAATGGGCAGGGCGCGAGGACATCCCGGTATATGCCGGTGCACCGAAACCGATGCTGCGCACGCCGATCTACGCTGAAAACATCCATGGCAAGGAAGGTATCTCCGGCGTCACCGTGCATGAGCCGAAAAAAGGCCTGGCCGAAGGCAATGCCGTTGATTACCTGATCAAGACCCTCAGCACCGCCAAGCCCCACAGCATCACCATCGCCATGCTCGGTCCGCAGACCAACCTGGCGCTGGCATTGACCCAGGCGCCGGAGATCACTCAAGGCATCAAGGAAGTGGTGGTGATGGGCGGCGCGCACTTCAACGGCGGCAATATCACGCCGGTGGCCGAGTTCAACCTGTTCGCCGACCCGATCGCGGCCGAGATCGTGCTCAAGAGCGGCGTCAAGCTGACCTACCTGCCGTTGGACGTGACCCACAAGGTCCTGACCAGCGACGCACGCCTGAAGCAAATCGCTGCGCTGAACAACAACGCGAGCAAGGTGGTGGGCGATATTCTCAATGAATACGTCAAGGGCGATATGGAGCACTACGGCATCCCGGGCGGCCCGGTGCATGACGCTACCGTCATTGCCTACCTGCTCAAGCCTGCGCTGTTCAGCGGCCGTGAGGTCAACGTGGTGGTGGACAGCCGTGAAGGCCCGACCTTCGGCCAGACCATCGTCGACTGGTACGATGGCCTGAAACAACCGAAGAACGCGTTCTGGGTTGAAAATGGCGATGCCCAGGGCTTCTTCGATCTGCTGACCGAACGCCTTGGTCGCCTGAAGTAAACAGCCTGCCGGTCGACGTTCGTCGGCCGGGTCTTATTCGCGCTCGGGGTCTGGCGCCCCCATGTGATCGGCCGGGTATTTCTCGAATACCTGGCCGATGAATGCCTGCGCGGCCTGTGTGCCCAGTTCCTTGACCAGCAGGTCGATACCGATGATTGCCAACTCCTCCGGGCTGCCCGGGCTATAGGAGCTTTGCCCTTGGGGCCACTTGGCTTTGATGTCGGCGTGGATCGTGACGATGGTCATGGGTGTCTCGCGAGGCTGAAAGGCGGTTAGTGCGTTCTGCGTGTGGAGTTAACCATTTTGCGCCGTGTTTGGCACTGCTACTTAGGCATGAGGGGAGGGCTGTGCGACACTGTCCGCTTGTTTAATTGCCAGGGCAAACCGCGTGCAGATCGACTTGAACAACCCCGTCAACCTGACGCTGGACGCTGTGCGGCAGCTGCTTGCGTCCGCCAGTGACAACGTTCACACCCAATTGCGCGTTACCAAGGCCGGCATTGCCTACATTTCTTCGGGCGTGGTGGGTGGCGTCGATATCGACGGCCTTCTGTTCCGCCTGGAGACCTGGGCGGCGGGTTCGGGTTATGTCGGCAACGTCGCAGCCAGCGACGAGGTGTGGGTGATGCAGATTTTCAACGCGCTCAAGCAGAATTGGCCAGCCCCGCCGTTTGATTACATCGACATCTACTGAGTGCGTTCATATCTGGTGACGATTGATTCGCCAGCGCCCGGTGTCGACTCAGGCAGACTGGCCCACAGCCAATTGTGACAATTCTGAAACCAATCGGCCAAACCACGGTCGCACGATCTCTGTCCATTTTTTCTCAAAGGAGGCTTCATGCCTTGGAAGCTCGCATCATTCGGTACTTTGTTGGCTGCGCTCGCCTTGTCGGGTTGCAGCACCCCGGGTACCTCTGAGCCAGCCAAAGACACTGCCGTGACCGATGCTGGTCATAGCCGCTGTGAGGCGAAGGCTGCCGAGTTCGCAATCGGCCAGAAAGCTTCGCCACAATTGCTGGAACAGGCCCGTAGCCGCGCCGGAGCGCAGAACGCACGCATTCTCAAGCCAGATGACATGGTCACGCTGGAATACCGCTCCGATCGCCTGAACCTCAATACCGATGACAACCTTGTGATCAATCGGGTCAATTGCGGCTGATTGCTCCAGCGCTTTTCTCCAGGCCATAAAAAACCCCGTCACATGGACGGGGTTTTTTTAGTTCGGCGCAGAATTACTCTGGGCGAACCTGTGCAGCTTGCATACCCTTTTGGCCTTTCTCAGCCACGAAGGAAACGGTTTGGCCTTCTTTCAGGCTTTTGAAACCGTCACTTTCGATAGCTTTGAAGTGTACGAACAGGTCGTCACCGCCACCTTGAGGAGTGATGAAGCCGAAGCCTTTTTCATCGTTGAACCATTTAACGGTGCCGGTTTGGCGATTAGACATGGTGTATCTCCAAGAAACATATATTTTCAGTAGTGCTGTGCTGCTCAGGCCAACTGGGCACACCGAGCTATCATAGTCGAAATGTTCGGCTTGGGAGCCCCCCCAAGGCATTGTTTGCTAATCAATCGCGTTGTGTTTCATGCCTTGGTTGGCTGAAAGCCCCGATCTACGGGGCTTTCAGGCGAAATATCAGCTGTTAAAAAAAGCCGTAAAAGCTGCGTAATTTGTGAGAAATGGCAGTTTTCATAGCGATTTCTGGTCCTTCAGCCGGTCTGGCAGGGTGTAAAAATTACTTTTTCTTCACGACTTTGCAGGACGAAATAGCCGTCACAGCTTTGGTCTTGAGCGCAGGATCTGCGTTCTGGTTGGTCATGAGTTCCTTGATTTCGGCACTGCTCAATTCGGCATTGATTTTGTCCGCGCCACATTCACAGTGGTCTTTGGCGGTTTTGGCATCAACACTTTGCTGGGCGGCTGCGCTGCAATCCTTGATGAAGCTGTCCCGCGCACCGGCAGGCCAGTTCGACGGGGCTGCGGCGTGCGCACCCAGGGACATGAGGGTCAGGGATGCAGCAAGGGCGAAAGTCGAGGTAAAACGCATAATCAAATGCTCCTGGAGTCGTGGACGAACGGCGATTCTCGGTGTGTTTGAGGGTTGCCGTACAGTTCAAGTTCACTTTTGCCCTTAAAAGCCGGGAATTTTCATTTCGTGAAGCGGCTTCGGCGCCATGACCGTTCATCTGTGCTAGCATCTTTCGCTTGGCTATTTTCCGGCGCGCCCTATGCCGCCTTGCCAAGGTCTTTTTTGTTTAACTCCAGTCACTCTGGTTCGATTATCGGTTGGCCGAAAGGCTCCTGCCGCTGTAAGGCAGGCGTTCATCACTGAACGGCCTGGTATTGGATCTTGTACTGGCTCATCCCAACCCACGTGACCTTTGGTAGGGGTCACCACTAGGAGAGGAGGCGCCATGCCAACTATTACTCTTCCCGACGGCAGTCAACGTTCATTCGATCATTCGGTTTCCGTAGCCGAGGTCGCCGCATCCATTGGTGCCGGCCTGGCCAAGGCCACCGTGGCCGGCAAGGTCGACGGCAAGCTGGTTGACGCCAGCGACCTGATCACCGGCGATGCCAGCCTGCAAATCATTACGCCCAAGGATCAAGAGGGGCTGGAGATCATTCGCCACTCTTGCGCGCACCTGATTGGCCATGCGGTCAAGCAACTGTACCCAACCGCGAAGATGGTCATCGGCCCGGTCATCGACGAAGGCTTCTATTACGACATCGCCTACGAGCGTCCTTTCACCCCGGACGACCTGGCGGCTATCGAACAGCGCATGCACGCGCTGATCGAAAAAGATTACGACGTCATCAAGAAAGTCACTCCGCGTGCCGAAGTGATCGACGTGTTCACCGCCCGCGGCGAAGACTACAAGCTGCGCCTGGTGGAAGACATGCCGGACGAGCAGGCCATGGGCCTGTATTACCACGAAGAATATGTCGACATGTGCCGTGGCCCGCACGTGCCGAACACACGCTTCCTCAAGTCGTTCAAGCTGACCAAGCTGTCCGGTGCCTACTGGCGCGGTGACGCGAAGAACGAACAACTGCAGCGGATCTACGGCACTGCCTGGGCTGACAAGAAGCAGCTGGCGGCCTACATCCAGCGCATCGAAGAAGCCGAAAAACGCGACCATCGCAAGATCGGCAAGCGCCTGAACCTGTTCCACCTCCAGGAAGAAGCGCCGGGCATGGTGTTCTGGCACCCGAACGGCTGGACCCTGTACCAGGTGCTCGAGCAGTACATGCGCAAGGTTCAGCGCGACAACGGCTACCTGGAGATCAAGACGCCGCAAGTCGTTGACCGCAGCCTGTGGGAGAAATCCGGGCACTGGGCCAACTACGCCGACAACATGTTCACCACCCAGTCGGAAAACCGCGACTACGCCATCAAGCCGATGAACTGCCCGTGCCACGTACAGGTGTTCAACCAGGGCCTGAAGAGCTACCGCGAGTTGCCGATGCGCCTGGCCGAGTTCGGTGCCTGCCACCGTAACGAGCCATCGGGTGCACTGCACGGCATCATGCGCGTGCGCGGCTTCACTCAGGATGACGCCCACATCTTCTGCACCGAAGAGCAGATGCAGGCCGAATCCGCTGCATTCATCAAGCTGACCATGGACGTGTACCGCGATTTCGGTTTCACCGAAGTCGAGATGAAGCTGTCCACTCGTCCGGAAAAGCGCGTCGGTTCCGACGAACTGTGGGATCGCGCCGAAGCTGCACTGGCCGCAGCGCTGGACAGTGCGGGGCTTGCATACGACTTGCAGCCGGGCGAGGGCGCGTTCTACGGTCCGAAGATCGAGTTCTCGCTGAAAGATTGCCTTGGTCGCGTCTGGCAGTGTGGTACCCTGCAGCTCGATTTTAACCTGCCGATCCGTCTGGGAGCCGAATACGTCTCCGAAGACAACAGCCGTAAACACCCGGTTATGCTGCACCGGGCGATCCTCGGCTCGTTCGAACGGTTCGTCGGGATCCTGATCGAGCACTACGAGGGTGCATTCCCTGCGTGGCTGGCTCCGACCCAGGCAGTGATCATGAATATCACTGATAAACAGGCAGATTTTGCCGCTGAAGTTGAAAAAACTCTCAATGAAAGCGGATTTCGTGCCAAGTCCGACTTGAGAAATGAAAAGATCGGCTTTAAAATCCGCGAGCATACTTTGCTCAAGGTTCCCTATCTTTTGGTTATCGGAGATCGGGAAGTCGAGATGCAGACTGTCGCTGTGCGTACTCGTGAAGGTGCTGACCTGGGCTCGATGCCCGTCGCCCAGTTCGCTGAGTTCCTCGCGCAAGCGGTTTCCCGGCGTGGTCGCCCAGATTCGGAGTAATTATTATTAAGCGTGAAATGAGACAAGATAAACGAGCTGCACCGAAAGCCCCGATCAACGAGAATATCTCGGCACGCGAGGTTCGGTTAATTGGCGCTGACGGCGAGCAGATTGGCATCGTCTCGATTGATGAAGCGCTTCGTATTGCTGAAGAGTCCAAATTGGACCTGGTGGAAATCTCCGCCGACGCAATCCCACCCGTTTGCCGGGTGATGGACTACGGCAAGTCGATCTTCGAGAAGAAGAAGCAGATTGCCGCGGCGAAGAAGAACCAGAAGCAGATTCAAGTAAAAGAAATCAAGTTTCGTCCAGGGACGGAGGAAGGGGATTACCAGGTAAAACTGCGCAACCTGGTACGTTTCCTGAGTGATGGGGACAGGGCCAAGGTATCCTTGCGATTCCGCGGCCGTGAGATGGCCCACCAGGAGCTGGGGATGGAACTCCTCAAGCGGGTTGAAGCTGACCTGCTCGAGTACGGTTCGGTCGAACAGCATCCTAAGATGGAAGGACGCCAGCTTATTATGGTCATCGCCCCGAAAAAGAAGAAGTAATCAATAGGGCACGGCAGGCCTTCTGATTATGTTTATCAACTGAATGCGGAGTACCGAACATGCCAAAGATGAAAACTAAAAGTGGTGCTGCTAAGCGGTTTCTGAAAACTGCTAACGGTATCAAGCACAAGCACGCTTTCAAGAGCCACATCCTGACTAAAATGTCGACCAAGCGTAAGCGTCAACTGCGCGGTAGCAGCTTGCTGCATCCGTCTGACGTGGCAAAAGTCGAGCGCATGCTGCGCCTTCGTTAATTTTAGTCAAGAATAGAGGAAGTAACTCATGGCTCGTGTAAAGCGTGGCGTCATGGCGCGTAAGCGCCACAAGAAAATTCTGAAACTTGCTAAAGGCTACTACGGCGCGCGTTCACGCGTATTCCGTGTTGCCAAGCAAGCGGTTATCAAGGCTGGCCAATACGCCTACCGTGACCGTCGTCAGAAAAAACGTCAGTTCCGCGCTCTGTGGATCGCTCGTATCAACGCTGGTGCACGTGTTAACGGTCTGTCCTACAGCCGTTTCATCGCTGGCCTGAAAAAAGCGTCCATCGAGATCGACCGTAAGGTTCTGGCTGATCTGGCAGTGAACGAAAAAGCGGCGTTTGCTGCGATTGTCGAGAAAGCTAAAGCCACCTTGGCTTAAGTACCCCCGACAGTCACCCTGGGTCGCTTCCGCGGCCCACGGTGTTAAACGTCTTAAATAGGGGAAGAGCCTTCAAGCTCTTCCCCTATTTTGTATCTGGAGTCTGTACATGGAAAACCTGGATGCGCTGGTCTCTCAAGCACTAGAGGCTGTGCAAAGCGCAGAAGATATCAATGCCCTGGAGCAAATCCGGGTTCACTACCTTGGCAAAAAGGGTGAATTGACTCAGGTGATGAAGACCCTGGGGAATTTGCCGGCTGAAGAGCGTCCGCAAGTCGGTGCGCTGATCAACGTGGCCAAGGAGCGTGTTACAGAGGTTCTCAATGCGCGCAAGGCGTCGCTCGAGGAGGCTGATCTTGCGGCCAAGCTCGCCGCCGAATCCATTGACGTGACCCTGCCTGGCCGTGGCCAGACCTCGGGCGGCCTGCATCCGATTACCCGGACTCTGGAACGTATCGAGCAGTTCTTCACCCACATCGGCTACGGCATTGCCGAAGGCCCTGAGGTCGAAGACGACTATCACAACTTCGAGGCGCTCAACATCCCAGGCCACCACCCGGCCCGGTCGATGCATGACACCTTCTATTTCAACGCGAACATGCTGCTGCGCACCCATACCTCGCCGGTACAGGTCCGCACCATGGAATCGCAGAAGCCGCCGATCCGCATCGTCTGCCCAGGCCGTGTGTATCGCAGCGACTCCGATATCACCCACTCGCCGATGTTCCACCAAGTCGAAGGCCTGCTGGTTGATCGCGACATCAACTTCGCCGACCTCAAAGGCACCATCGAAGAGTTCCTGCGGGTGTTCTTCGAGAAGGAGCTGGCGGTACGTTTCCGTCCTTCATTCTTCCCGTTCACCGAGCCATCCGCTGAAGTCGATATGGAATGCGTGATGTGCAGCGGTAAAGGCTGCCGCGTCTGCAAACAGACCGGCTGGCTGGAAGTGATGGGTTGCGGCATGGTTCACCCCAACGTGCTGCGCATGTCCGGGATCGACCCGGAAGAATTCTCGGGCTTTGCCTTCGGCATGGGCGTTGAGCGTCTGGCCATGCTGCGTTACGGCGTGAACGACTTGCGTCTGTTCTTCGACAACGACTTGCGGTTCCTCGCGCAATTTCGCTAGTCGTAACGGATCTTTAGGAGAGCAGGATGAAATTCAGTGAACAATGGCTGCGTGGCTGGGTAAGCCCGCAGGTAAGTCGCGACGAGCTGGTTGCTCGTCTGTCGATGGCCGGCCTTGAGGTCGATAGCGTTACGCCGGCCGCCGGTGTTTTCAGTGGTGTGGTTGTGGGTGAGGTGCTGAGCACCGAGCAACACCCGGACGCTGACAAGTTGCGTGTGTGCCAGGTCAGCAACGGCGCGGAAACCTTCCAGGTCGTGTGCGGAGCGCCAAACGTGCGCCCGGGCCTGAAAATCCCGTTCGCCATGATCGGTGCCGAGCTGCCAGGCGACTTCAAGATCAAGAAGGCCAAGCTGCGTGGCGTTGAGTCCAACGGCATGCTGTGCTCCCAGGCGGAACTGCAGGTCGGTGAAGGCAACGATGGCCTGATGGAACTGCCGGCCGATGCGCCAGTGGGCCAGGACATCCGTGTCTATCTGGAACTGGAAGATGCCAGCATCGAGGTCGACCTGACCCCGAACCGTGGCGACTGCCTGTCGCTGGCGGGCCTGGCGCGTGAAGTCGGCGCACTGTACGCCGCGAACGTGACCCGCCCGGTGGTTGCAGCGGTACCTGCCGTGCACGATGAAGTGCGTTCGATCGAAGTGCTCGCCCCCAACGCCTGCCCACGTTACCTGGGTCGCGTGATCCGTAACGTCGACCTGTCCAAGCCAACCCCGCTGTGGATGGTTGAGCGCCTGCGCCGTTCCGAAGTGCGCAGCATCGACGCTGCCGTCGACATCACCAACTACGTGATGCTGGAACTGGGCCAACCGCTGCACGCCTTCGATCTCGCCGAAATCAACGGCGGCATCCGCGTGCGCATGGCCGAGGAAGGCGAGAAGCTGGTACTGCTCGACGGCCAGGAAGTCAGCCTGCGCGCCGACACCCTGGTGATCGCTGACCATTCCCGCGCCCTGGCGATTGCCGGCGTGATGGGGGGGGAGCACAGTGGCTTGTCCGCAACCACTCGCGACATCTTTCTCGAAAGCGCTTTCTTCGATCAGATCGCCATCGCTGGCAAGGCCCGTTCCTACGGCCTGCACACCGACGCCTCGCACCGCTACGAGCGTGGCGTGGACTGGCAGCTGGCCCGTGAAGCCATGGAGCGCGCCACTGGCCTGCTGCTGGAAATCACTGGTGGCGAAGCCGGCCCGATCATCGAAACCGTCAGTGAACAGCACCTGCCGTCGGTTGCACCGATCATCCTGCGCGCCAAGGCCGTTGAGCAAATGCTCGGCCTGGTGATCGAGCCGGTTGAAATCGAGCGCCTGCTGTCGGCACTCGGCCTCGGCATCTCGGCCGGTGAAGCAGGGCAGTGGCACGTAGAAGTGCCAAGCCATCGCTTCGATATCAGCCTGGAAGTCGACCTGATCGAAGAGCTGGCCCGCCTGTACGGCTACAACCGCCTGCCGGTTCGTTACCCGCAAGCGCGCCTGGCGCCGCAGCCGAAAGCCGAAGCCCGTGCACACCTGCCGGAACTGCGTCGCCTGCTGGTTGCCCGTGGTTATCAGGAAGCGGTGACCTACAGTTTCATCGATCCAAAGCAATTCGAACTGTTCAACCCGGGTGTCGAGCCGCTGTTGCTGGCTAACCCGATCTCCAACGACATGGCCGCCATGCGCTCGTCGCTGTGGCCGGGTCTGGTGAAGGCGCTGTCCCACAACCTGAACCGTCAGCAAGACCGCGTGCGCATGTTCGAAAGCGGCCTGCGTTTTGTCGGTCAGTTGGATGGCCTGAAACAAGAGCCGATGCTGGCTGGCGTGGTTTGCGGCAGCCGTCTGCCGGAAGGCTGGGCACAAGGTCGCGACACCGTCGACTTCTTCGACGTCAAGGCTGATGTGGAAGCGGTGCTGGGCTTTGCCGGTGCGCTGGATGCCTTCACTTTCACCCCTGGCAAACACCCGGCGTTGCACCCGGGCCAGACCGCCCGTATCGAACGTGAAGGTCGCCTGGTGGGCTTCGTTGGCGCGATTCACCCGGAACTGTCGAAAACCTTGGGGCTGGACCGTCCAGTCTTCGTTTTTGAGCTAGTCTTGGCTGAAGTGGCCTCGGGCAAAATGCCTAAATTCAGCGAGTTGTCGCGTTTCCCTGAAGTACGACGTGATCTGGCGCTGATTGCCGATCAAGGTGTTGCGGCCAGTGCTGTTCTGGACGTAATCCGTGAAAATGCAGGGGAATGGCTGACAGACCTCAGGCTATTTGACGTCTATCAGGGTAAAGGCATTGATCCGCATAGAAAAAGCCTTGCAGTTGGCTTGACCTGGCAGCATCCATCGCGCACTCTTAATGACGATGAGGTGAATACGACGACGCAAAATATCCTCACCTCGCTCGAACAAAGGTTGAACGCCACGTTAAGGAAGTGACGTATGGGGGCTTTGACGAAAGCTGAGATGGCGGAACGTCTGTATGAAGAGCTGGGCCTGAACAAGCGCGAGGCCAAGGAATTGGTCGAGCTGTTCTTTGAAGAAATCAGGCACGCACTTGAAGACAACGAACAGGTCAAATTGTCCGGTTTCGGCAATTTTGACCTGCGGGACAAACGCCAGCGGCCTGGCCGCAATCCAAAAACGGGAGAAGAAATCCCGATCACGGCTCGCCGTGTGGTCACCTTTCGTCCAGGGCAGAAGTTGAAGGCCCGAGTTGAGGCTTATGCTGGAACCAAGTCATAACGACGAACTGCCCGTCATCCCAGGCAAACGCTACTTCACCATTGGTGAAGTCAGCGAGCTTTGTGCGGTAAAGCCGCACGTGCTGCGCTATTGGGAGCAGGAGTTTCCTCAACTCAACCCCGTCAAACGCACCGGGAACCGTCGGTATTATCAGCGCCAGGATGTGCTGATGATCCGACAGATCCGTGCGTTGCTGTACGACCAGGGGTTCACCATCAGCGGCGCGCGCCAGCGTATGTCCGGTGATGAAGCCAAAGACGACACCACCCAATACAAGCAAATGATCCGCCAGATGATCTCCGAACTGGAAGATGTGCTGGTGGTTTTGAAGAAGTAATTCCGGCTTTTAAAATACTTCCACATTTCAAAAGCTTGCGGTATATTCCTGATCGCTTCGTTGCGAAGCGAACCCAGTAACACGCCTAGTCGGGGCGTAGCGCAGTCCGGTAGCGCACTAGCATGGGGTGCTAGGGGTCGAGTGTTCGAATCACTCCGTCCCGACCATATTTTCTGAGTAAAATCAGTCAGTTAAGCCGATCAGATAGATCGGCTTTTTTGTGCCTGCGCAAAACCCGCGCAAAACTGGCGCAAAACTACCCGGTGATTTCACTGATATTCAGGTCTGGAATTGCTTCGGACCAGATGATTTCATCGTGGTCTCGCTGGTAGTTTTTGGTCATGCCCTCGCTTGCATGGCCTGCGATTTTTTGCCCGTCTTTTCCGGCTTTCTTGTACAGGTGCAGCGACAGTGCTCGCACCTCGTGAAAGCCTGGCATCTCCTCTTCCTTCCATCCCGCGTAGCAACTCGCTGCCTCCCTGGCCTCCTTGAATGCTCGCGTCAAATACCGCTCCTCAACCTTCGTCCAGTGGTCCTTTGTCTGTGCCTGCTTCTGTTTCAGCCGATCCGGTTTTCGGTGTACCAGGTACGGCGAGACGACATCGTCTCTGCACCGGCTGATGACTGCCTGAAGTTCCGGCGTCACTCGAAAGCGAATCCACGCGGCGTCGCTGGCCTTGGCGGTCTTCTTCTGCACCACGTAGAGAAACCCATCCCGAACTCCATCGAAACGCATGTCCAGAATGTCGGTGCGCCTCTGGGCGGTGATCAGGGCCAGGTCGATTGCGTTCTGCAACCAAGCCGGTGCTTTTTCGCGGATTGCCTTCAACCCATCTACGGTGTGGCGCTTGCGCAGTTTTTTCTCGATTCGGTTGATCGTGCTCGCTGCTGGGTTGTCCGGGCACAGGCCTTTTGCCGCTGCGTGGTTGAAAATGTCAGTCAGGAGTGCCCGGCACTGGTTCGCTGTGCGGGGCGTGAGTGCGTCTAACATTTCCGCAACCATGCGAATAGATATCTGATCGACCGCCTTTCCCTCGAACTGCCGGCGGAAGCGTCTGAAGTGCACCGCGTACAGGCTGAGCGTGCCCTTGGCCAGCTCGCGCGGCGGCAGGACGTCTCGCTCGTAGGTGTCGAGGAAGGTGGCGAACGACTCAGACGATGCGGACATTACGGCACCGACCAAGTCAGCGCCGCGCATGAACTCCAGATTCAACTGTTTGGCGGCGTCGATTGCCTTGATACGGTCGGCGCCGAACTGGAACCACTTGCCGTCTGTTGGCCGGCGATACCGGTAGGTGCCGCGCCGCGCATCGTAGTACAGGTTCTGCGGAAGGCTCTTGTTCGCAGCGTTGCGCGGCCGTGGGGACATCATGCAGCTCCTTTCAATACCATTGCGACAAGGTCGTTGCCGTTGGACGCGTTGAACGCAGCCCAATCAACGTACCAGAGTTTTCCGATTTGCTCGCCCGGCACCATGCCGTTGCGGATGTGGTTGCGAATTGCCTGGGGGCAGGGCGGTGTGCCGTTTTCGCCCCAGCGCCGGCGCTGAAATTCGCTGATCTTGATGAGTTCTTTTCGCATAATTACCTACCGTCGGCCGCCGTGGGCCGGGCTGTCTTGATGATGTGAATGACCAGGCTGAAGGTGATCAGCATCCAGCCGCAGGTGCCGGCGAAGGCGTAGAGGATGTCGGCTGTTTCGCCGTCCGCCAGAAGGCGTGGGGCGAGCCAAAAGAACCAGCCGGCGGTGCCGACCAGGTACAGCAAAGCGCCCAGCAGGATCAGGGTGGGTTTGATTGCGAACATGTGGTGTCCTTGCCGCGCTGGGCGGCAGAAGGTGGGTTAGGTGGTGGCTTTCTTGATTGCGGCCCGGGCGTCGAACATGGCGTAGTACAGGCGGTGGAAGATCGCGCAGCTCGGGTCATCGTGGTCGTCGCCGCCGTGTTCGAAGATTCCGTCGATGGTGCCGCTGTAGTTGCTGGCGATCTGCTCGCATTCGCCCGCTATCTGGGTGAGCGCCATGAGAGCTTTCAGCAGTTGCTCGCTGCTGGCGCGTTCCTCCCGGCCGATATCCCAGAAGCGCTGGCCCCAGTGTCCGGCAGGTGGCGGGTTGGAGTTTTGCGCGCCAGTGGCCAGGGCACCGACAACGCAGTCCAGCAGGTCACGCTTGTAGGCGTTATCACCGTCGATGCTCAGGCCGTTCCGGCGCAGCGCATCCAGCGCGTTGTTCAAGTTCGATTCGGGCGAAGGCAGCACCAGGTCAAAGTCTTTCTTGCCTGGGCGGCAGGCCACCACCAGCAGTTCGCAATCGAGCGGCATGTGCTGCGCCATATCCGAGATCGCTTCGATAGCGGCTTCGCGGAATGCATTCTTTTCTTCGGACATAGGGATACCTCGCCCGCCGCTCACCGGCAGGCATGTAGGGGAATGGAGTAATGGCTTTTTGCTCAGGTTTCTCAACCCTTTGGATGGGTGTACAACAGGTGTTCGATTCGTTGCGCCTGTGGGAGGACGCGTGTCACATAATCTGGATGTGCCGATTGCTCATGAGTACCGAGGTCACACGGTATTCCTGAAGTTCGTCTGGGAAAGGCCGAACGACCCGGTGCCGGCATCAGCGACAATCATCGAACCCGTGGACATACACGGAATGGGTGAAGTCGCAGCTGAGCTTTCAGGGCCGTGGGCCGATTACCCAGCCGCATTGGACGAAGCAATGTCAGCGGCAGAGCGTTGGGTTGATAGTCAGCTTCCGTGATCCCACCAGCCTCTCACCGGCAAGTATGTAGGGGGATTGGGGTTAGGCTGCTGGGTGTTGCGCTGTGTCGCGGAAGACATCCATCTGCGCCGCGCCGTCGAGCCAGGCTGCTGCGATACGCCGCTCAGCCATTGCGGCATATTCCGGGTTCAGTTCGCACAGGATTGATCTGCGGCCTTCCTGCATGGCGACCACCGCCGTCGTACCGGCACCGCCGAAAGGGTCAAGCACGATGCCGCCGAGTGGCGCGCCGGCCAGGACGCATGGGCGAATCAGGTCAGGCGGGAAGGTGGCGAAGTGTGCGCCCTTGAAACTGTGCGTCGGCACAGTCCATACGCTGCGTTTATTTCGCTCGGTGGGCATAACGGCGAGGGCTGAGTTCATCGAATCGTTGTCCTTGATTCGCCCCCGCGCTCTTTCTTCACTGTCGGTACCGTGACCCCAGCCCACGCCGTTTGACTTCCTGGCCACCGCCTTCATGTTACCGTTGCTCTTGGCCCCGCCGTTGGCGCGCTCACTCCCGATCTGCGAGAGAACGTCTTGTGAGAGGCGGTTGTGGGTGTTGGGTGAGCATGGTTCAAGGATTGGCGCCTGGTCGTAGTAGTACTTCGCCGACTTGCTCAGCAAAAAAATGTACTCGTGAGCCTTAGTGCAGCGGTCGCGGACACTCTCCGGCATTGGATTTGGCTTATGCCAAATGATGTCTTGGCGCAGATACCAGCCATCGTCCTGCAGGGCAAAGGCCAAGCGCCAGGGCATTCCCATCATGTCCTTGGGCTTGAACCCAGGTACGGCGTAGTCACTGCGCGGAACGCTTTCATTATCCCTACGGCGGGAGGCAACGGTGCGGCGGGCCTTGGCAGCTGTAACGCTTTCATCGCGCCCGACGCCGGTAATTGACTGACTGTTGCCACCGCAGCGGGAGCCGGCATAGCTATCACCCATATTCACCCAGGCCGTACCATCGTCGCGGAGTACTCGGCGCACCTCGCGGAACACTTCGACCAGGCGCCCGATGAACTCGGCCGGCGTTTCCTCCAGGCCTATCTGGCCCTCCACGCCGTAATCCCGCAGGCCGTAGTAGGGCGGGCTGGTCACGCACATCTGAACTGACTTGTCTGGCAGCGTCCGCATCGACTCAATGCAGTCACCGATCAATACGCGATGCTGTTTCATGGCCTCGGCCCCTTGTAGATGAAGACGTAGGCGAGCCAGGGGGTGGCGATCATGGCGTCACCCGATCTTCGGGTACTTCAAAAAAACCGAGCTTGCCTTTGTATGGCACAAACTGAATCGGATCTGCCGAGTCGACAACGAAGCCGTATTTTCCAAAAAACCACGGAGATTCGGCCTGGTCTACGCAATCGTAGAGGTGAGCTACTCCAACCAGGCCGCCTCGCTCCAGTTCGTTGAAGGCCGGGATTTCGACGCCCATTGAGTTCGCGAAGTCCTTGGTGTCGTCGTACTCCTGCCGCGTCATGCCCTTCGACGCGTGGATCAGAAACCTGCCGCGAAACCTTGTCGGCCAGTCGCGGTTTTCGATGTGCTTGTGTCCGTTTGCGATAAGCCAGGCCCAAGGCTGGCGAATGGAAAGAGCTTTCATCGGCAACACTTTTCCTTGCCGCTATAGCGGCTGACTTTGAAGGGGGAGGGGGTTATTTAAAATCGGCCTAGACGAGACCGTGGGATGTGCTAGAAATGACATGTCGCGCATGCATTTCAGATATTCGTTGTTGGGGTGCTGCGCGGCAGACGCTCTATTACTCCGTTGGAGCGGGCCCTCCAGCTGTGGGCATTGATCGGTAGGCTGTCGCATTTAGCCGCGAGTTAAACAACTCCCTTCCTCTGGGCTACTAACTCAACGCCTTGGCCTGCCGGTCATCTCTTCTGATTCACTTCAAGCGGCCGCTGTTACCCGGTCATGGGTATTCACGAGCGCCAAAATGAAACGTTCATATGTTTCAATGTTCCCGTCAGCTCGCGGAGGAACCGCAGGGCTGATTTTCCATTTCCCGATGTAATCGTTTCACCCAAAGGAGCTACACCATGCAAGGAAGTATTAAGTTGAGAAATTTCGCGTTTCTGCTGATCCCGTTCGTTGCGGCCTGTACCACAACTGACCGAACCCGAGAGGGTGGGGCCCAGATTGAAAGCGCACCGCGCGTTCAGGCTGTTCAAGCAGTCCAATTCGATAACTGTTCAGTGGGGTGCCCAACAGGTGGCAGTCCGATGACGCTGAATCGCCAGTCGTACACGCTGAACAACAACGGTTCGACCAAGTTTGCGAACTGGGTCTCCTACAAAATCACGAAGGAAACTCCGGCAAGCGGGCGCCCGCGCAACTGGAAGACCGATCCGGATATTCCCGCCGGTGAAACGCTCGATCCGGTGGACTACAACGGTGCCAACGTTGCGCTCAAAGTTGACCGTGGCCACCAGGCCAACCTGGCTTCGATGGCAGGCGTTCCTGACTGGCAAACCCTCAACTATCTGTCGAACATCACCCCGCAAAAGGCTGACCTCAACCAGGGGCCCTGGGCGCGACTTGAGGACCAAGAGCGCAACCTCAGCAAAGAGGCGGGCGTTGATCAGGTGTTCGTCGCTACCGGGCCGCTCTATGAGCATTTCGTCGGCACGCTGCCAGGCACAAACAAGGTGCACACGATCCCTAGCGGGTACTGGAAAATCATCTTCGTCGGCAGCTCGCCAGAGGGTGGTGTCTATGCCTCGTTCGTGATGAACCAGGAGACACCAAAGGGCGCCAATTTCTGCGACTACCAAGTGACCGTGAATCAGATTGAGGAGCGATCAGGCCTCACGTTCTGGAGCAATTTGCCTCAGGCCGTCCAGACAGCTTTGAAGTCGAAGCAAGGGCAATTGCCGGCGCGGATTGGCTGTAAGTAAACACTGCAATCAAGCACACGAGGCTGCCGGATTCGGCGGCCTTTTTTTTGTACTAGGATTTTGTAGATCCGCTTCATGCGGCCATCTGCTGCTGTTCTTGGCGTAGCGCCTGCTGGACCGCTTGGATGATCCGTTCAAGGTAGGTGTAATCGGGGATTGGCTCAGTAGCATCGTTGGTCAAGTGCCACCACTCATGCCCGAAAAGCTTGGTCATCAGTTCGCTGTGCGCTCCGTGGAGATGGTCGATTGATGGCGATTCGCGCAGATCTTCTGCCTCATCGAACCGCTCGCGGGTCTCGTCGGCGCCATAACAAAACTGGCGGCGCTCTTTCAGGACGAGGCGCTGCGCTTCCCTTGCAAGCGCTTCACCACTGAACTGCCGTGGCCTCATCGCCTGGTCGAAGTAGCCGATGATGTAGCCGGTGCTCAGCTTGCAGAAGAACTGCCTGATGCTCAGACCATCCCACATGCCGCCCCAGTAGGCCGTCCAGCTCTTGCCCTAGCAACTGACGGTGATCTTTCCCTTGCATGGGGCCAGGTCCTCAAGGAAGACGGTGATCGGGTCAAGGTTCGGCGCGCCGGTGATAACTAGCTTGGTGACTGTTGATCGCTCTACCTGCAGCGGCGCGACGACTTTGTTTTCTGTGGGCATGGGGAGTCCTTGCCGGGCCATGCCCGGGCGGTGGAGTGGGGGGAGTTATGCGCTTGCGGACAAGGCGAGGGTTTCGTTGCCGCCGCGCGCGAGGCCGGCGTGCAGCTCCACTTTTCGCCCGGCGAGCATTCCGGCGATTTGGGCGTTCATATCCATTTCCACGGACTTTCCTTTCCTCGATTTCCCGATTTCCTGGGTGGCGAGATATTCGCCAATCAGCGCCTTGTCCTGAGCCTGAATCGCGAAGAGGTCTTGGCCGGTTGCTGGATGCCCGAGGGAATCGTCATCGCCCTGAGGCACAAGCGCTTTCAGCTTCGACTGAACTTCCCAGACCCACGCCAGCGCAAAGTGGTCACCGGCAGTTTCTGCTGAATACTGACTGCGGTGGATGCCAGATCTAACTCCTGAGCAGTAGGTCTTGCGGGCCTGGGTGAGTTTGGTGTGCAGTGCCTCATACGCGTACAGAGCTATGTTCTGGGCCGGAGAAACGCCGACGAATGTTGCACACTCAATGAGTTGGCCTTTCGCGGAGCACCACATCCGGCGCCGCAGGGTGGTGCAGCTGAATGCGTCTGCCACAGCAATGCTCAGTTGCTGATCCCATGCTGGTCGACGCTTGGCACGGAACAGGGACGACTCGACCTCACCCACGTCGCTCAACTTCACGTCCATCTCAGTCAGCCGGTACTCGCGCATCAATGCCTGGGCCTGCCGGAGTGCGGTCGCAGCTTCGTTCTCGTTGGCGCTCTGAGCCAGTGCCAGGCAGTGCTTGATCTTGCGGATCGCGCGCTCAAGCTTCTTTTCGTCGATCTGTTGTGCGGACATGGGAGGCCTCGCCGGGTATATTTACCGGTCAAACGTCAGGTGGGGATGTGGAATGCTGAACGATTATGGAAAGGAGCTGTTCAAGCCCTGGCTTTCTGTTTCAAATGCCGTGTCTGTTATGGCATTGATATTTGTAATTGCTCTTTTCAAGCTTACAAGCAGCGAACTTGCCAGCTGGGTTCAAGCGGTAGGATCAATAGCCGCGATTTGGGGGGCTGTTTACGTGAGTCGTAGCGAGCAAAAAGCTCGGGAAGATATTGAGCTGAAAGAAAAACGAGAACGTATCGAACAGATCCGAGAAATATTCAAAAAACTCGCGCGCAGTCAGATCACGCACCTAAACTATCTTTGCAAAGTGCTTATAGAGGCCCGCTCTAGCAATAGCGATCAACCCCTAAAAGAATATTTTTCTCTGGGCCTGAATCTTCACTGGGCTCCGAATTTGGAGGCTCTCAGCCAGTTTTCGATTACCGATTTAGCAACAGCGAAAATCGAAATGATCAATGAGCTAAAGGTAGGGGCAGAGTTCGCTAGAATAGCCTGTGAAAAGTTGCGGAGAACGCCTCTTGATACGGCTTCGCTCATCTCCGTAACAGAGCAACTGCGCCATCACGAATCCATTGCGGTCACCGCGCTCGATATAGCAAAAACGCGAGACAAGAAACAACTCTCGGTCTAGCCCGACTATACCGCCTGGCTTTCAAGCTTGGGCGGCCATTCTGAAAACCCAACCTTTGGCACCTTCGTCTTCGGGTTGATGATCGGCTTGCCCTTAGCGTCTACCAGCACGGCCTTGGCCCTGATCTGCATGTCTCGGCACCTCAGGGTCGTGCGAGCCAACTCAATGAACTGCTCGGCGTACTGCGGCGCGTCGAACAGCGGCGAGAGCTGGCGGACCGTACCCCCCCCCCCCAGATCTTTTGGGCGCGCTTTGCGACCAGCTCAAGCCATTCCGCTTCCGGGATCGGCTCGACGCCGCCAGGCGCCTTCGGGTTTTTCCGGGTGCCGGCCGTTTTCTTGCGGGCCTCGGTCTTGGCGACATCGAGGGTCATTCCAAACACTGCAAAGGTGCTCATGGGTTATCTCCAAGCGTGCGCCTGCCTCGCCGGCTGGCGTGATTTGTTGATATGGGGTATTAAGGTAGTAAAATTACCTAATCTTGATCTGGACAGTGGGGTTTATTAATGCTTAAAGGTATTTCTGAGTTTCTTACAAAGAACCCGATTGTTATTGTGGTTATGTTTATTTTTACTTTCCTATCAACCGTTGCAGGTCTCATGGTGAGCTGGAATGACTTGTATCGTGACTATCTTTCAAAAACAGTAACAATACCAATTTGGCTTGCTTTGTTTTTTGTTCTATCAATTTTTTTTGGTTGGATTATTTATAGCAGTCGAGCAAGATCTAATAGGGAGAAGCCTATTGAACTAATTTCCGGTATGAAATTTGGTGTTGAGCGGGTTTTTGCTTCGGGAAAAAGATTTGTCTCTTGTAGTTTTGATGGGAGTGAAGTTGTTATTGACGGCGAAAGGTCGTTTCAGATGGATACATGTGAATTTAACGCCTCTAGATTTACCTTTTCAGGCAGCGCTCAAAACACTTTGGAAGTATTAACGGTCTTCTATCAATCTGATGCCTTCAGGCCTATCGTTGAAAGTACTTTGGAAAATATTAAATCTGGTCGGCATCCAATATCCACCTACTCTAAAAAAATCGGGTGACTAATTTTTTTGGGTTTTAATACGAATTTGTATTTCGGCCAGAGCAAATCAGTGGTGCCAGTCGTCATTGTGTCGCTGTCGGTTTATGGATGACCGGCATGGAGCCGGATCAAGGAGAAAGCTGTGACTGCAAAAAATGGGAAATCAAAAACTGTTCGAGTCGGTCAAATCGAGGTGAATATCACCCTCGATGATTACGTCGACGGAAAACCAACCTCGGCAGTGTTTGTAACCACGACGGGCGTCCCTGGCGTTGCCGGAGTGTTTAAACACGCATCAGAGAACTGGGAATCTGAGGCGCAGGCATTCACCGAAGTTGAGCCAATGGCTTTGGAGCGAGCCAAGAGCATGAATTCAGCCAGGTAATTTGTTCTGAACGGGAGCTACCTGCTTTGCCCGTAGTGGCAAATTGGTTTCAGTTGGGGTATTACGGGTGACCGGTATAGAGCCGGATCAAGGAGCGATTCGAATGAGCGATCAGAAATTTACTGTTGGCGATTTGCAGTACCAGTTGCGAAACCTAAATCCCGAGGATGAGCTTCAATTCGATGGCGGGGTTACCTTCAACCGCATCAAGCGACGTGGTGATGATCTGCAGGTGCTTGAGTTCTGCGAGCCCCAAGCCTATTTGGACGAGGAGTTCCGCAAGAACAACCCTCACATTCAAGTGGCATTCGTGCGCGCTGTGGCTTTTGATGAAGATGAGATGGTCCAAGAGGTCGACGTCAGTATTCGCTAACTTTTGACGCGTTCCAGCTACCGGATGCAGAAAGTAGGGTGGGTTATTCGTCGTGGCAGATGCGAAGGGCTTCGCGGTTGTAGGCGAGCTGTAATTTTGCCGACACGTTTTCGGGTATCACGTATTCGTGTCGTGGCGGTGCGAGAAACGGAGCTGATCCCGCCGGGCCCAGGCCGTGCAGGTGGTGAATCATCAAGGTCATGGCCTCGCCCTGTTCCTCGATTCCGTTCCAGGCCATCAGGTCAGCCAAGGCTTGGCGTGTGCCGGCCATGGTGTGGAGTCGCAATTCTTCCTCGCCGCGAGTCTTTCGCCTCGCCGCAGTCTTTGCTGATCGTTCTTTCTGCGCGGCTGCCATGGCCTACCTCTTCTATTCCGCTGGCCGGCAGTGCGAGCCAGGTTTGACGTTTGCGTTGCTGGGTGCGGGCTATGCGGCGCATGAAGTGCTGCCACGTTGCGCTTTGGGGTAGTCGATGCCGTGGGCGGCGATGATCCGCTCGAAGGCCTTGTTGCCGATCGCCAGCTTTCCGCAGCACTGGCGGCGGGTGATGCCCAGCTCAAGGAAGACGCGAATCCGCTCGGCGTACTTCGCGTCGCGGGCCTGGACCTGTTCGCTTCGAACTGCGCCATTGGCACCGCCCCGGGTCGGCTTCTTGAAGGTAATGCCGTACTCCTTCGCGAAGCTGTAGAGGGTGCGCCGGCTCAGGCCCAGGGCTATCGATGCTTCCGTCTGCGTGTGCGTGGTGCCCAGTTCCCGGATGCGCTCAGCGAGTTCGTCGCGTTCCTGCTGGCGAATATCTTTCGAGTGCAGGGGCAGGGGAGTCGCCTCAACTCGCCGCCGAACAAACGGCTTCGGCGCCGGTGGCATCTGGTTGCTGTAGTTGATGGGCTTCGGTTTGTAGCCGATGGGCGCCGCTTCTTCGATCTGGCCGCCGCTGGCCAGGAACTGGGCGACCTGGGCCGCCAGTTCATCCGAGGCCGGGCGTAGTGCCTCGACCAGGCTGAGGTTGTTGCTGATCATGATGGCCTCACTTGATCCGTATCGAACTGTCGCCGCGCTCCAGATGAGCCCAGGTTGGTTCGGGTAGAAGTTCGTGTTCGGCGTCTTCACCGGCGGCCATCCGCTTGCGCACAGCCTCGTTGTGATCGCGGATTTCCTTGAGCTTGGAGGCGATGGCTTTTTTGTCTGGGGTGATGCTTGATTTCACGGAGGTCAACTCATCCGGCACCGCATCCTCGTTGTCAACGATCACCCGTTCGCTGCCCATGGCCAGGGTGATGGTGAACAGCGGCCGTTTGATCGACTTGATGTTGGCGGCTTCCATGTTGCGGCGCAGGTAGTCGCTGATCTGCGAGACGCTGTTGGACTTGATCCGTTTGAGTTCGGCCAGGCGTTCGATCTCGTTGTCGATCGCTGTCACGTCGCTTTCGATGTTCCGGCGCAACATGACGATGTTGTCGGCCTTGTCGTTGAAGTCGCCTTGAACCTCGTCCATGGCGTGCTGCAGGGCCTCTTTCAAGCCTTCGTCGTCGGTGTCGGCCATGGCCTGGAGTTCGGCGAGTTTGCCGGTGAGTGCGTAGAGTTGGGTCATGCTGCGGCCTCCGTGCCTTTTTCAAGCACAGCTTTGCGCTCCTCGAATGCTCGAGTGATTCGCGCGATGAAGGTGGGTTCGTTGCGACGAGTTGCCTCGCGGATGTATTTCACGTTCAGAAGCTTGAGTTCGTGAGTCGTGACGGCCTTGCCAATGGTTTCGACCGCTGAGGCAAGCCAGTCGACACGCTCTTGTTTTTGGCGAAGTATCTCGGCGTCCTTGTCCTCGGCTTTTTCAAGCTTGAACTCTTCGGTGATGGTGTCGACGTAGGTCGGATCGTCGAACATGCCCATGTAGATGTCGGCGGCGAACCCCAACGGCTGCAGGCATTTACCGATGGCGTCCGTCAGTGATTTTTTCGCTGCGTCCCAGTCAGTAAGAATCTTTCCCTGCTGCAGGTAGATAAATGGCGTATGGCCGTAGTGCTGAACCGTGCATTTTTGCCCGGCGTTGCCCAGGTACCAAAGTTCGATTTTTACGGTGTGCAGCTTCGCGCAGATCATTGGAGCCTCTGGCCACTCTTTAGTGGGCGCCTGAAGCGGTGCACCTTCGTCAAATCGATCCTCAAGGACATTCCAGCCCCAACCCTCACCGCATGGTCCGAAAATTTCTGTTGCCTTGCGCATGAGGTAGGTTGGCCTGATCGCAGTGCCCTTAAAGCCACCTGCGCCAGTGTATTTTTTAGTAGCGTCAGGGTCGGTTGTGTTGACCTGGTCCCAAATTCTCGTGTTCTCGGACATTACTTATTCCTCCAGCCGTCAGCACGCTTGACCAGTTCCTTAAAGGAAGCCGCGGGCAGCCTGCTCATGTATTTTTTGTTGTCGCGGTACCATTCTTCCAGGGCAGCTTTGGGTGTCTGGATGGCCACGACGTGGGCGACCTGCTGTTTGTATGAGGTCGAGTTGGCGACTTGCGAGTGGAATGTCCGGCTCACCACTACGGTGTTGGTCATTCCCTGCTTGACCAGGGTGTTCAGCTCTTCCTGGGATTGAACTGCAATAGCGCCCGGGTGTTTCTGCTGGAACAACCTGTAGCAGGCCTCTCTCACCAGTTCGGTGCTGCCGTACTCGACGTATTCAACGTCGGGAATTCCTGCCTCGATCTTCTCCGCCACCTCATCCAGACGCCCGGTGTCGATCCAGGCGTTTTTGGATACCTGTTTCAAATCCCAACCGCTGACCGTCTGGCGGTCACGCTCAAGCTGTAGGTGTTCGGGGAGGATGTCGTAGCCGTAGGTCAGGTCGGTGTCGCAAACAAACAGCGTGCCGACGTAAAGCTTTCCGGGCCGGGAGGGCAGGATGTGGCCGTACTTGGTGCCGATCACGTCGTTCATTGGTGGCTGCATGCGCAGGCACATGCTGCGGATTTCCGCTTCGTCATCATCGGTGAGGCCGGAGACGACGAATTCAACACCCTGATTCTGCCGGTGCGCCGGGGTCTCGTTGATGCACAACACCTCGGCGTCGAACTGGTCGCTGTGCCGGAACTCTGGTACCCATTGTTTGTTGCCGTTCAGCACCTTCACGTCGTAGCCATTCCGGGTCAGCACCAGCAGGGCGATTTTATAGCCCTCGCCGAAGCTGCCGATGGCATCGGTGCGGTCAGATTTGGACGTGCTGCCCAGCACCAAGGTGCTGGCCTCCAGCCTTGCAAAGCGGCTGGTGATGAGCAGCTGGCCATCAGCGAAGGCGTATTCAAACGGCGACTCGCTGTCCAGGGCGTTCTGTACCAGCTCCCTTATGGCTTCTTTCAGGCCCCAGTGGCGGACGTAATCGCGGGACAGGGGCAGTTCGTAGGATTTGGAACGGATGCGATCTGCAATTGCTGCGAGCATGACTATCTCCCGCGCCATCCTTGCGGGGCGCTGTGAGGCATTGGTTATTGAGTAATTCGATCAGCGAGGGCGCTGAGCAACATCAGAAAGGTGCAGACGGAGAGGGCAGAGAAGGAGCCGCGCCAGATGAGTAGGCGCCGGGTGCGCTGGTGGGTGGTCACGGCCGAACCCTCACCGCGATCCGCCCGCCCTTCATGGTTGCTGCAAGGCGCTTCGGCAAGGTGGCCACAGCACGCTCACGCGGCTGGCCGATTACTTCATTGAAGGGGAGGCCGAAGCCCAGCATGATCAGCTTGGACTCAACGTCGTCGAGCTGCTCGTCGATCAGTGATTTAACCGGTGCGGTGGTCATGCGTCCTCCTTGCGCTGCGTGTTGATCTTCAGCAGCCGCTGGCAGTAATGGTTGAATTCTTCGACGGTGATTGCGTCGTCGGTGAGCATGTTCGTGATCATCCGCGCCACGACGGTTTGGGCGCCCAGCTCGCTGCTTGGATGTTCAAGCGCCTCCAGCGCTTCGTCGATCAGGATGTGCGGACTCATAGGTCGGCATCCACGTCGTCTTCGCGCTCTTCCCGCTCTGCTGCTACCGCGTCTTCGGCATACGGCCTCAGTAGCGCTACGGCGATCTTCTCGACCGCTTCAATGGGCCTTTGCTGGCCCAGCAGGTCTGCGGCGTGAGACCGGGCATCGCTCTGGCTGCCGAGCATCGCCGACAGCAGCAGCCGGGCAAACGAATCACGCTGGTCCAGGCCGTCAATCTGGCGCTGATTCAGGTGGCCTTGCAGCACCGTGCAGAACCGGTCGAACGTTACCACCTGCGGCTGGCCGTGGCGGCGCTTCCACTTGATATCGACGCCGCACACCAGCTGTTCCGCCGAGTGTTCCAGCCACTCCTGTTCCGGATTCGCCTCGCTGACCTCTGGAGGCAACTGAGCGTCGTAACGCTCCTGGCAAATATTCAATGCTGCGTTCATGATCGCCTCCAGGGTGGCGTTAGTCGGTGTATGCAACGTATTTGAAGTGGCCGTCTTTGAATCCCGGCGTAAATAGGCCTGTCGGGCACCTGACCGGTAAGGTTGTTGGTAGGGGGGGGCTATGCGGGGGGCAAACTGGAAAATCGCCAATCAATAGCGCTATGATGAATTTCAGTTTTTCAGGGAGATCAATGATGTTTTTAAAGCGAATTTCTGCAGCGTTTCTGCTATTGAGCGTTTCTTCGGTCGCAAGTACCTTGGCAAGCGCAGCAGAGGACGACACCGAAAACGCCGTCAATTTGCTGGCCATTGAAAGCCTTTGCGTCAAGGCCAATCCAGATTCGAATAGCAGCGTTGAGAACGCTTTAAATAGCGACCCGGAGACGACCGATTCGCTTAGAGCGGAAGTTCGCCGAGTCAAAGCTGATCCAGCTTCCAAAGCAAAAATCCAATCGTTGGCGTTCAATATGAGCAACTCTGTCGTCGTATCTAAGCTTCCAGATATGTGCTCGTACTACCTCCCCAAGAAGTGAGAACGCATACCTGATGCTAGGTGTTCCGCACCTGAGGGTTGGCGTCTGCCATCGGTGGAAGGATCTCATCGCACAGTCAGCCTAAGCTGACCGCAACCGGCGCCGGGTGCCGTCGCACCGTTACCGGCGCTTGCGGGCGTCGATCTCGACCCAGAGCGCATTGACGATTGGCGGCCTCCATTGCTTGGGGTTAGGCGGTTGCTTTGGCTGCGATTAGCCGCTTGGCCTCAATCTCTTCGTCGAATGACATGAGGTGAGGCGCTACTAGGTAAAGGTTGAGCAATCGTTCGCTTTCATCCGTTGACCATGTCTGGTCGGCTAAGCGTTCTTCGTCGCACTTGGCATAAGCCAAAAGAGCCGATTCGATAACTCCACTCATGGTTCTGCGCTGGATGCGACCCACTACATCAAGCATGTACTTAACGCGGGGGCTGATTCGAACGCCGATTTGGGCGCTCCTGGTTTTTACGCCAACTTTCTTGGCCATGACTTTCTCCATTCGTTGGTTCATCTGTATTCGTCAACACTCATGCCTTCCGCTGGTTGCCGATGGGCGCGGGGAGGAGTGCTGACGTAATAGAGGTGGGGAAGGGGGCCCAGGCCCGCTACTGGCGACGGCCTGGGTTTGTTGCGTCAGCGGTGTGGCCCGTTGCCCGCTGCTGATTGCAGGGCTGGCCGGTCGTCTTCGGTGTGGGCTTCGAGCTTCCTACTCCCAGCGTCAAACAGCATCTGTTCGCCGTGGATCACAGGTCCTTACAACATGCACGCTACAGCTCTGAATGCCCTGGCTGAGTGGGGCAGGGTGCATGAGGTCCGGCGTTCCCAGCCGAGGCTATCGGGATCGCTAATTCAAATCTTTTGGAGCTGGCCGTGACCCGCTGCTGGCGTCGGTCACCGGCTTGAATCAAATGTTCTTCCAGCCGCGGGCCTTTCGGCTTGTTCTCCCGCTGGATAACTGTTCTTGGCGCTTTACGCTGCACGCCCGGGTCAGTTGCCAACCCTCTGAACCGTTTAGGCCGGTTCATCGCTGCCTTTGAATCTGGGCCGGTGGTGATCCGGCAAGGGTGAAGCGGTGCGACTAAAGAGCGGGTCAGGCCCTGAGGCCCTGGCGAGTCCCTGTTGGGTGACTCGATGGAGTGAACAGTAAGCTAATGCCTAATCGTCTGTAAATAGGTAATGCCTAATTATTTTCAGAAAATGTTCCCGGTCGTTATTCCGATTTCGGAGATGACATTCTCGGCAGCGCTGATATAAGCTTTGCCTAAGCTGTATGGATATACAGCATTAAACTGGGAGGAGATTTCATGGGGAAGAAGCAGGCGGCACCGGCGGAACGGCAGGAAATGAGCGGTATGGCTCGCCTTGGGCTGCGTGTGTCATCGATGATCAACCACCCCGTGGCGCAGGCGCAGCGCTGGGTGACAATTCATCGCCTGGACACAGACGGGGATCGGGAGTGGGAAGAGGTATTGAGCGTGATCGCCCAGACGGACGAGCTTGAGCTGACGCTCAACGACGACGGCAGCGTGACGGTGAGGTGGGAGCAGCAGGAAGTCGAGGTAGCGGGGAGGGGAGAGGTCGAGTTTGAGCAGGAAGAAGAGGCGGCGCCTTTCTGACTGGCAAGAAAGAGCCCGCGATCGCCGGGTTTGTTTGCGTGCGATGAGCCGGGCTTCACGTATCGACTACGCTTAGGTATTCGATTTGATGGATCTGCGTATGAACTCGTACAGGATAATGAAAACGAAAGTTGGTTGGGGTTTGTTCAGGACTGGCTCAGCCAAGCCACTCGCAGAGGCATCCACGAAGGAAGGGCTGGTGAGGATGACCGCAACACTTATTGTAGGGAAAGCCGCCTCGGTGAAAGTGCACAACGAAAATGGCACCTTCCAAGAATTGAGATTCTAGCGAGCGGGGAGCCGGCCCAATTGGGGGGGGCTAGAGTTTGGAGGTGCTCGTCGCGCACTATCGATTTTTTGTGAGGCAGCTCATTAGATCTAGCACGGCTTTTCTTTCGCGCGCAGAGAGCATTGATAGCTGTTCATGAATCGTGGCAAGCGGCAGCGGCAAAAGGAGGTAGAAGTAGGGGGCAGATCCTCGCGATTTTCGTAGGGAGATCGATGTAACCGTACCTATATCACGGTGGCGCATAGGGAGCAGGGCGCGTTACTGATCTGCCGCAGCGGGGGATAAGAAAGGGGGGGAATTGCCTGGGCGATTTATCCTGTTCGCCTTGAATCATGGCGGCGAGAGGACTGCCTCGAGAACACCATCTCTTCAAGAATTTCTCGGGCTAGCCTACTAATGCCGTATTCTCCGTGGTAGTTGCGCCGGTCGATGTTCACTATCGTAAACTGATCAGATTCCGGACCTGTCACGTCGATTGACAGCGTGTTGTCAGCGCTAATCGAGCACGAGATTAGACAATTCGGCAGGCGGCTGGCCAGGACCGTCTCGATTTCCAGCCTGCTTAAGGTGTCCATGGTTGTCCTCCCAACTCAAATTGCGTGAGTCTTTAAGGGTAGGCGCTCAGGACAAGCTGTAAATAGTGGCCTATTGCTCCTTCAGCGCAACTCCGCGCCTGGTCAAGCGAATCGATAAAACGGAGGACAGCAGCGGCCCGGTGGTGTCTGAGTACCCACTGTAATGATGCTGTCCCGTTACCAAATTGAGCCGAAGCATTTCACGCAGCCCGAACAAGATTTGCTCCTGATCACCGAGCAAATCCGCAGAGCTGGTTTCGACGTCAGCGGATAGCTGATCCAGAAGGGAATAAATTAGTTGGATGTTCTCTGTTAGGTCCATAGATCCACCCTTTCTGTTGTGACAACCCCTTGGTTTTTTCTACACAGCGAAGTTCCTGCTAGTCCGTACGCCGCTGACCGGTCAATACATAGAGCACGTCAACTCCAATTTTGGCGACTGCGGCCAAATAGACCGCGCTCGGCGTTCTGATCCCGCGCTCGTAGACGTTTTGGGCATTGACCTTGACGCCGCCAGCGACTCCTAGCTCTGCCTTCGTCAAACCGAGACGAATTCGTTCCTCCTTGAGTCGGTCAGTGATCTCTTTCATTGGGGCGCTCTCACAATTGAGTTCACACTTTAGCATCCGTGATGCACAGCCTCCATCTGCGGATTGGGAGAGCAGATACGAGAAGCCCGGCGCTTGGCCGGGCTTCGATGTAGCAGCGTCAGGAACTAACGATGCTTGTTCTTGTGTTTATGCTTGTTGTTGCTTTTGTGCTTCTTACCATCTGATCGATGACTGCTTTCATCATCCGCTAGGTTATTTCCTAGCGCGCCACCCGCGGCGCCACCGATACCCGCACCGATAGTTGAGCCAGTCGTGCCGCCCAGACGGTTACCAATGAGCGAGCCACCAGCCGATCCGATACCGCCACCTAACGCAGCTTCCGCTCTATTGCCTCTTTGAGCGCCGACAGCACTGCCGGCAGCACCACCTACGCCTGCGCCTACTGCCGTGCCGGTTGATCCGCCAAACTGTTGGCCTACGATATTGCCAAGTGCACCACCAACGCCGCCTCCAAGAGCGGCTGTGCCATCTCCGGCTGCCATCGCTCCTTGCGAAATGAGGACACCCAAAGCTAGGGCGGGTAGTGTCATTTTCATTTTTTGAACCTCTATGGGTTGTCAGCAGGCGCTCACGGTTTAAAGCACGCCTAGCATTAGGACTGGAGTAGAAGTTTGTAGTTCTCTATGGGCGGTGCCTGCGGGCGAATGGTTGTAACAAGATATGCCGTAATGGATTCGGCTACGGAGGGCGGGCTTAAGCGGGTGCTGAGAATTAAAATGACCAAAGGAACCCAAGTGTGAAAGGGCAGAAACAAGAAGCCCGGCGCTGGGCCGGGCTCTTTTTTAGCAAAGCGCCACTAAGCTGCTTCTGACTGCAAAAGACGGTCTGCCGCCTCTTCCGGTGACTGAACCGCCTGAACACGGAGTTCATGCTTGTCGCCTGCCTCCTCTAGCGCCTCTATCGACCGTCGCAAGGAGTCAATCTGGCGTTCACTGTACGTTGGGTCGTCAAAAGCAGGCCTGAAAACCACAAGTTCAAAGTGAGCTCTCGGAAAGAGCTTGTCATCGCGATCTCTAACCACGAGCAAATCGAGAAGTCGAGCCTTGTTTCGTTCAAACATTCCTGAAAGTGCGGCGCCAGGTATGAGCTTTCCGGTGTTGATTGCTGCCCGCTCACTTAGGTAAAAGATCTTTGCGGGGCGAGCTTTTTCCGAAACCTCAAATGTTCTATTGAAGTAACCGGAAAGGCGGGCATCTCGCTGCACAACCGCCGACTCAAATAGCTTCGGCCACGGATCTCGATTTGAGCCCGATCCGACATCAACACCGTCAAGCTCCTCGATCTCGCCTTCAGCGTCTGAAAAATCTAAGGCAGCTAAGCTTGCTGTCATGGAGACGGCTTGCCGCAACAGGCCAACCAGGTCGGCTGAGGAGGTCTCTCTCACTCTTCCGAGGCTGACACCGGACATCGGAGATATCCAGCCGTCAAAGCTTGATCTGTATTGAAGATGATGCTGCAGGCTTGAGCAGATGAGGCCGATCATCTTTGCCATCCCTGCCGCCTGAGCTCCAAACATCGCGTCAATTACATGAGGTCGAATTGCTGGGGAAACCCTGCACTCACCATTTTTTCCTATGGCCGCGACGGCCACAGTTAGTCGCTCACCGGACGCCATCATGGGCTCCAAGTATACGGACGCCCAGCTACCTTGGAAGGAAGGCGCTGCCGGAACCGCTTTGAGGAGGGCCTCAAAATTGATCATAATTTTAGCCTCCCCTGTGCAGTTGGCTTTATTTTGTGGTGGAGCATATCGCCCAAGCTGGTGATTCGCTCTTTCAAGAAAGATATCAGCTGATTTTGAGTTTTGGACTCAAAGTGCTCAGAAATAGAACTCTCTGTCTCTTCGACAGCTAGTTTAGGCTTGTGTTCGGCCCACTCGGATGCTCGCCGCGCTGCACGCTCGGTAGATAAATCGTCCCTGCAACCGCTTATTGCCAGGTCGAGGAAACGATTTAAGTAGTAGTCATCTGTGGCGTCGGACGGCTTCATGCCAAATGGCATGCAAAGACCATGGTCGATCAACAGAAATCCCTGTCCATTGAACAGGATATTCCCATCATGCCGATCGGGGTTGGCGATCAACTCATCAAAGCATGCCGCCGCGAGCAACTCAGGCCATCGCTCAAGCTCATCTAAGATCACATTGTCTTGCGAGCTGACAAACTGGGAGAGATTAGGATGCCCAGTGTCAGCGCTGCCAAAGTGCCACTCATTGGCGGAGTCAAGTAGGAGTAGGGGCTCCGGAACAGGGAGACCTGCGGAGCGACCCAACGCAGCACAAATAACCTCAACGGCCATTTCTCTGTTTGAGATTTTTTTCGCGATGACTGCCACCTCGCCTGCGACAGTTGCAGCAATTCCGCGCCAAGGTTGGTTTGCGCCTTCACCTACAAGCTGTCCGCCTGGTAGCAATCGCCCAACACGAATTTGAACTGGTTCTTCTTGCATAAAATCCCTGTTGAGCTGTGACTTCCATAGAGTAGTTGGGGAGCTTGGCGCCAATTCGTCTCATGCTTAGATTATTCGCGCCCACCATAGAAATGGTTCAGCGCTATCAACTCGAACACAGCCACGAAAACACAGAGTACAACGAAACCGGGGCTGAAAACCCTCTTGCGGCCGGATGAGCCTCCGCCCAGTCCAGCGACGTCGGAATAGCCGGGGAGCATCATAAGGAAAGCCAGGCAAGCAATGACTCCAACCTTGCTCCAGAAGGTCTGCTCTCGCCATGCAGTCATTTTGGCTGTTCCGCTGCCCGGCTTATTCGGCCTACCTTCACCTCATCCGCATACCCATCCATCAGATCCTCGACCTCCTGGAACCTCATAGCGATCGCTGTCAGTTCGCGAGCGTCATCTTCCTGGCCGGCATCAGAAAGCTTTACAGCAGCCTGCTTCAGGTCGACGCCTGACCACTTGAGCAGGGCGGCAGCCTCTTTAAGGTCGCGGTGCAGTTGCTGGTTTGGCATGGTGAGGGGCATGCAGTCTCCTTGCTGTTTCTTCGATCCTACTCAGATTCGGTTCGCGTTATCAGTCCAGCACCAACCTCGTCTGCGAGGGCGGCGAGCCGATCCGCATCATCGTATAGCTTCGCTACCAGCTTTAGGACGGCTGCAACATCGATATCTTGGCAGTCCTTAGTGATGTTGATTATGCCGCCCGCGGTTTGCTCGAGGCCCAGCCCAAGGTAATTGAGCTCGTTGCGCAGCTGTTTGTTCGAATTGGTGAGGGGCATGGCGCTATACCGGTTGTCCGTTCCACACGTAAAGCACTCGAGCCAGGATGTGGGTGTCGTCGACACGAATGTCCTCGGGGTCGTGGTGCTTGTTGTCCGAAATCATCTTGAAGCGATCCTTGCCTTTCTTTTGCAGGCGCTTCACATACAGCATCTCGTCGTGGGAGAAGAGGTAGATCCCGTCCCCGGTGAACTCCCGGATCGTAATGTCGACCAGTAGCGGGTCGCGATCCTTGATGGTTGGAGCCATCGACTGGCCCCAGCCAGTGATCATCTTGAGATGGAAGTGTTCTTTGAAGGTGACGCCCAGGTCACGCAGGTGCTTGGGGCTAACCCGTATGTCCTGGAGCATTTCCGGGTATTCGTGCGGGATCTGCCCGCCACCCATCGCTGCGCGCACGTCGTAGTGCGCGATCCAAACCTCATCGCCAACCTGGCCGGGGCGAGAGAAGTCGACATGGATAACGTTTCCTGAGTCGCTTTGCTCAGCAGCAGCCAGCAACCTGGCGCGAGCATCTTCTGAAAGGCTCTTACCTTTCGACGCCAACATCTGACGAACCATGTCTGCCGCAGACGAAGCCAGCGAGCGTCCGTCATTACTGTCTTGAATGGAAGATTCTTCGTTGGAGACTTCCAGGTTTTCGTAGGAAAAGCCTGGGCGTAGCCCCCAGTGCTCCGGCCCCACGACGTCAGAGAAATAGGCGATCACGTCCATCAGCTTTGACTTGTCGATCCTGCCGTTTTTCACCCAGCCCTGTATCGACGGAGGCTTCACGGAGAAGTCGTCTGCGAGGTTCTTTTTCGATACGCCCTTGGCGATCCGCGCGGCCTCAATGGCGGCGCCTAATTCTGGTCCGGTAAGCATTGCCTAATTAAGCCTATTGCGCTGACGGTTAGGCAATGACTTGCCCGCGATAAGGTAATGCCTTATATTCGACACAAATCTCCAGGAGAGAACTCATGAAATCAGCAGAAGCGGCCAAAGAAGCATCTCGCTTGCTGGGTAGTCAGGTGGAAATGGCGCGCCTGCTGCAGGTCACTGCACCCACAGTTAATCAGTGGTGCTCCGGCGAGCGCCCAGTACCAGCAAAGCGCGCAGTTCAAATCGAGGCGTTGACCGGTGGCGTCGTAAACCGCACCGACCTTTGCCCATCGTTTCCGTGGGGGCAGATCGCTCCGGCCTCTGTTGAGGCTTCGCAGCAGTCCGCTGCCTGACATCCCTGTCCGCCGTTCCATTGAAGCAATTCTGACCGCAACCGACCCAAGGAAAAACTAGACGATGAAGTCGCAAGTGCTAGAAACCCGCAGAGCAGCAGTGATTGCTGCCGCCAACGCCGTATCGGGCGGCCTTCCTTGCGCCGCGGCATTTCTTGGCGAGGAGGACTTCAAGCGTTTCAAGAATCGGATTTACGAGTCGGCAGGGGTCAAGAAGCTGAGTGATGACGAAGTCTGCGTACTCGAAACCCAGGCCAAAACCACCTTCCTCCCCGATTACATCTGCGCCATGTATGGCGGGATCTTCGTCCGCCTTCCTGATTCCGAGTCGCTGGATAACGTGGACATGCACCACCGCTCTCTGCGTACAGCGGTAAGGCGGGGGAGGGTAGACCAGTTGATCGCCCTGGCATTGGAGGATGGTGAAATTGATGCCGCAGAAGCCAAAGATATTCTCGCCCTGCATGCCAAACACTTGGCAGCTCGACACGAAGAAGTCAATGCAGTGATTGAGCTGCACAAGGCGCGCGCCTGATGAAAGCCGAACTGAAACTTCAACTGAACGCTCAGCCCGGTCTTTCCGAGCTTGAGGGGCTATTTGCCACCCTTGAACAGATTCTCTCCGATGCGCCGCACCTTCGCTTGAAGGTCATCGATCTGCTTTTCACCCTCAGCGACGGCAGCCTCAAACCCGGCCTTGTCGAGTTGGTGGCGATTCCCGCATTCGGGGCAGATGGTCATTCGGTCATTGAGCTTCAGATAACCGACCGAATGAGGGAATTGGTGGGCGCACTCGCCGCAGGTGATGTTGAAGTTTTGAGTATCGATTAATGACATGTCCGGCCTCCTGGCCTTCGTTTGTGGAAATTCGAAATTACCACGGATGCGCCGGACACCTATAACGCCTGAATCTCAGGCACAAAAAAACCGGGTTCACGGCCCGGTTCATTGCTACATCACTTGAGGCAACTCTAATGCAACAGATAACTCAAGGCAATACCCCCAACAATCTCGCGCCACGTTTTTCTCAATCTGAAAACGTGGCGCGTGTAATTTCAATGACCAGTTCCGAAATTGCCGGACTGACCAGGAAGCTGCACAAAAACGTTATTCGCGACATCAGAGAGATGCTCGACGAGCTGAAAAAGGATGGCTCAGATGTGAGCCATGTCCGGGAAGATCTGGATTCGCGTGGCTACACCTCAAACCTCCATCTTGATCGTGAGCTGACAGAGCTTCTTCTGACGGGCTACAGCATTCCTTTGCGCCTCAAAGTGATTCGCCGCCTCAACGAACTGGAGGCGGAAAACAAGAAGGCCGTCGCGCTCCCGTCCTACGCAGAAGCCTTGCGCCTATATGCCGATCAGATCGAACAGACGCAGGTGCTTCGAGTTGAAAACCACCAGCAGGCGACCAAGATCCATTCCCTGGAGAACCTGTTCAAGGAAGGCATGACCCACACCCAGTTCTGCAAGGGCCTTAATGGGGTCAACGTCATGCAGGTGGGCAAGTACCTGGAAGCTCGCAGCTGGCTCTACAACGAGAGCAAGTCCGGCCTACGTCACCGTGTTGGCTCCTACGCCCGCGACAAGTACATGACCGAGCACCAGCACGAAGTCACCCCGCACGGCAAAGATCCCTTTATCTCCTACACGCCTGTCCTGCTGAAGAAGGGCGCTGCACGCCTGTACGACCTTTACCTGGCTGGCGAGCTTCCCATGAAGAAGACCTGGGACGGCCTGTTCACCCACGACAAAGCACTGAGGGCCGCGTAATGGCCGGGGACTGGATCAAAATGCGAATCGACCTTCAGACGCATCCGAAAGTATTCCGCATGGTGTCCGCATTGAAAGCGGACAGATTGCGGATCATCGGTGGACTGCACATCGCTTGGAGCATCTTCGACACCCACTGTGATGATGGCGTGCTGGTGGGCTACACCGTCGACGCGATGGATGCGGTAGTGGGCTGGCCAGGCTTTACCCAGGCCATGATTGACGTGGAATGGGCGGGTATCCAGGACGATGGAAGCCTCGTAATGCCGCGCTTTGAGGAGCATAACGGGGCCAGCGCCAAGCGCCGCGCCAACGATAACGAGCGCAAGCGCAACGACAGAAAGGCAAAGAATGTCCGCAACGTGTCCGCTAGTGATGCGGACAAATTGCGGACCAGAGAAGAGAAGAGAAGAGAAGATAAAGAACAAAAGACTTATGGCGATGATGAGGTCGATCACGCTGAGTTGTTCGCGCAGTTCTGGGCCCTGTATCCACGCAAGGTGGGCAAGGAGGCTGCACGGAAGGCGTGGGATAAGCTCAAGCTGACCACAGAGCTTTTCGATTCATTGGTTAAGGCCCTGGGGGCGCAATGCCTAACGACAGACTGGCTCAAGGACGACGGCCGGTTCATCCCGCACCCATCGACATGGATCAACGGCAAGCGCTGGGAAGACGAAGTGCCAGATCCGTCGCCGGCCGGAAGCAACGTCCACCGGTTCACGCCGCGCCCTCAGTCTGGCGAACCAGACTTCAACAGCAAGGCGTGGGCTGACGGCCTTGTGGCTCTCCCATGAAGCCAGTCAACCAACTGATGGCGACCATGGGCAACCTGCCCGCTGAAAGCCATGTCCAGCCGATCGACATCACGCCGCAGACGGTCGAGGTGGTTAACGACTTGTTCCGCCGGCTGCGTGGGATCTTCCCTGCATGGCGCCAGGCGTGGCCGTCCACCGAAGCACTGGACGCTGCAAAGGCCGAGTGGATCAAGGAGTTCGCCGAGGCGGGCATCCGCACCCTGGAGCAGATCGAGTTCGGCATCCAGAAGTGCCGCAAGCTCAAGAAGCCATTCGCGCCGAGCGTTGGTGAGTTCATCGCAATGTGCGCACCAGGGCCTGAAGACTTCGGCATGCCTGCCGTTGGTGACGCC
Source organism: Pseudomonas sp. B6001 (assembly GCF_013386015.1). Lineage (NCBI taxonomy): Bacteria > Pseudomonadati > Pseudomonadota > Gammaproteobacteria > Pseudomonadales > Pseudomonadaceae > Pseudomonas > Pseudomonas sp. B6001. The sequence continues at coordinate 305,133 of NZ_JACAOX010000009.1, forward strand.
TGGATCGAAGCGCTGATGACCACGTACAGCCACGAAGCTGTGAAGCTGGCCGCCGAGGCTACCGGTCTGTTTGACCTTCGCGGCGCCAAGCAGGAAGACAAGGGGCTTCGCGCCAGGTTCGACCGCAACTACGAAATCATCCTTCGCCGTGCCCAGGCCAGGTTGCCGCTCGACGGCCGGATCGCCGCCGGCATCGGCCACGATAGCCAGAAGACCGAATTCGAACTCGCCAACGAGCTGGCCGACCAGCAGACCCAAGCGCGAATCCTTCAGCAGGGTATCCCGGCCGACGGTAAGTCCGCGCGCGAGCTGCTGCTGGCAAAAATGAATATCAAGCGCGAGCCGGTGTGCGGCGCGGAGAAACGGACATGACCGTAACCAGCATTCGATACAGCACCGCCCAGACCAAACCAAAACCGCAGGCTGGCGACGAACGCTTCCTGAAAGGCCGTGGCGTCCAGCAAATCCGCCAGCAGCAGTACAGCAAGATGTATCGGGCCTACATGGTCAGCAACGGCCGCCCGGTGTGGGAGTGGGTCGACAAGGGCAGCGAGAAAGATCGCACGTCAGAGGCCTGGCTCCAGGCGCGCAAGTTGGAGCGCATGGCATTGATCGCAGAAGCAGCGGAGCAGCGGACATGAGCGAATTTGCAGAAGTGAATCAGCCCGAGCGCAATTCGCTTGGTTTCATGTACTTGGCTCGCCGTGCATGTGGAAAGGTCTCCGCATCCTGCTGGGATGACGCCATGAGCAAGAAGGACACCGCCAAGTGCGTAGCCGGTTACATCAAGCGCGGCGATTCGGTTGAGCGAGTGGAGCGTTTTGAGGGGGATCCGCAGCCCGAGTGGATTTGCCGCCCAGGTTGCAACGACTGTGCAGGGAGCAAGCCATGACCGACTACACCGAGCTTGTGCGGCTGGCTGAGGCTGCAAAAACCGAGGAGGCGAGAGCGATCCAGCTCTGCGCGTCCGGGTGCGGATGGGAGGCCCTGCCTGCTCAGGCCTCATTCCGATGCGTGGCCAGTGCTGAGGCAGTCCTCGCCTTGATCAAGGACCTTGAGAGTCACAAGCGCATGCTCCTGGCGGCAGTTTGCGACCTTGGCGCGATTGGCGAAGCACTCAAGTCCGACATGGACGCCGACGGCGATGAGCTGCTCGGCATGGTTATCGACCTGAAAGCCCAGAACACGCGAATGCTGGAATGGCTCAAGGACATAAGCCGTACATCCGGTGACAAGGGTGCAGTCATGGGGGCCCGCCAGTTGCTCAAGGAGTTCGCCGAATGAACGATTTCCGCGATTTGAAAGCGATTGCCGAAGTGTGCCAGCAGCACCAGCCGCTTCGCTTCATGCGCAGCCACGGTGCTCTGTACATCCGCAACGACAACGGCATCGTCTTCGATGTCCACCAGAACCGGTCCTTTCCCGAGTTCATGGCGCAGAACAAGGACTATGCGGATCTGGTGCTTGCCGCCAGCCCTGCGACGGTTTTGGCTTTGATCGGCGAGAACGAGCGTGTCAAAGCTCGACTTTGCGTGTGCCGCGACTGCGGTGGCCAGGGCGAAGTCTATTCAGGTCACAGTTCCTACCAGGGTAACAACGAGCCGCCAGAGCCTGACATGGACGTGTGCGGCACCTGCGGCGGGGATGGCGTTCTTGGACCGCTGGAAGATTTCGAAGCGCTGGCTGCTGAGCGCGACCAGCTCAAGGCCGAGAACGAGGCGCTTCGGAAATACGGGGAAGAGTTTGCAGTATTGGCCGAGCGCCGCCGCGAAGAAGTCGAGACGCTGCGCAAGGAGCGCGATGCTCGTCACCCGTTCAAGCCTTTTCATGAGCCGGCAATTGGCTTCACCGGTTGCGTGATTTTCGGCGTGTACACGGATCACGGCGGCTTGCCATGCCCGAAAACGCGAGCAACCGCCGACGCCGCCATGGGCAAGGGAGAGCAGTCATGAAAACCAACTACGGCAGGTTTAGCGATGACTACCGTGGTAACGGCTACATGGTCAGCTTCGGGTTCAAGCGGGGATGGCTGCTCTTCGGGTTCCGCCCACGCAACTGGCATTTCTATTTCACGAAGCTCGCCTCCAAGCCTGCCATCCGGGTTTATGTCGGTCCATTCGAAATTGAATTCTTTCGGGTGAAGCCATGACCAAGCCAGCCAAGCCACGCCCAATGCCTGTGTACCTGGTGCTGCGCCGCCTGGTCGATCCAGCCACGGGCAAGGAGGTGGCCGCGTTCGTGCCGTCCTCCGACGCCGACCGGTCGATCCTGCGCGAGCGGGATTTCCGGATCAACACGAAGATTCGCGCCGAGCTCAAGCAGCCACGCAACCCACGGTTCAATGGTTTGGTCCACGGCCTGGGCCGGGTGCTGAGCCAGAACATCGACCGGTTCTCCGGCAAGCAGTCCCACGACGCGATCAAGGCCCTGCAACTGGAGTCGGGCGTGTACTGCGATGAGGAAGCGTTCGACATTCCGGGCCTGGGCCAGCTCACCCGCAAGACACCCCGAAGCCTCTCCTACGACTCGATGGGCGAAGAGGTATTCCAAGACTTCTGGCGACAGTGCTGCGCGTACCTGGTGCTGCACGACTGGCCGACGCTTACCGAAGAGCGCCTGACCGAAATGGCCGAGTTTGAAGCGTTCAAGGAGGCCGCATGAGTCATAACTTCAAGCCGGGCGACCTGGCGTTGATCGTTTCCTGTCCGCTGGTGCCAACCCTGATAGGGCGCTGCGTGCAGCTGGTTGAGTGCTTGGGGCCTGGCTGCGACTCGTTTTCCGCCCACGGTCCATGGTTTAACCGTGGAGATGCAAACGCCTGGGTGGTGGAGGCAGATGGCTTGGTGTCATTGACCATCGGCAAGACCCTTGTCGAGCACCCGCGTTGCTGCATTGCTGAGAAATACCTCATGCCTTTGCGTGGCAATTTTGAATTCGGGCAGCAGAAAGCCAAGGAGGCTGTATGAAGCGCACACCGCTGCAACGAAAGACTCCACTCGCGTCCGGTGGCCCGCGCCGCAAGCGCTGCCCCGAGTGCCGGGTGATGTTCGTGCGTACCCGTGACGCGCAAGTCGTGTGCGGGGAGATCGAGTGCGCCATCGCTCACGGCAAGTCCGAGAAGGGACGGGCGATCGCCGGCAAGGCATTGGCCGAAGTAGGGCGCCGCGAGATCAAAGTCCGCAAGGAGAAGTTGAAGACCCGGGCGGATCACCTGCGCGAAGCCCAGGCCGCGGTGAACGAGTACGTGCGCCTGCGTGACGCACACCTGCCGTGCATCAGCTGCGACTCGACGCCGAACGACAACGACCTCATGACCGGTAGCCGCTGGGACGCCGGGCATTACCGATCCGTCGGTGCCTGCCCAGAGCTGCGCTTCGAGCCGCTGAACATCCATCGACAGTGCGTGAAGTGCAATCGGAATCTGTCCGGCAACGCAGTGGAATACCGCATCCGTCTGGTGCAGCGTATCGGCGTCGAAATGGTCGCCTGGCTGGAAGGCCTGCACCCGGCCCGCAAGTACACAGTAGATGAGATCAAAGCTATCAAGGCTACATACCGCGCAATGACCAGAGAGCTGAAGAAAGGGGAAGCCGCATGACCTATCGCAACGTTGTTTCAGCAGTAGTTCGAGCCCTTGCGGCGGAGACCATCAGTTCCGCCGGCGGCTGCGACTTTGAACCCAAGGTGCAGTGCGCCAAGCAGAAGGGGGAGATCGTCGGTAAGGAGGCGGCGTTTCTCCAAGACTGCTGGGTATTCGGCCGACTGCACAAAGCGCTCACCCCTGCACACTGGCGCGCACTGGTAGCGAAGTACTCCACTCACGAAGAGCGCAAGCACGGAGCCATTCTGGAGCTGCTGAATTCGGTAAAGACTCCAGCACCGAAGCGCTTTCGGGAATGCGCCGTGCTGACCTGGGCTATTCCTCAGATAGCAGGCGCCGACGGCAAGCGCTCCGCCGCGGTGCTGCCAGCGGCATGGTACGACATCACCAATTGGGACAATGACGGAAAGCCAGAGTCGACCCGATATCGTTGGCGTTCATCCATACGAAATTCTTTGGATGGCCAGGTGAATGAGGCGCTGATGGCCGCTCAAGAGATACTTGACGCCGAGGGGCTAATGGAGAAATTCATTGCGTCATAATTTGCTGCGGCAATGAACTGGACAGATGGCCTGAGCGACATCAGCTTTAAGATCGGCGGGAGGTGATAACAGGCTTCCCGCCGACAGGTTTTGATGGACTACAAGGACTCGGTGCCTGGCGTTCTAGTCCCATCACATACCGAGCTGAAACCACCTTGCGCCAGCCATTTTTCTAAAGGTTCCGCTTTCAGGGGTTTTGTTATCAGGTATCCCTGAGCCTCTGAACACCCCCAGAGCGTGATCAGGTCCAGAATGCTTTGGGTTTCGACGCCCTCTGCTACGACTCTATAGCCTAATCCTCTGGCAAGCTCGATGAGTGTCTTAACTAGCCGTTTATCTTTTTCGTTGGTGTTGAGGTTGCTGATTAGTGACTGGTCTAATTTAACCGTACTCACAGGCAGTTGCCTTAGATATGTCCAGTTGCTGTAGCCAGTACCGAAGTCGTCCACGGAAACTTCAATGCCTAACGCGCGGGCGCGCTCAAGCTGCTCAATAACTGTCTTCGGGTCTGACATGAGCATGCTTTCCGTGAATTCAAGCTCTAAATTTTTCGACAGAAGGGCGCCGTTGTTTATATATTCTGTAATTTTATTTAAGAACTTAGAGTTCTCAAGATCACTGACAGTGACATTCATGGAAACTCGTAATTCAATACCTTTGCCGAGCCACTCCTTGGCTTGGTCAACTACGGCGTCAAGTACCCAGAAGGTAATTGCATGCATCAACGCAGTTTTCTCTGCAAGTGGTATAAATTCTGCGGGACTGATAGGCCCGAGCGTAGGATGATTCCACCGGATCAATGCTTCAACATTTTCACATGCTAGACTAGGTAATGTGACTTTCGGATGAAAAACTAAGCTCAGCTGATCTTCAGACCGAACTGCATCAGACAGGGAGCTCAATAGGGTAAACGCTCGCTGCTGAGCTGCGTCCAACTCAGGTTGATACATCGCCCAGCCCAAGTTTCGAACCCTTGCGTCATCAGCTGCCCCTACGACTAACCGTAGCCAGTCCCTCTCTTTTGCATCGGCGATTTTCAATACCCCAATACCTGTCTGCATGAGTATTGGGATTCCTTGACAATCAACCGGCTCGTCAAAATTTGAAAGAATCTTAAGGCAGAGACCTTCCACCGGATGGCCACCTTCTAACAGAAACCCAAAACGTGTTGGACTGATTTTGTACAAGAGAGAATTATTAGGTAATAAAGACTGAAGTCTGCCCTTAACGCTGAGCATTAAATTTTGAGAAAAGCTGTAACCGAGCGCTTTTACTACGTCATTCAAAAATTTTGGAGATATTACGTCCACAGCAAATAGATCGTGCTGAATGCCGCTAGAGCTTGCTAGTCGAATATCTTCTTCCAGTCTGAGTCGGTTGAAAAGTCCGGTTGGCTGATCAATAAAATTACGGGAACGTAAACCCATAATCCGCAAGACAACGAGTTGAGCGAAATAAACGAGCATTGCTGCATCTCGCTTGCTCATCGGTTGTCGAGGTGAAGTATCTATTATGCATAGGCTACCCAGAGAGAAACCATCACTTGTGAGAAGTGGCGCGCTAGCGTAATAGCGAATGAAGGGCGCGCCGGTGACCATGGGGTTATCTTTGAAGCGCTCATCATTCTGCGCATCCAAAACCTCTAACGCCTTCCTGTCGCGTAGAGAGTGTGCGCAGAACGAAACGTCCCGAGGTGTAGTTTGCTGCTCAATCCCGATCCGTGCCCTGAACCACTGGCGGTGCTTGTCGACAATAGAAATCAGGGCGATGGGAGCATTGAAGTATTCTGAAGTCATTGAAATCATTTTTTCGAAGACTTCATCGTCTTGTTCATTTTGCGGGCAAAGGGCCTCAACGCGTTTTAAGCGTTCTGCTTCGTACTCAGGGAAGTGGGTATTTGCGTCCATGACTAACCTCGTGTATCACGACCATGTGGCTAAACGGTATCAGATCACCGTTAACCCTACGACTTCATTTACTTATTGAGTCAGTAGGTACGACCCATTCATGCGAAGGGAATACGGCAAAATACGGGCGTTTCGCTTCTCGAAAGGACAGAGCGCATTGGATCCGCTCACTCTGCATCTATAAATCACAATGCAGAATCCGAAGAAACGTTGCATTAATTGAGAAAATGAGAGAGTATTTATTCATCGTGCCCATACACTGCATTTCGAACGGTCTTCAGCGTTGAAATCAACCAATGAGTCCGGTCTAAAGGAGGCTCCGCCAAGTACGGGGCCTCTTTCGTTTGGTTTCAGGGAAACCTGGTCAATCTCAAGGCCTCGCCATCGTGCGGGGCCTTTTTCGTTTTCGGCCCCGCCACACCCTTCGCACTTAGTAGGGAGTGCCGCCGGGGCTGACCTATTTCAAACATGCCCCACGGAGTCGAGCGCATGGAGTATCTACAGCGCCTGCTCGACAAGATCGACAGGTTCGAATTGCTGATTGCGGGCCTAGTTGGCGCCGTGATCGCCAGTTGGTGGCACAAGGACGACTTGAACGACTGGCGTGCCTGGATGATCTTCCTGATCACCGGCATGGCCTGCTCGATTTATCTGACGAGCATGGTCAGCACCTATCTGGGAGTGACCGAGCCGAAGATCGTCGCCGGTATCGGCTTTCTGTTGGGTGCATTCGGCGGCTCGCTCCTGGCGGCCATCAATCGAGCCATCAAATCCGCTGACCTCTGGGCGCTTATTCGCCAGCGGTTCGGGGGAGGCAATCCACCATGAATCTTGAACTGATCAACTCCATCGCCTGCGGCCTTATCGCGCTGTGGGCCGCCTGGTGCGTACTGAGCGGTAAGGTGAGGGACGGCATCCTCGGGAAGCTGATCTACTCGGCCATTGCCATCAGCGGTTTCGTCGTTATGGCGCGCAGCCAGAACATCTTCTTCGGCCCGACCAGTGCGGGCCTGACGCTGCACGTGTCCCTGGCCCTTGCCGGTGCTCGCCACATCTTCATGGTCACGTACTGGCAGCCGGTAAAAGCCTGGCTGTGCCGGACGTTGAACTGCGAGCACTGCCTGCACTGTGACAAGGCACCTGGTGGTGTCGAGCGCCGGGGCAAATAGCTTTCCGATCTACTGGTCTGGGCGCAGCGCACGACTTCGGGAACCGCAGGCAACGTCGAGCTCAGCGTTCAGCTGATCCACCTGTTCCTGACTGATCCAGCCAGCTGTCATCAGGGATTGGTTGTAACCGACTGCGCCCAGTCTGAGCTTTGCCAAGTGCGCCTGATCTTTGGCTTCGGCCAGGTAATGGAAGTTCTTGCGCGCTAACGCCATCGCGGATGCTGCATCAATTGGCATGACGTTAGCTCGACTAGAGATGAGGCGCGCAGATTGCCGCAAGTCGTCGATCAAGGGTAGTGGATTCTGACTAATCAATAGCAAGTAATCCGCGCCACGTTTTCGAATGCCCGAAATCGTGGCGCGGCATTGGAGTAGGGCATGACCGCTAGCATCCACGACATAGCCGACCAGCGCCCGCACCTGATGGTGGTAGCCAATGATGGTGCCCACGTAATCCCGCACGCACTGGTTCAATCTGTGATCGCCGGCGACAAGCCTTCCTCGATCCTGACTGAGCTGGTGGTGAAGCGGATCATTGAAGAGTGGCTGCAGCAGGTGACCGCATGACGACCATTGCCTACAAAGACGGCGTGATCGCCTATGACGGCCGCCAGACCCGGAACGACCGCATCGTTTCCGACAGCGCGGCAAAGTGTCAGGTGGTAGATGGCGTCAGCTTCTTCCTGTCGGGGACTGTATGCGACGAGAAGGCTTTGATCGCTGCCTACTTCGGCACCTCATCGCCAGTTCCTGTTGAGTGCTCAGGTTATGCCGTTGACGGTGGCAAGCTGATGATGATCGGCCACGACGACACGACCGGCATATGGAAACAGGATCTCGACCCGGCGAACCCGGATGCCATGGGCAGTGGGGCGCAGTACGCCCTGGCCGCAATGGATATGGGCGCAAGTGCAGAAGACGCAGTGCGCGCTGCCATGAAGCGAGACATCTACACCGGCGGCACTATCCGCACTGTGATCATCAACGAGGGGATGGCTGATGCAAAGACCACTGCCCCCGGCGTCACTGCTTGAGCTCTCCGACCTGAGCGACTTCGGCATCCGCCTTGTTCCTGCGCCCGAGGTGTGGGAATGGCTCCAGGCTGAGATCCTCGCCGACACCGGCAGCATTCACAACGAAGACCATGCCCACCTACTGGATGCAGACATCCGGGTCATGTGGGCGTCGTCGAGCTTCGAGAAGCAGGGCCGCACAGTCTTGGGCCAGGCCGAACAGGTAGCGTTCCGCGCCGGTGGTTGGCAGAAAGCCCGGATGGAACAACAGATGCGTGATTGGTTCGGTGATGTGCCTGCCTTCATCATCACGTTGGCTGCTGATTACTGCGCGCAGTGCAGCGACCTTGAGTTCTGCGCCCTGATCGAGCACGAGCTGTATCACCTGGCTCACTCGACCGACAAGTACGGTCAACCAGCATTTACCCAAGACGGCGCACCGAAGATCAAGCTGCAGGGCCACGACGTCGAAGAGTTCGTCGGCGTGGTCCGCCGCTATGGTGCGAGCACTGACGTTCAAGCATTGGTGGATGCAGCAAACAGTCCTACTGAGGTGGGGAAATTGAACATTGCGAGGGCCTGCGGAACCTGTCTGCTCAGATCGGCCTGACCCCTGACAGACCTAAGACGGAATTTACCCTATGGCAGCCCTGAGCAGTGAGGTGAAAGGCTTCATGGTTCAGGCCTTGGCGTGCTTCGACACACCGTCCCAAGTTGCAGCAGCCGTCCGAGAAGAATTCGGCATTGAGGTGACACGTCAGCAGTGCGAGGCCCAAGACCCGACCAAGCGCGCCGGGAGAGACCTGGCAAAGAAATGGGTGACCCTGTTCCACGATACCCGCAAGCGGTTCCGCGAAGAGACGGCTGACATCCCGATCGCCAACCGCGCCTTCCGCCTCCGCGCCATGAACCGCTTTGTGGAGAAGGCCGAGACGATGAAGAACATCGGCTTGGCCATGCAGATCCTCGAACAGGCCGCGAAAGAAACCGGTGACATCTACGTCAACCGGGCACGGAAAGAAGAGGCTGGCGATGAACCGGTGATCCCGACCCGCATTCAGGTCGACGTGGTGGATGCGAGGAAGCCGAATGCCGAGCCTTAACGTTCCGCAGGCTCAGTTCCTCACACTGCCCCACAAGTTTCGTGCGTTCGTTGCCGGGTTCGGCTCGGGCAAGACCTGGGTGGGCTGCTCGGCACTGAGCAAGCACTTCATGGAGTGGCCCGGCGTCAACGCTGGCTACTTCGCACCGACCTACCCGCAAATCCGGGACATCTTCTATCCGACCATGGATGAGGTGGCCTACGACTGGGGGCTGAAGACCAAGATCAACCAGGCGAACCACGAAGTTCACATCTACAGCGGCCGGCAGTACCGCGGCACTGTGATTTGCCGTTCGATGGAGAAGCCGCAGACGATTGTCGGCTTCAAGATTGGCCATGCCCTGGTGGATGAGCTGGACGTGCTTACTGCCGTCAAGGCGCAGCAGGCTTGGCGCAAGATCATTGCCCGGATGCGTTACAACTTGCCCGGGCTGAAGAACGGGGTGGATGTCACCACGACGCCGGAAGGCTTCAAGTTCGTCTTCCTGCAGTTCGTGAAGCAGCTGCGCGACAAGCCGTCGCTCAAGGAGATGTACGGCCTGGTGCAGGCCAGCACCTTCGACAACGAGCTCAATCTTCCGGATGACTACATCGCTTCCCTGATGGAGTCGTATCCGCCGCAGCTGATCATGGCGTACCTCAAAGGCCAGTTCGTCAACCTGACGTCCGGCACGATCTACACCGCCTACGACCGTAAGCTCAACGGATGCTTCGACACCGTGCAGCCTGGTGAGCCATTGTTCATCGGGATGGACTTCAACGTCGGCAAGATGGCGGCGATTACCCATGTTAAGCGCGACCAGGGGTTGCCCAGGGCCGTGGATGAGTTGATCGACGGCTACGACACGCCCGACATGATCCGCCGCATCAAAGAGCGCTACTGGCAGCACGACGGCAACGACTTCAAGAAGACGTGCGAGATCAGGATCTACCCGGATGCCTCGGGCGATTCGCGCAAGTCTGTGAACGCCAGTATCACCGACCTGGCCATGCTCAAGCAGGCCGGGTTCGCGGTCATAGCTCCAGCAGCAAACCCGCCGGTGAAGGACCGAATCAACGCAATGAACGCCGTCTTCTGCAATGCGCAGGGCGAGCGCCGCTACCTGATCAACTCGTTTACTTGCCCGACCTACGCCGATGGCCTGGAGCAGCAGGTGTGGGGCTCGAACGGGGAGCCAGACAAGACCGCTGGCATCGATCACGCAAACGACGCCGGCGGCTACTTCATCCACCGCGAGTACCCGATCATCAAACCGGTCACCGCTATCAAAATGGGATACGCCCGATGAGCAACGACGTCTCCTTCAAGCGGGCGGAATACACTGCAGTGCTAGACCGGTGGGCGACGGTTCGCGACGTTTGCGCGGGCCAGCACCGAGTAGTCGGCCGGCTGCCGTACATCAATGCGCACGACAAATCTCCGGAGAACGAAGACCGAAACCGGGCCTACCGCGAGCGGGCAGTGTTCAAGAACGCCACCGGGCACACCCGTAACGGGCTGCTGGGCCTGGCCTTCCACAAAGACCCGACGCTGACTGTCCCGAAGAAGCTGGAATACCTGCAGGACAACGCCAACGGCTCCGGAGTGAGCATTTACCAGCACTCCCAAGGCACGCTTGAAAAGGTGCTGGAGGCTGGCCGACACGGCCTGTACGTCGACTACCACCAAGACGATGGTATCGGCGGGCATTCGGTGATCTTGTCCTACTGCGCTGAAGACATCATCAACTGGCGTACAGGCATGGTGAACGGTCATAGCGTGCTGACGCTGGTGGTCCTGCGCGAGTCTCCGGAGATTCCTGACGGTTTCGGCTACAAGACAGCTGAGCAGTACCGGGAACTGGCGCTTGAGGATGACGGCTTTGTTTGCCGCGTCTGGCGGCGGTCTGGGCCGAAAGGTGGCGGGCCACTGGCAGTCATTGACGAGTTCAAGCCCGAAGGCGTAACCGGTCGCCTCAAGGAGATACCGTTCACCTTCGTCGGGGCGCAGAACAACGATTCAAGCATCGACGAGTCGCCGCTATACGACATCGCCATGATCAACCTGGGCCATTACCGTAACAGTGCCGATTACGAAGACAGCGTTTTCTGGTGTGGGCAGGCTCAGCCGTGGATTTCTGGATTGGACGAGCAGTGGGTAAAGCTGCTGGAGACAAAAGGGGTCTATGTCGGGTCACGCGCACCAATGCTCCTCCCAGCGGGCGGCGCCTTCGGTTACGCACAGCCGGCGCCGAACACCTTGGTCAAAGAGGCCATGGCCGACAAGAACCAGATGATGATCGAACTGGGTGCCCGGATGGTGGTGGCTTCACTGGCCGCCAAGACCGCTACGGAGTCCCGCGGCGATCAATCGGCATCTACCTCTGTGCTGGCTGGCTGCGTGGCAAACGTCAGCGAGGCATACACCCGGGCAATCATGTGGTGCTGCGCCTATATGGGCATCGCTGACAAGAAGGTCGCCTACCAAGTGAATCAGGAGTTCGTCGAGCTGACGGCTGATCCGCAGATGATCACGGCTTTGGTTGGCTTGTGGCAGCAACGCGGCTTTGCCAAAGCAGACCTTCGGGCCTACCTGCGCAAGCTGGGGTTGATCGCGCCAGAGCGTACTGATCTGCAAATCGACGGTGAACTAGAAGAGCAGGGCGACGGCCTGGGCCTGGATGACGAGGACAAACCAAATGGCGGTAAATCCGGCAGTACTTGATGCCACGATCCGGCACGCGGTCTTCCTCGAAAAGCTTAAGGCAGGGGAGGTCGGCAAATTTGCTCCTTTCCTTAAGGAGATTGACCGTTCGATCCGTGACCGGCTCACGCAGTCGGACCTGACCGAGTGCAACGTCAAGCGCCTGGAAGCGCTGCTGAAGGAGGTAGACAGTCTGTTGCTGGGCATCTTCGACCGCTACAGCGCGCAACTGAACCTGGACTTAGTGGATATCGCCAACTACGAGGCTGAGTTCGAAGCGACCACCATCGCCAGGTCGGCGCCGGTTGGTGTGTCGCTGGACGTGGTCGCGCCGACGGCTGCTGCAATTCGGACCGCAGTGCTGACAAACCCACTCAGCGTGCGTGGTACCGGCGGCGGGAAGCTGCTGAAGGCGTTCATCAAGGGGTGGACCGGCGCCGAGCGCGAGCGCGTCACCGGCACCATCCGGAAGGGCTTCTTCGAAGGGCAGACGAACTTTCAGATCATTCGCAACATTCGCGGTACCAAGGCGGCAGGGTACAAAGACGGCATCCTGGCCACCACCAACCGTAATGCCAGCACGGTCGTTCACACCGCGATTCAGCACGTGTCGTCCCAGGCGCGCATGGAGGTCGCGAAGGCCAACACGGATATCGTGCAAGAGATCCAGATGGTGGCCACGCTGGATAGCAAGACCAGCCAGTTGTGCCGCTCGATGGACAAACGCAAGTTTCCGGTAGATTCCGGCCCAAGGCCGCCATTCCACCCGAACTGCCGAACCACGTTCATCCTGCTGACCAAGCTCAGCGCGATGTTCGCCAAGGGCGCTACGCGGGCCTCGGTGGGCGCAGACGGCGGCCAGCAGGTGAGTGCCGATCTCGATTATTACCACTGGCTCCAGCAGCAGCCTGCTTCGTTCCAAGACGTCGCCATCGGTCCTGTCCGGGCCAAGCTGTTCAGGGAGGGCGGGTTGACCGTCGAGCGCTTCGCCGAGCTGCAGCTTGATCGCAACTTCTCGCCGCTGACGCTGGTGCAGATGAAAGGGCTTGAACCGCTGGCATTCGAGCGTGCAAACATCAACTGAGCCGTCGTTTAGATCTCAAGGTTGTCGATTGCTTACTACTACGAATGGATTCCCAGCAGGATCTTTGCCCTGAAGTACGATCCGTTTTTGCTCCTGCGAAACGATTTTTAACTCGTCTGAGCTACCAGGCAAATAGTGTTCATTCAAATCAGGTAAAGAGATACCGGTTAGTTTTTCCAGTAAGGGAATCGGAAGGTCAATATCGCCGCTCTTGTATCTTCCGGGCTCTGTGCGTAATCCAGTCAATGTGAAGGTAAGAAATTCCTTGCTAGCCGTCCAAGTGCCGACGCCGCGCGCTAGCACGACTGAAGTAAAAGGCCCGCCAGCGGTATTGCCGGAGAATTCAAATGTCCCATTCAAGTTGTATTTACCGTTTCGAAAGTATTCGGTGACACCATTGAAGGTAAACGTCCCTCCTGGAACTGGATATTGATATTTGCTCTCCCAGCGCCCCAGGAATGCTGGATTCAGCTCGGGACCTGAGGGGTAAATGACTCCGTAAACTGTTGCAATACCCGCGAGGAGAGTGATCAGACCCATTGCTCTGACGTAACCCTTACGAGTGTATTGTTTAATCGTTTCTAGGTTCATTTTGTGAGAACTACTCCATTAGTTGTTTGGACAGATTGACATCATTCTACCCAGTTCAGTACACGCAGCGACACCAAACCATCTTTCTCCCAAGCCTCGCATTCGCGGGGTTTTTTTTGCCTGCAAAGCGGGCGGTTCATACCCAAGGGGTGCATCAACATGGCAGAAGAAAACGAAATCGACCTGGAAAACCCGGCAATCAAGGCCGCTATCGCGACTGCCGTTGAAGCATCTGTGTCTGGTCTCAAAACCAAGAACTCGGAACTGCTGGGCAAGCTGAAGGAAACCTCCGGCAAGCTGACCCAGTTCGAAACACAGTTTGAAGGCATCGACATTGAAGCCGTCAAAGGACTGCTCAACCGCGCCGGGCAGGACGAAGAAACTAAGCTGCTGACCGAGGGCAAGGTGGACGAAGTCTTCAACCGCCGGACCGAGCGCCTGCGTGGCGACTACGACAAGCAGTTGAAGACCATCAGCGAGCGAGCTGAGAAGGCCGAATCCTTCGCGGCCAAGTTCCAGGGCAAAGTCCTGGGCGATTCGGTACGCGGCGCAGCGCTGAAGGCCGGTGCTCTGCCGGAAGCAACCGACGACATCATCCTGCGCGCTAAAGGCGTGTTTACCCTTAACGAAGATGGCGATGCAGTCGCCGTTGATGAATCCGGCCAGGTCATCCTCGGCAAAGACGGCAAAACCCCTCTGACTCCTCTCGAATGGGCGGAATCTCTGCGCGAAAGCGCACCTCATCTGTGGCCAAGGGCTTCAGGGACATTTGCCCCGGGCGGGGGTGGCGGCAAGGCTGCATTCAAGCGCTCCGAAATGACCTCCGAGCAGAAGCGCGACTTTCAGCGCAAGCACGGCCAAACCGCATACCTCGCATTGCCCAAGTAAGGGGATTGACTCATGGCTACAACCGTTAACAGCGACCTGATCATCTACAACGATGAGGCGCAAACCGCATACCTGGAACGTGTTCAGGACAACCTGGATGTGTTTAACGCATCGTCCAACGGCGCAATGGTGCTGGACAACGAGCTGATCGAAGGCGACTTCCGCAAACGCGCGCTCTACAAGCTGAACGGCTCTCTGGAACACCGCGATGTTAACTCTGACGGCAAGGTAACTGCCAAGAAGATCAGCGCCGGCGAAGCTGTTGGCGTCAAAGCGCCTTGGAAGTACGGCCCGTACCAGACCACCGAAGAGGCGTTCAAGCGCCGCGGTCGTCCGGTCGAGGAGTTCTCCCAGATCGTCGGCGCCGACGTTGCTGACGCGACCCTGGAAGGCTTCATCCAGTACGCAACCGCTGGCCTGCGTGCCGCCATTGGCTCCAACGCTGACATGGTGGTTTCGGCCAACATCGAAACCGATGGCAAGAAGACGCTGACTCGCGGTATGCGCAAGTTCGGCGACAAGTTCGGCCGTATTGCTCTGTGGGTCATGCACTCCAGCGCCTACTTCGACATCGTCGACGAAGCCATCACCAACAAGATCTACGAAGAAGCTGGTGTCGTGATCTACGGCGGCCTACCAGGCACCCTGGGCAAGCCGGTACTGGTGACCGATACCGCGCCGGCGGACGTGATCTTCGGCCTGCTGCCAAACGCCGTGACTATCACCGAGTCGCAGGCCCCGGGCTTCCGTTCCTACGAAGTCAACGACGAAGAGAACTTGAGCATCGGCTACCGCGCTGAAGGCACCGTGAATATCGACGTGCTGGGTTACAGCTGGAAAGCCACCACTGGTGGTTCCAACCCGACCTTGGCTGCCGTCGGCTCCGCTGCCAACTGGGTCAAGCACGCGGGCAGCAACAAGGTCACTGCCGGCGTGATGATCACGCTGACCGCAACGCCTCCGGTCACTGGCGGTTAAGGCTCAAACTCAACGCGCGGTCAGCAATGGCCGCCTTGGAGAAACACATGGAACTGACTTACAGCAACCAGCTGAGCGGCTTCGACCCGGAGAAGCGTTACCGCAATCCGGAACACTTCGATAAGCCCGAAGCGGGTGTGACCAGCGTGCTGGTGATTGGCGATTGGCCGAGCGTGGTCAATGCGTACGAAGCAGCCGGCATCGATGTGTCGGTGAAGGAAGCCAAGCGGGCGCAGATTGTTGGTGCGGGCAACCAAGCCGAACTGGAAAAGGTGATCACGGCTTTGCGTGCTGAGCATGGATCGATCCTGATCCTTGTTGACGGCCTGGAAGCTGGCGAAATCCATCGTCCAGAGTCCGGCGACCTGGCGTTGCGCTTGTTTGACTTGCTGGGCACCGCCCATGCTTCGGTTGATGAGTTGACCACTGAACGTGACGGCCTGGCCTTAACTGTCGACGCACTGCGTGGCGAGGTTGAAGCGCTGAAGAAGTCTGCCCTCACGCCGCCGGCTGACGAGGCCAGTGATATCGCGGCTCTGAAAGCAAAGCTCGATGAAGCCAAGGTCCAGTATCGGGCCAACGCCTCGAAAGAATCCCTGGAAAAGCTCGTCGCTGAGCTGACCAAGGAGTAATACTGCTGGCTGTCGGTGATCCGGCGGCCAATCTTCAAACCATTCCAGCGAGTTGACGCATGACACTCATCATCGAGGACGGCACCGGCAAGCCTGACGCCGAAAGCTACGCGAGCGCCGAGGACCTGGCCATGTATGCCGTGAGGTTCGGCACGGTCATCCCCGCAGGTGTTCCTGAGCAGGAAGCGTTGCTGCGCCGGGCCGCCTTGGCGATGGATGGCATGGTCTGGAAGGGGCGCAAGACCAGTAGCGAGCAGGGACTGTCCTGGCCGCGCCGGGAGGTACTGCTGGATCACGAGATCAAGCCGAACAACTACCTGCCAGCGCGTATTCAGTACGGTCAAATGGCCCTGGCCGCCGAGATCCACCAAGACGATATCGACCCGGTGGAGAAGCGCAAAGGCGCCGTGCTGCTGGATCGTGTTGAAGGTGCGGTGACGCGGCAGTATGCGGCTATCCCGTCCACCAGCAACCGACTGTTGCCGGCGGCGCCGGATCGGCCGAGCGCTACGCAGTTTGCCGACTACCTACAAAAACGGGGGTTGTTTGCGGTAAGAGCGTGATGGTAGCGTTGTTGTTCGACAAGAAACAGGAGGCGTAGGAATGACCCCCAGTGCTGATGAAAAGCGTGAATTTTGGACTCGGGCATATCTTGCCGCTCTCTCCGGAATGGCGGGAAACGTTAATGATCCGGAAGCGGCAAAACGAGCGGTTACGATAGCTGATGAAGCGTTAAAAACCTTTATTCAAAAAATGCTCAGTTTCTAAGCGAAAGCCCAGCCATCGAGTTGGGCTTTTCACATCTGGAGCCACCATGGCCTTCTACGACGAAATGGCCGTGATGGCTCTGGAGATGATCACAGAGTTCGGCCAGCCCGTGACCATCAGCAAGACTCAGCCGGGCGAGTACGACCCGGAGACGGGCGGGGAAGCGCCTGGCGCAACCATCGAGCAGATCGCCCAAGGCATCCTGCTCGACTTCTCCGGCTTGGAATTCCAGAACAACAGCCTCATCAGGCAGGGCGACAAGAAACTCAAGATTGCTGCCCAGGGTTTGGCCTGGGTGCCGGGCTTGCTGGATAAGGTGGTTGCCCAAGGCCGTGCCTGGTCAATTGTTCCTCCGCTGAAGGAGGTCAACCCAGCCGGGACGCCAATCCTGTATGAGCTGCAGGTGCGGTCATGACGAACAAGTACGCGAGGATGAACGGTAGCTTCGCCGAGAACATCCGTGACTTCGCCGAGCGCGCCCAGGCCGGTATCGACGCGACCATCCGCGAGATTGTTATCGAGATCGGCAGCAGCGTCATCCGCATGTCGCCCGTGGGCAATCCAGAGATATGGGCGGCGAACGTTGCGCACCGCCAGGCGAACACCCGGGCCGCCGATGACTATGACTTCAAGGTCGCGGTCCGCAATACGATCATCAATCTCAACGAATCGAACTTCACCAAAGCAGGCAAGCTGCGGCGCGGTTTGAAGTACGCCAAGCCCCTCACCAAGACCGAGCGCGACCAGAACTTCAACGTGAACGGTTTGGTGGCAGGCAAGGGCTACGTCGGCGGGCGGTTTCGCGGGAACTGGCAGTTTTCGATTGATACGCCGGCCGAGGGAATGCTTGATCAGATCGATGTCAGCGGTAACGTCAGCATCGCCGTGCTCAAGGCACAGGTTCAAACCCTGACCGCGGGGCAGACGGCCTACATCGTGAATAACCTGCCCTACGGAATCCCGCTTGAGTATGGGCATAGCAAGCAAGCGCCTCACGGGATGATTCGGGTCACGTTGTCTCAGTTCCAGAAAACTGTCGATGACGCCATCAGGAATAACCAAGTATGAGTCACGCCATCATCGCATCGATCTATGAGGCCAAGTTACTTGCCTGGAGCAGGGCGCGTGCGGAGCCCATCAAGGTCGTGTTCGAAAACACTCAGTATGACCCGGCGGACGGCGAGACCTATCTGCGGGCCTTCATGCTCCCAGGCGATACAGCCAGCAGCACGCTCGCCGGCGACCATCGAGCATTCATCGGCGTTTACCAGATCAGCATTGTGGCCCCGGCCGGTACCGGCAAGACCAAGACGAACCCACTTGTGGCTGAGTTGACCACGCTATTCCCGCTTTATGCGCGAGACACAAAGGCAGGCCTCACCGTCGTTACGATGTCGCCAGTTGATCCTGGCCCAGGCATCACAGACCCGCCGACTTACACGGTGCCGGTGTCGTTCGAATACCGAGCCGACACCGCCTGATCCTAGACGGTAGAATCCATTCATGAATTGGTTTGGGAATACCTGCGATGGACGAAATCAGGAAGCAGCGACTTCAATATCTAAGTGAGTGGGTAGAGGATCACTGCTATAGGAATCGCGAAGAAATCGCTTTGAGCGAGCGGTGCCTATGCGTCGGATGCGGTCTCTGGCTCGTGCCAACTGACATTCTTAAGTGGTACGAGGATAAGCATGCCTGCTGCCCAAGCTGTGGCCTTACCGGTGTGGTCGTAGGCTCGAAATCCGGTATCCCTTTGGACGAGGTCCGAAGCAATATGGAAGTCAATTAGCAACAAACACATTTAGCCCGGTGGGCAAACCCCGAAACCCGCCTCCGTGCGGGTTTTGTCATTTCTGAAAAGAGGAAACACCCATGGCCGGCATCCAAATGCCCAACGGCGCCACCCTTGAGATCGCAGCTGCTTACGGCCCGGCGATCCCATTTACCGCTTTGACGAATGCCAATCCAGCTGTTGCAACCGCTGCGGCGCACGGTCTGGCTGAGGGCGACGTCATCGCTGTCAATTCTGGCTGGACTCGCCTCGATGGTCGCGGCGTTCGAGTCGGTGAGATTGCCAGCGGCACTTTTGCGCTGGAAAACGTCAACACCACCAGTGTTCAGCAATACCCTGCCGGCTCCGGCATCGGCTCTGTCCGCGAAGTGACTGGCTTCACCGAGATCTCGCAGATTACTGAGATGAATTCCAGTGGTGGTGATCAGCAGTTCCTGACTTTCGGCTTCCTGGCTGACGATGACGATCGCCAAATGCCGACCACAAAGAACCCAATCACGCTGACCTTCACCGTCGCCGACGATCCGTCCAAGCCATATGTGGCCGTATGTGAGGCGGCGGACGATGATAAGCAGGCTCGTTTGCTCCGACTCAACCTTCCTGGCGGCAGCAGCATCATCTACAACGGCTACGTGTCGATCACCTCGACGCCGACCATGTCCCGTAACAACCTGATGACCCGTGTGATCAGTCTGGCGCTGACTGGTCGCCCAGCCCGTTACGCGGCTGCGGTGTAACCCATGGCCAAGTTCAAATTGATCCAGAAGCCGACCTTCAAGGCGCCGGTGATGATCCAGCGGGCCGGGTACAACGCCGAAAAGGTGGAGTTCGAGTTCAAGTACCTGGACCGTACCGCGCTTGCTGAGCTGTACACCGGCTGGAACGAGCGGCACGGCGAATTGAGCAAGCAGCTCGGCGACATGGACCTCAAAGCTTTCACCGCCGCCCAGATTGCCCTGCAGGCCGACCAACTGCTGGACGTGGTCGTCGGCTGGGATATTGAAGAAAAGTTCACGCCCGAAAACGTGCGCATCCTCGTGAATTCGATCAACTCGGCGCCGAAGGCAGTGCTGAACGCGTACGCCGAAGCCTTTAGCGAGGCCCGCTTGGGAAACTCCTAAGCGCCTCGCGCGCGCTGTATGAGCCAGGGCCATCAGACGCTGATCTGATGGCCTTTGGCTTATCGCGTCAGGACATACCCGACAAGGAAGTCGGTATCTGGCCCGACAATTGGGATGTTTTCAGAGTCTTCGAGGCCATGAGCACCCAGTGGCGTACAGGCGCGTACGGCGCTACCGGCATGGACTACGGCGTTCTCTCCGGGGTCATTCGGATGTGTGGCGTACCGATCAGCCAGCGACAAACCATTTTCAGCGACTTCCGGCGGATGGAGGCTGAAGCCCTGCAGGTGATGGCGGAACAGAGAGAAAACAAATGAGCACCAATTTCGCTTCCCTGGGTATTGCTGTCGAGTCGTCGCAGGCCGCAAAGGCTGCTGATGATCTTGATAAGCTGGTCGATTCGGCTGAAGACGCCCAAAAGGCCATTGATGACCTCGGCAAAACAGGCGAAGGGCTGGCCAACACCGGCAAAAAGGTTTCCCAGGCAGAAGCGGACGTAGCGCAAAGCATCGATAAATCGACAGCAGCCAGGGACCGGCAAGCCGGTGCGAGTCGTAAAGCAACTGACAGCGCAGTAGCGGAAATCTCCGTCATCAGTCAGCTCGACAAGGCGATGACAGGCAACATCTCGAGCATGGAGTCGCTGGTTCAGGCTGAGGGCTTGCTAGAGCGTGCCCGCAAGGGAGGCTTGGTCACCATTGAGGAGCAGGCGAAGTACCAAGATCAACTGGGAAGGGCCTACGACAAGATTGAAAAGGCGGAAGCCAAAGAGCTGGCGCAGAAGCAAAAGCTGATCGAGGCAGAGAATCGTCAGATTGAGGCACTGAAGCGCACCGTCAACGGTATTGATCCAGTGACCGCCAAGCTGGCGAAGTTGGAGGCTCAGGAGAAGGCGCTCAATGATCTGCACAAGTCTGGTCAGATCGACGCCGAGCGTTACAACGAAGCCCTGGCAAAGATCGGCAAGGACCGAGAGGGACTGACTGAGGCCGCGGGCGCATTCGACAAGCTGAAGCTCGGCACACGCCAAGCTCAGGAAAACGTAATGCAGCTCGCCAATGCCATTCAGGCGGGTGACCTGGGCAGTGGTGCGCGCGCGATAGCTCAGCTGGGCGCTGGCGCCGGTGAATCGGCGAAAAGCCTCGCAGGGATGCTGATCCCAGCCGGCCTTTTGGTCGCTGTAATTGGGTCGCTGGGCTACGCCTACTTCGATGCGATGAAGCAGGCACGCGAGTTCAATGCCGCGATCAATGGCGGTACGAATGGGGCTGGGCAGACCATCGCCAGCCTGAAGGACATGGCCGACGGCGCCGGGCGCATCACCGGCAACCTGTCCGGGGCGCGCGAGGCTGTCGTTTCGCTTGCATCCGGAGCAGCTACCAGCGGTACGCAGATGCGTAATCTGGCTGAAGCTGCAGCGGCCGTGAGTGAAGTAACAGGGCAGGGCGCCGGCGAACTTGCCAAGTCCTTTGCCACTGCCGGCGAGACGGCCACCGAAGCGGCAGGCAAGATCAGCAGTCAGTACGGGCTGCTGACACTTGAGCAGTACCAAGTGATCAA
The DNA here is from genome assembly GCF_013386015.1 of Pseudomonas sp. B6001. NCBI lineage: Bacteria > Pseudomonadati > Pseudomonadota > Gammaproteobacteria > Pseudomonadales > Pseudomonadaceae > Pseudomonas > Pseudomonas sp. B6001. The sequence goes on from NZ_JACAOX010000009.1 coordinate 326,564, forward strand.
AGGGCTGGATGATCAAGGTGAAAGTCAGCGCGCTTTGGATGTTCTCAGCGAAGATTTGAATCAGGCCGCCTTAACGCGACTGAAGACCTACCGCGAGTCGCTCTCTGACGTTGAGCGCGACTGGGACAACATCAAGAACGCCATCAAGGGCGCGTACGCGGAAGTCCGGTCGGAGATCTTTCCCGACCTGGCCAAGCAGATCGAGATCACCCAGCGCGTGCTGGACACGCGCAGGGGCGGCGGCGTCGCTGGCGCAATTTCCAATGGGCTGAGCTCGTTGAATACGGCGCTTGGCCTTGGCACTGGCGAGCACGACGACTCCACGGCCGCGCTTGAGGCAAAACTTGCTGGACTTAAAGCCAGGCAGGCGGCCAGTTCCAACCTGGCGATTACCACCGGTGAAAACACCGACGCGAACCAGAAGGCCATTGAGGCTCAGCGGGCGCTGGATGCGCAGCTCGATAACGTCAATCCTTTGGCCAATCGTCAGGCGGGCCTGAAAAAGCTCAACGATCAGTTTCGTGCGCTATATGAGAATGCCGAGAAAACCGGACAGAAATCGCCGCTACTTGATGGTGTCAGCTTCGATGGTAACAAGTTCGCCGGCGGCGCCTATGACACGCTGCTGAAGGGGCTCCAGGACAAGAATAAAGACCCGAAAGCAGCCGGCACTCAGGTCGACCTCACCAGCTTCAACAGCGCCAAGAACAACCTTGCAGCGATCGTTGATGAGTACAAAAATAGCCAGAAGCGACTGGACGCCGCGGAGAAGGCCGGACTCATTTCTCAGGCCGATTACGCGCTGAAGCGTGAAGCCCTGATCGGCAACCAGCGCGACGATGTGACCGCAGCCTATGAGGCCGAGATTGCCGCGCTGGAGGCTGTCAAAGGCAAGAAGGCGACAACGGCCGCGCAAAGCATCCAGCTGGACCAGAAGATCGCTGACGCGCGCGCAGGGATGGTCAAGGCGCAGAAAGAGGCCGACAGCCAGCTTGAGGTTTTGGCCACCAACGAGACCGGGCGCCTGGCCAAGCAGGAACGGTCGATCACCACCTACGTGCAGGCCCTGGCTCAGCAACAGCGAGCCCTGGAACTTGCCGGCCAACGCGCAGTACTCGGCGTTGGCCAGGGGGACCGCCAGAACGCACTCAACGGCGAACTGAACAGCCAGCAAGACCGGTTTGCTCAGCAGTCGCTGGAGTTGGCCAACCAGAAATCCGACCCGTCGCGCAATATGTCGGAGGAGGAGTTCAAGCGAAAATCGCAGGCGCTCTCGGATGCGAACAAAGCTGCAACTGACCAGATCCGGCAGAACTACGCGGATGTGGAGAACGCCCAGGGCGACTGGACAAAGGGCGCGACGTCTGCCTGGGCCAACTACCTGGATTCGGCGAAGAACATTGCCGGGCAGACCAAAACCCTGTTCGGCAATGCCTTCAGTTCCATGGAGGATGCGGTGGTTAATTTCGCGCTGACTGGGAAGCTGTCGTTTGCTGACTTTGCCAAATCTATCCTTGCGGACATGGTGCGGATTGCCACTCGACAAGCGAGCTCACAGCTACTCAGCAGCTTGTTTGGCGCAGGTCTGAGCTATTTCGGCGGCAGCGGCTCTGGCGGGGCAAGTCAGGCCGGGTACACGGGTACCGACCTTTCAAACTTCACCCCGGGCAGCATTCAGGCCAAGGGTGGCGCCTGGTCGGGCGGTGTGCAGATGTTCGCCGACGGCGGTGCTTTCACCAACACAATCGTCAGCAAACCAACTGCGTTCGGCATGGCCGGGGGCAAGACGGGGGTCATGGGTGAAGCGGGCGAAGAGGCAATTATGCCGCTCACCCGCACAGCCAACGGCAAGCTGGGTGTTTCTGCGGTTGGAGGCGGCGGTGGCGGGGTAAACCTCAGCCTCAACATGCCGATCATCCTGACTGACCAGGAGGCCGGCCGCCCGGACGGCGCCGAGTTCGACGCCGAAATGTTCCAGCGCAACATGGAATCGCGCACCCGGCAAATCGCAACAGAAGAGATCGCCAAGTCTTGGCGCCAAGGCGGCGTGAGCAGCCGAAACGTAAAAGGATGATTTATGGCAATCGAGCGATTCACCTGGGCCACTGAAAAGGGCGTCGAGGGTGACATCAAGCAGCGCGTACGCACCACGCAGTTTGCCGACGGCTACGCGCAGTCGACCGAGGACGGGATTAACAACAAATCCCAGTCCTGGCCCGTCACCTTCACCGGAATGAAGTCCCGCATCAAGGACATCATGGACTTCATCGACCGGCACAAGGGTGCAAAGGGCTTCCTCTGGGAGCCACCCCTGGGTGACCTGGGCCTCTACAAGTGCAACGGCTACAAGCCAGTGCACCGCGGCGGCCAGGTTTACGCCATTACCGCGACCTTCGAACAAACCTTTCACCCCTGAGATAACCACCCATGGCACTGATCACGGACATCCAGAAACTGGAGCCCGGCGCCGAAATTCGCCTGTTCGAAATTGACGGTACCGAGTACGGCGCCGATTACCTGCGCTTTCACGGTCACGCCATCCCGCACACGTCCGAGGAGCTGTTGGCCTACGAGCATTCGGAGGAGGACCTGCCGGCCAAGTCGATTTGGTGGCAGGGCGCCGAGTACGCGGCCTGGCCCGTACAGATCGAAGGAATCGGCTCCAACAGCGACGGCACGGCCACCAGGCCGACGTTCGCCGCCGGCAACATCAATGGGCGCGTCACTGCGCTGTGCCTGGCCTTCGAGGACATGCTGAAGTTCAAGCTGACTGTTCGCGAGACCCTGGCCCAGTACCTGGACGCGGCCAACTTTCCCGAAGGCAACCCAACGGCCGATCCGACACAGGAAGGGCTGGAGATCTGGTACATCGACCAGAAAACCAGCGAGGACGGCGAGGCAGTGGTCTGGGAGCTGTCGTCCCCGGGCGAGATCGATAACCACGGACTGCCCGGGCGCCAGATGACCACCTTCTGCCACTGGGCCATGACTAACGGCTATCGCGGGCCAGACTGCGGCTACACCGGTGCAGCCATGTTCGACGATGAGGACAATCCCACGGATGACCCAGCCAAGGACCAGTGCAAGGGGGGCTTGTCGTCCTGCAAGTTGCGCTTCGGCGAGAACAACGAACTTTCCTTCGGCGGGTTCCCCGCCGTCTCCCTGATTGCCCGGAGCTGACCATGCGCAAGCACATCATCGCAGCCATCCAGGCGCACGCGGCGGCCGAGTACCCGAAAGAGTGCTGCGGCCTGCTGCTCGCTGTAGGGCGGGCGCAGAAGTACTACCCGTGCCGGAACATCGCCACGGAGCCGAACGAAGAGTTTCGACTTGATCCTGAGGACTACGCTGCGGCGGAAGACATTGGTGAGGTGATCGGTATCGTCCATTCGCACCCTGACGCCACCAGCTGGCCGTCACCGCACGACCTGGCCATGTGCGAAGCCACAGCCTTGCCCTGGCACATTTTTTCGTGGCCCGAGGGCGACCTGCGCACGATCACGCCAACCGGCAGCACGCCGCTGCTCAAACGTCCGTTCGTGCATGGCGCCTGGGACTGCTGGCAGGTCTGCGCTGACTGGTACCAGCGTGAATGGGGGCTTGAGTTCGAAGCCTTCCAGCGCGTCGATGGCTGGTGGGAGCGCGCGGAGAACGCCAGCCTGTACGAGCAGCATTACGAGGCTGCGGGCTTTGTTCGCGTCGACCGGCCGCAGCGCGGTGATCTGATCGTCATGCACGTAGGGCGGACGGCTCACCCGAACCATGCCGGGATTTACCTAGGCACCGACCCGACGTTACCAGGGGAAGAGTCGGGCACCTTCGGGCCTGGCCCCTTTCTGCTGCACCACCTGTACGGCAGGCCGTCCGAAATTATCGTCTACGGTGGACCCTGGCATGATAGGACGCGACTGATCCTCAGGCACAAAGACGCAAGACAACCAACATGACGCGGCATGCCCGCAAGGGGGGGGATTTATGAATGCGAAAAACTCGAACCAACCGAAACCTGCAGCTCCGTTTCTGGTTGGGAGTGACGGCCGGGTCTATATCAACACGGCGTTGGTTTCGAAAGCGGCCGCCACTACTTTGAATCTTACTTGCCGAGCTCGCGCTGCTTTCTAGTAAACTCTTCCGAGCTAAGCATCACGGTGGGCTTAGCGCTGGGGAAGGTTGTATTGTAAATTTCTTCGATCAACAGATGCCCGTGACCATGTCGCTTAGCACCCTCGACTGCCAGCGCGAGATGGCCTTGTGTTTGCTCAGGCGATAGCTCGGCAGCAACCTTTGCTAGAGCCATTACGGCATCGGTAAGCTGTTTAATCGCTTCTTCAGATGTAACCGTGTAGTTTCCGCTCATTTGACCTCCAGGCCATAAACGCGCCGATATTGGCGCAACCCCAGTCCTTGGGCTTGCAGGCGAAGGACTGGGGAATCCTTTACGCTTTTGTTTGGGTTTTGACGATTAGCCGCCATTTTAAGTCAGGACCGAACACTGTCGGGTGCTGGTGGTGGTTTTGTGGGGGGAATTTGTCACCTTTGTTTGAGGTGATTTCATCGCCACAGCCCTCGCAGCGATAGATGCCAGAGGCCGGAACTATGCTCCCGATCTGGTGTAGGTCGTTCCAGTCGCCGCCGCCGAGAATAGTTGGCGTCTCATGGAAGACGTACTTTGCCGTTTCTTTCGTTACGATCGCCATTTTCCGTCCTGCCCTGGTTAGAAATGAGGCACAAAGCTACTACGTCAAACCCTGGCCCAGTTACTGGCATTCCATCCACGCTGGATGCCTGGCCAGGTCCGAGGTACAGTCCCTCCTTTCCCGGGGAGGACAACTATGAAAATCTGGCTGATGGCTCTGTCTGCTGCGATGCTCGCGGGCTGCGCGGATAGCGGACCTATCAAGGTCGGGCCTGATACATACACGATTTCAACTCGTGTTCCCTTTGGCGGGCCTGCCTCCGCGAAAGGGCAGGCTCTCAAAGAAGCGAACGTATTCTGCGAGTCCCAAGGCCGAGAGATCCTGCTGGATCACATGCAAGCCAGTGAGTGCGCATTACACGGCGGCTGCGGTGAAGCAGAGATTTATTTCTTCTGTATGGCTAAGGGAGATCCGCAGTTGAAGCGCCAAAAATACAGCCCGGACCCCACACAGAAGATTGAAATAGATCAGCGCTGATCAGTTAGGCCTGCTTGGTCCAGCAGCTTAGGTTGGGCTACAGTCCCGCGAAACCAAAGAGGGAACGACATGCGAATTTTGATAGCGGCGGTAGCGGTGGCGGTGCTGGCGGGGTGTGGGACTACCCCCATTCCATCGAGCCAGGCTGATCGAGTTCCAGCAGCGAGACTTAAAGCCTTTCAGGACCCGAAGGCTGGATCTGCCGTCATGGTAGTAACCCGTGATAAGGGTGTGTTTGCAGGCGGCGGATGCTACACGGCAATTTTGATCGATGGGAAGGTTGCCGCGAGGCTTGGTACGGGAGAGACAGCAACTTTCTACCTGACCGAGGGACGCCATATCTACGGTCTGTCTGGTGACGCCGAGGGTGGTGGGTTGTGCGCTGCTCAAATTGGCCAAGCGGTTAGAGAATCAGCCGGAGAGTTTAAGGGCGGTGAGACGCAGAAGTTCAGGGTGTCGGGAGATAGCAGCGCTTGGTTGGAGTTACGCCCCACATCGTTATAAATATTGAAAATTTGACCGCCTATGGGCGGTTTTTTTTCGTCTGGAGATTTTGATGACTTCATTGACAACAATTCGGCTTGGCGGACCTCTTCGCCAGTTTGGAAAGGAATACAGACTTTCGGTTCGCACTCCGGCGGAGGCGGTAAAAGCATTGTGTGTGCAAATCCCAGGCCTTGAACGATTCATCAGTTCGGCCAGCCAGCGAGGCTTGGAGTTTGCGGTATTTCGAGGATCAAAAAATATTCAGGAGGATGAGCTTGGATTTGGTGGTAACGGGGATATTCGAATTGTTCCAGTAATCACTGGGAGCAAGCGGGCTGGCTTACTGCAAACAATCGTAGGTGCAGTGCTCATTGCAGCAGGCTATCTGCTTTCGCCATTTACTGGTGGTGCAAGCATGGCAGTCGTCCCAGCGGGTATCGCCCTTGTCGCTGGCGGCGTCATCCAGATGCTCAGCCCACAGGCTGGGGGGCTCAAGACCAGCGCTGCGCCCGAGAACACACCCGGCTACGCCTTCGGTAGCGCCAAGAACACCACCGCATCAGGCAACCCTGTTCCGCTTTGCTACGGCAAGCGACGGGTAGGAGGCGCGATCATCAGCGCCGCTATCTACGCCGAAGACCAGATGTAGCCAACACCTGAAGCACCGCAGCCGCCCATGAGGCGGTTTTTTATTGCCTGGAGAAAAGCATGGGCGCAGCACGCAAGATTGATATCCACGGCGCCAAGGGCGGCGAAGAGAAGCCAAAAACGCCAACGGAAGCCCCGGACAGTCTGCGCTCGGTGGCCATAGCCAAAATGCTGATCGCAGTGGGAGAGGGAGAGTTCGAAGGAACGCCTACCGCGCGCGATATCTACCTCGATAACACCCCGCTGCAAGACCCTCAGGGCAACATGAACTTCCCGAATGTGAAGTGGGAATGGCGCACCGGTGCGGTAGACCAGACCTATATCCAGGGGATCCCGTCGGTCGAGAACGAAACCACCATCAGCACTGAACTGCGTAGTGGTACTGCGTGGGTTCGCGCAATCAACAACGTCCAGCTTTCGGCAGTGCGGGTTCGCTTCGCCTGGCCAGCGCTCCAGTCTGTGGACGCCGGCGGCAACATCAACGGTTACCGGATTGAGTACAAGGTTGAACTGGCAACTGACGGCGGCGCGTACCAGCAGGCGCTGAGCGAGGCTGTCGACGGTAAGACCACCAGCGTGTACGAGCGCACCCGACGAATCGATTTGCCGAAGGCTACTTCTGGCTGGCTGATGCGCATCACACGACTTACGATCAACCAAAACAACAACAAAATCTCCGACACAATGCAGATCGCCGGCTTCACTGAGGTGATCGACGCCAAGTTGCGGTACCCGAACACCGCGCTGCTCTACATCGAGTTTTCTGCTGAGCAGTTCCGGAGCATTCCGGCGGTGACCGTCGAGACCAAGCTCAAGAAGATGCAGGTGCCGAGCAATTACGACCCGGTATCGCGTTCATACACCGGCATCTGGGACGGCACCTTCAAGCAGGCTTGGACCGATAACGCAGTCTGGATGACCTACGACATCACCACTGCCGACCGCTTTGGTTTGGGCCGGCGCATCAAGCCGTGGATGGTCGATAAGTGGGAGCTCTACCGCATCTCTCAGTACTGCGACCAGTTGGTGCCGGACGGGAAGGGGGGGCAGGAGCCGCGCTTCATCTGCAACCTGAATCTGCAGAGCAAGGCCGATGCCTGGTCTCTGCTGCGTGACATCTCGGCGGTTTACCGGGGCATGACCTATTGGGCCCAGGGCCAGGTGTTCACCCTGTCGGACATGCCGCGCGCCACGGACTTCGACTTCGCCTATACCCGGGCGAACGTCATTGATGGCAAGTTCACCTATTCCAGCGCGTCGGAGCGCACCCGCTATTCCCGGGCTTTGGTCAGCTACGACAACCCGCTGAACAACTACGACACCGACGTCACCGCAGTGACAGACCAGAAGCTGCAGCGGCGCTACGGCGACAACCCGCTGGAGATCAGCGCGATCGGCTGCACTCGTGAGTCGGAGGCGCAGCGCCGCGGCAAGTGGGCCTTGCTCACCAACTCCAAGGACCGGGCTGTCACCTTCAAAGTGGGCTTGGACGGGCGTATCCCGCTTCCTGGCTACGTAGTTCCGATCGCCGACGAGTTGATCGCTGGCCGGCCGGTGGGCGGACGTATCTCTGCGGTGAACGGCAAAGTCATCACCCTGGACCGCGACACCCAGGCCAAACCCGGTGATCGGCTGATCCTCAACCTGCCCGACGGCAAATGCGAGGGGCGCACCGTGCAACTGGTCAGTGGCCGGCAGGTCACAGTAACCACAGCGTACTCCGTGGCGCCTGAGCGTGAACTGGTGTGGGCGCTCGACGCTGACGACCTGGCCATCCCGCTGTACCGGGTGACCAGCGTTTCCCGGCCAGAGCCTGGCGTGTTCGAAATCTCGGCCGTGCAGTACGACCCGAGCAAGTTTGCGCACATCGACACCGGCGCCCGGCTGGAAGAGCGGCCGATTAGCGTTGTCCCGATCACCGTGGTTCCGGCACCGGCCAGCGTCATGCTGACATCCAGCTACGCCGTGAACCAGGGCATCGCCATCAGCACCATGAACATCTCGTGGCCAGCCGTGAATGGCGCGACCGCCTATGACGTGGAGTGGCGCAAGGACAGCGGCAACTGGATCAAGCTGCAGCGCACCGGTTCGACCAGCGTCGACGTCACCGGCATCTACTCGGGCGCCTACGTGGCCCGGGCGCGCTCGGTGAGTGCCTTCGAAATCTCTTCGATTTGGAAAAGCTCGAACCTGACCAATCTGGAAGGGAAGGTCGGCCTTCCGCCGGCAGTGTCGTTCCTGACCACCACCAGCGAACTGTTCGGCATCGGCCTGAAGTGGGGCTTTCCTGCTGGAGCCGAGGATACCCAGCGGACAGAGGTCTGGTATGGCCCGGCCAATGATTTGTCGGTGGCCACCAAGCTGGCGGACCTGGCTTATCCGCAAGCTGACTACCGCATGCAGCAGTTGTTGGCGGGTGCAACCCTGTTCTTCTGGGCGCGCCTGGTGGACCGTACCGGCAACATCGGTCCGTTCTATCCGGTGGTGAATGGTGTGATTGGGCAGGCCAGTTCGCAGGCCGCACCCATCCTGGACCTGATTACCGGCCAGATTGGTAAAACCGAACTGGCTCAGGAACTGGTCAAGGAGATCGAACTGATCTCCGGCGACGGCCCGGGGTCGGTGAACGATCGCTTGGAGCAGGCCAAGCAGGAACTGGAAGACCTGATCGATCAGATCACGGACGCCCTGGTCTACGATCCGACCAAAACCTATGCCGCCGGCGACGTAGTGCGGCAGGGCCAGCACCTGTACCAAGCCATCGCGCCGGTACCGAAAAACACTATGCCTCCCAATGCCCAGTACTGGTTCGATATCGGCACCATTGCCGAGACAACCCAGGCCATGGCGTTGCAGATCCAGCAGAACAAGGCGTCCATCGACACCGTGGACGGCAAGGTCACGGCACAGGCATCGGCACTGCAATCGCTCCAGGCGAGCTGGAGGGAGGACAGCGGCGAGGGCGACCTGGCGGACGCCCTGAAAGGTTGGGATGCCACCGCCAAGTTCGCTGAGCAGGTCAAGGTTCAGGCCTCGGATAACCGAGCGCTGGTTGAGCGAACCACGTCGCTCGATGCAGCGGTAGGGCAGAACCTGGCCGGCCTCACCTCGCTTGAGCAGGTGGTGGCCACTGAAACCCTTGCTACGGCGACTCGACTGGATCAGTTGAAAAGCAGTGTCGACGGCAACGCGGCTGCGATCAGTTCGGAGGCAGCGACACGGGCGGACGGCGATTCCGCCCAGGCCGCGCGATCCGATCTTATCCAGGCGAAGGTTGACGAGAATTCGGCAGCCGTTCAGACGGTCACCGATTCCCTGGCCGACACCACCAAGGCCGTCGCCTCACAGTCCACCACGCTTCAAGCTGTTGTTGGCGGCGGGCGGGACGGTACCGACGAGGGAGACCTGGCCAGCGCAATCAGCGAGGTGAAGAACAAGGCTGCGATTCAGGTAACAGCAAGGGCTCAGGCTGATACCAACGGAAAGCTTTCCACCATGTGGTCCGTCAAAATGCAGGTCAATGCCAACGGTCAGTATGTCGCCGCTGGGATCGGCCTGGGTATCGAGCAGAACGCCGATGGCTTGTTGCAAAGCCAGTTCCTGGTGAGTGCTGATCGATTTGCCGTAGTGAACACAATCGATGGCGGATCTTTCACGACGCCGTTCGTGGTGCAGGGGGGTCAAGTGTTCATGAACTCGGCGTTTATTCAAGACGCCTCAATCGGGGTGGCAAAACTGACCCAGAGCATCCAGTCGGCGAACTACGTGCCAGGGAAAACGGGACTGATGATCAACTTCGTGACCGGTGAATTCGAGTTGAACAGCACGTTCGGCGCTGGTGGTCGCCAGACCATCAATAATCGCGGCGGCAAGGTTTACGACGAGATCGATACCAAGCGCTATCAATGGGGGGACCTGAACGCATGACCTATGGAGTGAGAGTGTGGGGGCCTACGGGCCTCCTTGAATTGGATGAGACCTCTTTCACCGTGCGCGTTATCTATTCAGCCCTTGTAACCCGGCCTGCCGGCACGCTGTATAGCGATATAGCGGTGCCTGGTTGCGATCCAGCCACCTGCAGCGCTGTATGCGTTCCAACCGCGCCATACCCTGAAGACCCCAGCGCACAGAACCTGAACGCAATCCAATACGAGCCTCAAGTCATGTCCGGGGTAGTGAGGGTTTGGTACGTTAACCGAAGCATAAATCCGTCGTCGCCGCCGGCCCCAGGGTTGGCCACACAGAGGCTTTTAGTGATGAAGTACCGATAATGCCGTCTTATGGAATGTCCTTTACCAACGACTCAGGTGTCGTAGTCATCGATTCGGAGTTTGCCAGGTTGGTCGTCCTGTACAAAGGTGACTACAGCGGACCTATCGTCTTCCCGGCGCCCATAACCACCCAGGAACCGCCCTTGGTGTTTGTTCGCCCCAGTGCCTCGGTAACCATAAGTTACGCCAAGATAACCGGTACCGCAGGCAACTGGACGGGCTTCTCATTCTTGGGAATAGGCTCTGGAAAGTTCTTCGTGGCCTCGTTCGGCGGGGCAACTCCCACTGCGAAGTACGGGTTTAGATTATGGGATGGGCAAGGAAAGTTGTTGTTTGATAGCGGGACACCGTGTGCGCAGTTCACCCGCACGATATCGGCATGGACCTACATTGGATCCAGCACAACCCCGCAGGGTCAGACCCAGGTCAACTTTACAGCGCCATCCCCACTGGACTCCGGCGATTACATCATGATCAACAACATAGGGATGGATGTCAGTGCCGGTTCTAGCAAGGGCGCTAAGTTGTACTGCGTGTGGGACTACGCAAACAACCGGATTGTGATGTTTACGATTGGAGTCTCTAACGCTGCGACATTTTATGTGCCCGTGGTGTTCGCTAAGCCAGTGATTTAGCCGTTCACCAGACAATTCAATATCCAATAGCCGCCCTGAGCGGTTTTTTATTTCCTGGAGAAAAATATGCCTTGGTACAGAGCCGGCACCGTTGCAGTTGCATTGAATTCGAACACCGTCACCGGCACCGGCACGTCGTTCAGTGCCAACGGTCGCGTGGGTGACGCATGGACTGGGCCCGATGGGCGCTGGTATGAGGTGACCAACATCGCCAGCAACACGGTGCTGACCATCTCGCCGAACTACCTGGGGGCAACAGTCTCCGCGGGTACGTACGCCCTGGCTCCGATGCAGGGTTACGTGAAGGACTCAGCCGATCAGCTCCGGCAGATCGTGAACCAATGGGGCGCTACCCTGGCCGGCCTCGGTACGGTCTCCACGCAAAATGTGGTTCCTGTGACCATGGGCGGTACCGGCGGCACCAGCCAGGCTACAGCACGGGCTGGCTTAGGGCTTGGTAGCGCGGCGGTGGCCGCAATTGGCTATGCAGACGGAAACGTCGCAGACGCTTATGCAACTGGCAGAACGCGCACGAGCGTGGTTCAAAGCTGGTTGACGAACGCTGTACATGGGCTTGATCCAAACCTCTATCCGCCAGGCTCTCCGGGCATGCCTTCCGGCGGTACGGGCTACTTTTACAAGCAGATTTTTCGGCACTCTGATGGCTCTAACAGGCTGACGGTTGCCTGGCCTTATGGGCTTGCTGGCAATTCGGGCACCATCAAATTTCAATCGATTTACGACGGCGCCGTAACACCTTGGATTGAGATCTACCACACCGGGAACACCACTCGCGCCGCTGACGGCACACTCAAGGCTATCTAAATGACCACTCGCGCAGCAGTAAACATTCTCGGTGCCGACGGCGCCGTCATCGATGTCACGTCTTTGGGCGTTAGCACCATCACCACCGAGCACCCGGGCCCTGGCCAGTATCTGGTGCACGGAACACTTGGGATGGTTCCACCACCAGAGGGCTGGGGCTTTGTTCTGAACCAGGTCGACGCGGCTTGCTCGGTAGACATCGGTTTCAACGAGGGCGTGCTGGCTGTCAGCGTGGCCAAGGATGGTGAGCCCGCCGACTTGGTGCACAGCATCACTTTGCATGTGGCCGTGGACTCCTTGCCCGTCCAGGTGGTGCCGGAGCTGACAGCACCTGCAGCTGACCCGCTGGAGTTGGCTCAGGTCGAGATCACCCGGCTGCGGGCCGTCGCTGACTATGCGATCGCGCCACTTCAGGACGCCGTGGATGTCGACGAAGCGACTGACGCAGACCTCGCGGCGCTCAAATCCTGGAAGAAATACCGAGTAGCGCTGAGCCGGGTTATTGAGCAACCGCAGTACCCGGATGCCATTGAGTGGCCTGTCGTGCCTGCGTAACTGCAAACGGTCAACGCCGCCCGCCCTGAGCGGGTTTTTTATTGCCTGGAGAAAAGCATGCCGATCACCGAAACCCGAGGGGTGCGCAACCGCAACCCCGGAAACATCGATTACGTTCCGGCCAACCAATGGCAGGGCCAGCTCAAGCCCGACCCGGCCATCGAGAAACGCTTTGCCCGGTTCGATACGCCGGAGAACGGCATCCGTGCCCTGGGCAAGCTGCTGCTGACCTATCAGCGAAAGCACGGCTTGAAGACGGTGAAGGCGATCATCAGCCGCTGGGCGCCTTCCGTGGAAAACGACACCGCTGCCTACGTGCGCGCCGTTGAGGCGAACACCGGCACCCAGCCCGGCGCCGAGATCGATCTGGGCCGAGCGCCGGTAATGGCTGGCTTCGTTAAGGCGATCATCCACCACGAAAACGCGGGCTATGCCTATCCCGACGCGGTGCTGGTGGAAGGCGTGCGGCGGTCGCTGGCATGACGCTGGTGCAGAAGTTGGTCGGCCTGGTAGTTCTGACCCTGGTGCTGATGGCGGCCACCGCCGGCGCGACCTGGCAGGTGCAGGATTGGCGGATGGGCAAGAAACTCGAGGAGCAGGCCGGCCTGCACAAGGATGATCTGGCAGCGATCAGTAATGCCGCCGTAGCCCAGGCGCGCGCCGAGCAAGACAAGCGTCTGGCCACAGAGCAGCAACTGGCCGCCTCCGACCAACAACACACCAAGGAATTATTCGATGCCCAGCGCAACCAAGCACTGCTGCGTGACCGCCTTGCTACTGCTGATGTGCGGCTGTCAGTTCTTCTCGACGCCACGGATTCAGCCGGTGGCTGCAACGTGCCTGCCACCCCCGGCACCGTCGGCGTGGTTCATGCAGCCCGTAGAGCCCAACTTGACCCAGCGCATGCGCAACGAATTATCGCCATCACCGACGATGGGGATAAAGCCGTGATTGCGCTGCGGGCGTGCCAGGCCTATGTCAGAGCGATTGCGCGTTGATAGCGATAGGCTACGCTTGCCGTTTGCGTGTGTTGGCCCGCAGCTATCGAACTGGCAGGCTCTTATGGACAAGCAGCTGGCAGGTCTCTCTTTTCTTTTGACGCTGGGATGGGTCGTTGCTGTTGTGGGCGTCATGTGGTTTTTTGGTACCTGAAAAAGCTGTAGGGGGAACTTGCTCTGTACTCAATGGCTCCCATGAGTACACCCATTTGGATACACAGTCATGAGCATCGGTGCAAGATTGAAATCTGAACGCCTTAGACTTGGATTGTCCCAATCTGCCATTGGTGCGATTGGTGGAGTGGAAGTGAATGCTCAGGGAAGGTACGAGAGTGGGATTCGTTTTCCGCGGGCGGATTACCTCGCGTTGGTCGCGAAATCCGGCGTCGATATCCTGTTCGTGATTACTGGAAAGCGCACAGAGAACGGTAGTGCGGATTCGGCCAAGGCTGCTGAGGCGCTGGATAGCGCGACGGAGTGTCTTGAAAAGGCAAAAGAGCTCATTCACTGATTCATTAATTTATGTATCAACGCCGGCCCTTTGTTTCGCACATTGCCCACGGCAGTATCGACCTTGAACCACTCGAAAACCTCGGCCGGTTCGCCCTGGTGTAGCACCATCTGTTCGGCTCGCTCCTTGGGCGTGGCGGGGTCCAACCATTCCCGGGCCAGGTCCGGAGTCAGCACCACAGGGCGCCGGTCATGGATATCCACCATGCCGCCGGCGCTGTCGGCGGTGATGATCACGAACCCGTCGTGCTCGCCCGGGCCTTCGTCGCTGTCGGGCAGTTGGCCAATGGCGGCGCATAGCACCGGCGCGCCGTCCCGCCGCCGGATCAGATAGGGCTGCTTCTTCGGTCCGCCTTCGTCCACCCACTCAAACCAGTTGTCGATGGGCGTGATTGCCCTGTGCGGCCAGATCGCGCGGAAGAACGGGCCGTGGGCCACCTTCTCGACGCGGGCATTGATCGGCGCGGCGCGGTCCTTGGCCCAGTGCGGGCGCCATCCCCATCGCACCAGGTCGGCGTGCAGCTGGTCACCCTGCAGGTGGAGCAGGGCGACTTGGGTTGTCGGGGCGACGTTGTACCGCTCCAGGGGTAACTCACCCACGGAGTTCGCCAGTGCATTTGGCATGCTCAGCGCTGCAACGAAGTCATGAATGCCGCTGTACTGGGAAAGTCTTCCGCACATGGCCAAGCCCTCAATCTGAAACCTGAGCTTAGACGATGGTTTTCGGGCGGGACATCAGGTCGTTCAGCATCCCGCGCAGCCTCTCCACTTCGCGCACGTTGACTCTTTCTGATGTTGTGAGGGTGTCGATCTGCTTACGCATGACCGCTGCTTCGGCGCCGCGCTGCCTTAGATATCCTGAGAATTCGTCTTTCTTTGCCTGCGCTTCAGCCAGCATCGCGACCAGGCCGAAGATGTCCGCCCTGGCCTTGCGCAGTTGCAGGTTCAGTTCCTGGATCTCGTTCTCAAGGAGGCGGGCGTGCTGTTTGTGCATTTCGAGAGGCGTGGGAATGCCAAGCCACCCGCAGGTGTCTTCGTCGATGTTCATGGGGTGTGGTTCCGATTGCTGTATGTGCATACAGTAATCGAGGCGCGGTAATGCGGTAGTCGTCCGCCGACGAACTGCACGGTTACCCGACGATCAGTCAGGCGACATGAGGACCGCCAGAGTCAACTTGATGAACTCCTCGTTCTCATCGATGGTGTGCAGCGCACCGCGCACGTTTTCAGCCACGTCGGCGGAACCACGTTGCTCGACCCAATTCGATAGCTCCATGATGGAGGCTTCGAGGGCCAACTGGTTTTCGTAGAGCTTGGAGAGCAGGGAAGGGAGTAGGTCTGAGTTGGGCATAAGCGTTCCTCTTTTAGAGTGAACAGCGTAGCAGTGTGAGTTCGAGCTAAGAGCGGTAAAAATGCAACGTCAGAGATGGATGCTTGGATGAGTTGTTAAGGAAAAAACCATATTCCCCGCCCTCCATGGCAGGGTTTTCGATAGAGTCAATCAGTCGGCCCCATGGCCTCCCGACCGCAACGCCTTAGGCGCGGCTGATGTAGATTTTGAAGGGCTTGCCAACCGCGCGTTGGATCAGACCGTTTTTAAGGCGGCGACTCCAGCGCAGGATAAACGTGCCCCGTTCGTCGGTATAAGTCATTTGACTTTCCTCCTAAGGGATGGCCACTACTAACTTAAGGTGGACAGATCCGAAGAACGGGGCTAGGATACGCAGCTGTTGAGAGCACGAATCTGCTAGCTGTCTGCGGTTGCGGAAAGCGAGTGGAGAACCTTCCTAGTAGATTTGCGGTCTACTACCTACTTCTGATAAATCACATTTGCGGTGTGATTTGTCAGAAGTGTTTAAACTCAAGTTGTCTTCCTAGTTTTGGTAACCTAAGCTGATTAATAATCGAGTCAGCGAACGTGTCCGCCTGCCATTCTGAATCTTCGCATTCCACTGCGTTCTTGTCTGAAAAATGCAAGAGTGGGCGGTGGCATAAAAAAATGTGACCTAGCTCATGTAAAAAAATGCGGAGAGCTTCCGGCTCTGAACGATTGAGATTGTTATATAGCCAGTTGGGCATATAAATAAATCCCGTCGATGGATCCACAGTGGCTCGTGCGGCGTCAATCCATTCATCATCATCTACGGGGTCAACGTGAATTCCGTTTTCTTCCAGGCTGTTTATGAACAGACCTATTTTTGACGGTGAAAATGACGCTTTGGTAGCTTTTAGGATCTTGCAGATACGCCCCGCAATGTAGTCAATATCCGTCTTGTCGATCGCGGGCACTCGGTGCCCGCGCAGTCGAAACTCAGTCTGATTTTCTTCCATCATGATCAGTGGTCTCCCCGTGAATTTCACTTAAAAGCCGTCCCAGCTTAGCGAGCTGTTCTTGGTTTAAGTCAGAGTTTGCAAAACCTGCGATCAGCATTCTATGGTGCGGAGGCAGCCCTACTAACGACACGCTTTCGTTATCCTCGCATGCGCTTGCTTTAAGCGTTGCACGATTAACTGACATACCAGACTTCTCGAAATAGCTAGAAATCTTGTCCACCCACTCCATGGGGATTTTGCTTCTTCCAGTTTCCATTGCGCTCAAGAAAGCTGGAGATGTGTCCAAGGCGGTTGCCATGGAGCTGAGCGTAACGCCCAGTGAGCGCCGAAACTCCCTCACTCTTACTCCGAATTTTGAAAGCGACATTGTCCTCACCCTTCCGCTTAATGAAACCTGGGATCATTAAACCAGAGGGGATTTGAGTCGTCAACCATTCAAGTAGAATACTTGAATGGTTGAATTTTTGGGTCGGGCATCGTTGTTGAGCTAGCGAATTGGGATTTGTTGTGTTCGATCGACAGGACGCCGAGGGAGGGGCGGCTGAGTCTCGGCCTTGCGTGCGCAAAACCTACGCTGCAGGCCACGGTTTACCGTTTGCATAAGCACAAAAACACAGATGATTTGCCGTCATCAATAGGGTGATTATCTTTATAAAACAATAGGTTAGGATTATATGGTCCCCAGCATGGGGTGCTAGGGGGCGAGTGTTCGAATCACTCCGTCCCGACCATATAATTCAAGGGGTTGCGAGATTTTATCTCGCGACCCCTTTTTATTTTAAGTGGCTTTTACCCCTACAAAACCACTGGCTCTGGGTGGAATCCTCAGCTGATACAAAGGCCAGAGTTTGTCCCGGAAGGCACAAGCAGCACGTCAATGCTTCCAGTCAGACCTTCCGGCCGAACACAGGTTTACGCAGAGCTGTCCGTTCTTGAACAGTTAATCATTGCTCTGAAAATCGCGAACAAGACTCTCGCTTGGACTGATAGGGCTGAGTGCGTAGCCAGAAGTGTTCGAGAGATGTCGAATGGGGTGTGAGTTCGGCGTCGGGTGGTCGCGTGATTCGCGCCTCGGGCATGGAAACCCTCAGAGTCGGATTTTCGTTTTCATGTGCTTATAGGCGACACGCTTGGTCGGCTGACGTTCGCATATGGCTTTACCGTACGGAGGAATGAAGCGTATCGTGCTGGCAAAAGGACATGGATAGATATTTGCCTCGCAAGGATGACGTTTCTTCTCTAAGCGCCCATCTCTTCGTTGCATATCCTTAGCATTCTGCTGAAGGATCAGGCATCCAGATATCCCTGAAATAACATCGTTGGAACAAGCGTGCCGGCAAGTCACGCGTTTCTTCCTGCGTGAAGCGCTTGTTAGCGCGTAAAAGATAAATTTGAAGGCTGAAGTGTGGACTTTTCGACATTATTGAAATTGTGGGGCGACGCCAGCACTGCTCAGCTAATAGCTCCGCGTGTAGTCATGGTGGCGGTGGCGGTCTTGTGTCTTTGGTACATCGGAAGATATTTCATCCCATCGTTCGTGTTGAGCAGAAGGCTCAAGTCGCTTACGAGTAGCATTGCTACTATCAAGGCAAAGTCGCCTGATCAGCTTCAAGCAGAGCTGTCGAAAGTATTCAATGCGACAAAACTGAAGCATCTTTGGAAAGAGTATTCAGAGACCCTTCACAATCAGTTCGAATATCACGAAGGCGAGCATCGCCTGGTGCGCTCCCGTGCGACTACTGTCGCGGCGAACTTTTTTACCGGTCAGAGTGTTGTCGATACACCGCTGGCTACTGAATTTTTCAAGCACCTGCCAGGCATCCTGACGGGGGTTGGCATTGTTGGAACCTTCTTCGGCTTGATGCTAGGGTTGCAGCACTTCGATCCAAGCACGCCGGAGCTGGTCAACTCAAGCGTGGACAAGCTCCTGAAGGATGTACTCTTTGCCTTCATCGGTTCATTTCTCTCCATCATGGCGTCGATCATCGTCACTGTCTCGGAAAAGTGGCGATTAGGGCGCTGTTACAAGCACCTTGAATCGCTGAATGAGGCAATCGATAGCCTATTCGACAGCGGAGTTGGCGAGGAATATCTTGCTGCGCTTGTAAGGTCCAGTGCTGAAAACTCGGTCCAGACTCGCCAACTGAAAGACAGCCTCGTCACGGATCTTCGGGAAATGCTGCAAAACCTCGTCGATACACAGGTCCGCGAAAGCCTCAAGTTGGCAGACACATTGTCTACGACCTATCGTGACTCCGGGCAGCTGTTGGCGGATCAGGTCAGCAGTGCCATTGAAAACAGCTTGAAGTCGCCATTGGAAGCGATTGCCGGGGCTGTACAGGCTGCCAGCGGCGATCAATCCGGCCAAGTGCAGAATCTGCTTCAGGATGTTCTGGTGGCATTCATGAACAAGCTGGAAGGCACCTTCGGCCAGCAATTCAACGGCCTGAATGAAATGATGGGCCAGTCTGTCGCTGCCATGCAGTCAATGCAGCAAGGATTCTCCAGCCTCATTCAAGACATGCGCTCGGCCAGCGAAAACTCGAATCAGAGCAGCTCGGCAATGATTGCACAGCTGCTTGCCGACATGCAGACCGGCCAAAGTGCCATGCAGGCTGGCATGAACGAGATGCTGGCAAATCTGCAGTCATCCATTGCCCGCATCGGCACTGAGGGCGAAGACGCTGGCGCGCGCATGGCACAGCAGTTAGAAAAAATGTTCGCCGACAGCGAGGCGCGGCAGCTGGCGATGGCCGAGAGTCTTCAGTCGTTTGTCGAGTCAATCCAAAAAAACATGGGCCAAGGTCAACAAGAAACCATGGCCAAGATTGCAGGCTCTGTAGAAGTGCTCGGCGAGCAGCTTTCTACTGTTTTCAAAAAACTGGAAAGTGGGCGCGAGCAAATGGATCAGTCCACTCGCGTTGCACAGGCAGAACTTCATCACGGCACTCGCGCGTTGGTGGGGGGGCTGGACGAGCAGGTCAAAACGCTGCTGCAGTCTGTCGCGGAACAAAATAAAGCCTCGCGAGACAACGTCAAAGCATTAAGCGCGCAAACCGAACAGCATCTGCAAAGCATGCAACTTGGTGCAGACAAAATGAGAGCCGCAGCTGAGCGCTTTGAAAATGCTGGATTGAGTGTATCGAAGGCCAGTGAATCGACGGCTAGTTTGCTGGGCACTGTTCAGGGGGCTGGTGCCGAGCTTGCTCAGGCCTCACGAGAATTGAACAGCATCGTCGCGGACTATCGCAACAACCGTGAATCGTTGAGCAAAACACTAACCGTTATCGAAGGGGTGGTGGCCAGCGCGCAAGTTGAGGCCAGCGGACGTGCTCAATATCTTCAGGATCTGAAGCAACAATCGGAACGCATGCAGTCGCTCAATCGCGAGGTTCATGAGTACCTGGAAAACATCAGCGGCGTTTTGGGCGATGGTTTCAAAGAGTTTGGCGACGGCATGGACAGGGTACTCCGGCAGACGTTGGGTAGTCTGGATACGGAGCTGGATAAAGCTGTTAAAAGTCTGGCTGGTGGCGTCGATGGAGTGAAGGAAAGCATTGAAGACTTCGGCGACATCATGGAACGAATCAAGCAGTAATGGAGCCTGACATATGTTTGGTAAGCAAATGCCTTCGGTGGCTCGCGCTAAGGATGATGCGGAGAAACCGTTCTGGATCTCTTTTGCAGACTTGATGACCGCCATGATGATCCTGTTTCTCGTTGTGATGGTTGCAGCTTTGAGCTCTGTCACCCAGAGGATCAGTCAGTCAGAGCAGGGCGAAAAACAGCGCAGTCGCGACATTAGTCAGCTCTGCGAGCATTTGCAGCTCAAGGCTAAGCACTCTAATGCAACCATCGTCGTCGACTGCAAAGACAATCGGATCAGCTTCGGTGAGGCGGGACGTTTTGGGCATAACCAGTATTCTTTGAGCGACGAGGGTCAAAGTGCCCTTCAGGGAGTAGTGCCACTCATTCTTGATGCTGCCGATAGCGAAGAAGGGCGGAAGTGGTTCAAGCAGGTTGTTATCGAGGGATTTACTGATACCGTCGGCTCGTATTTATATAACCTGCACCTGTCCTTACAACGGTCCGAGTGGGTGATGTGTAGCCTGCTTGATAGTCGCAGCCCTTTGCAAATCGGCCTTTCAGCTGAAAGACAACAGCAGATCAGATCGATGTTCCTGGCGGGTGGTGTTTCTTTCAACAACGCAAAAGACACCAACGAGGCAAGCCGCCGAGTTGAACTGAGAATGCAGTTCTACGGTTTGAAGGAGAAAGAGGAAAACCTCAAACCAGAAGTTCCAGTATTCGCCAGCACAGTGTCCGAGAAATGCCAGTTGGCGATGACGCGATGACCAGTGCATTAGCCAAGCTGTCGTCAGCTATAGCGCTCAGGCTCGATGCCCGTAGAATCGCGATTAGCTCTGAACCGTTGGCTCGCTTTCCTCGAATGGAAGCTGCCAGTGCCGATTTATACGACCGGTTTGAGCGGGCAGAGAAAGCATTGCCACCGCCTCAGGAAAAACGTAGAGCCGCCATCAATAAATTCAGGGATGTCCTGCCTCTGTCGTCCTCCGAATGGCGCATGGTCTTCGCCGGTCTCGCCGATAAAGTCGAGAGTGTGGGTCCCATTCTTGAAGACGAG
The DNA here is from genome assembly GCF_013386015.1 of Pseudomonas sp. B6001. Classification (NCBI taxonomy): domain Bacteria; kingdom Pseudomonadati; phylum Pseudomonadota; class Gammaproteobacteria; order Pseudomonadales; family Pseudomonadaceae; genus Pseudomonas; species Pseudomonas sp. B6001. The sequence goes on from NZ_JACAOX010000009.1 coordinate 347,645, forward strand.
CAACTTTATGGTCGAGTCCATATCGAGGTCAGTCAGCGGATCGAAAAACGGCGCCTGAGCCGCCGCGATTGGCTGGCGCTTTGTTTCAGCTACTTCGGTTACGAGTCCGATAAGCCCGACACGAATCCGGTCTGGTGCTTGTTGCAAGGCGACATCCGCAATGGTTTCGCTTGTGTAAAGGCGCAACAGACTCGTGAAAAAGAATGGATCCGTATCGTCCAGTATCATAAGCAGCTGTTTTCCGAACAGGCTGGGGTGACGCTTGGCGAGCAGATGTTCAACGGCGAGATCAGTGATCTCTCGATGCTGCAAACAATCGCGCAGATACCTGACAGCAGTTGGTTATGGCACCGGATATTTAACGTATTGCTGTCTCGAATCTTTAATTTGGAAGACGACGAGTTCTCGAAAAGATTCCCCGACTTCATTGAGATCGGGCGTCAGCATCCGACATACATGAATGCGCTCCTCAGCGCCTGCCTGACGCGTTATCACGCAGCATCGTATCGGGAAAAACCGTCGTCCCTTCTCAAACAGAGTGCTTTGGATAACTGGGGCAGCCCACAAATTCGCTCCAGGCAAAATAGCTGGCTTCAGTACGTGGAGAAAGACGTTTGTGCGATGGTGGTCGCGTGGTTTGCTAAAGAAGATCTTGAGCACTTCTTCAATCTCCTCAAAGGCGATAGGGATGTAGATCAGGCACGCCTGTTCTATTGGCTACGTTTCGCGAATCAGATGAGCTATACGCGGATTGTGTTGGGTGCAGACGCCAAAACGGATGCCGGGTCTGACTTTGTTGATTTTCGGCGAAAAAATAATGGCCGTTTGAGCTACCTGGCGGGCAGTAAATCAAGCAACAACGCAGTCATTATGCAAATTGCAAATTATCTGTTCGTCGAGTTTTCGGAGAAAGGCAACGCTTGTTACGTCTACAAAGCCGACAGCGCACCGTTCAACCCGGACCAGATTTATCTGGATCTTAACTCGGAGTTAAAACAGAAAAATAAATCAGCTGTAAAACCCATGGGACATATGGCTATGCCATCAAGGCCAAACCATGTTAGCGGATGGCTGGCAAAATTTGACGAGACTCTTGCAGAACTCGGTATCCGGGCTGATGGGCACATTGATAGTCGAGGTGATCACCCATTCAGGTCGCCACCCCAAACTATTGCTTTCGAAGCGCAGTTGGCGGAAGCGTTGAAGGGGATTTCTCATAGGGTGTATGACTCCCGCGCCAAAGGCGGAGCCTTACAAGTGCAACTTGAAAGTCATGAGCCAGCGGCCATGGCTTGTCTGCAGCGCCTCGGCTTCAAGCCCGTCAACAATCAGCCACTGAAATTCTGGAGGCAGTAATGCTCAAGCGTTTTCTATCTGGAAAAGGCCTGCTGCCGAAGTCCGGTGAGTTCAATAATTTGCCACTATACTCGATAGAGGAGCAGGGATTGTGCTTCCCGCTGAGCCTTGCCGACAGTACTGAGTTTTGGTCACTTGTAGGTTACCTCGATCAGCTCGAAGAGGAAGAGTTCGTATCCCAACTCAGTGATCGCTGGCTACTGCCGTGGGACGAGCTTTATCGACTTTTGAATGAGGAAGGGCACGTCAGCAGCGTACCGTTACTCGGATTGCCAAAGCAGTCGAATTTGACGCCGCAGCTCACTAGCCAAGGCAGTCTTGCTTCGAACGATTTCAAGGTATCAATAGGTGCTTGGCGCGATAGCGAATCCGCGGCGACAGTGCAAACCAAACGTACGGGCGCTGTCCTCACGCATGGCGATAAAATCGAGCTGCTGCCTGAGGCAACTTACCAATTGGTGAGTGCTGTTCGGCAACTCCATTTATCGCAACAAGAAAGCCCTGGCGAACTTACCAACCAGATCGGCTGGGCCAGCGTCCGCAAGCTGGCCCGCAAGGCTGGCGCAGGCATGGACGGTTTTCTCGACAAAACCGTTGTGGTCAGGCCAGAAAACCTTCGTCTCCATCCACGTAAATCGAGCGTAGGCAATACGCCTGTCATCGAGCTGGAACCTACATTCGACGGGCAGCCTGAAAATTGGTTGGAAAATTTCGATGCCCACAAACAAGTGCAGGATCGTTACCGGGTCATCGGGGCTGACGGATCTCTGACCCATGTGCTGATCGAGCCGGAAGTAAAATCGGTACTAGATTATGTGCGTTCACTGCACGGACGCCGGGTGGCGGGCGACGATGCGCTTTCATTCATTCGCAATCCCTATAGCGCTTTGGGTGATAGTGCCAGTCAGGTGTTGGACGCTGACACCTACGAGAGCGACTTGGCGGACGCTGGTATCTTCTTTCACCGTTTTCATCTTGAGCCCGAGCTAAACGATACAGGTCTACGCATTCAGCGCATTAACCTGACCCTTGAGCCCATTTCACCAACACCGCAAGCATCGATAGAACTGCCGTTCAACGAAGCTCATGAGTTTGCTCCCTTCGTGCATGAACTTCAGTTGAAGCTGGCTGCAGGCATGCCGGCGGGCTTCTGGCAGGGTTACGAGCTTGAATTAAGCGACTTCGATTTGCGTCAATTGGCAGGCATCAGTGAGTTGCTTAGACGCTGGCAGAACGAAGCGGCTGGCGCGGAGTTCGACGCAGTGTTGGATTTGTCGCTGTATGGCGATCGTGTCACTGGCATCGGCGAAGCAGAGCGCATCACGTCACCTTTCCTGGTCAAGGAGGCGACAGAAAACTGGTTGCCTAAAGACCTCGCGGATTTGGGCTCCGACGCCGAAATCCTCGGGCGCTGGGATCCGTCGGATCGGGCTCAGTTTGATGAGTTCGAGCAACGGCTGGGCGAGGCTCGCGCGGCAGGTGATGATACGGTACTGATGCCAATCTCAGACATGCCGCTTTCCATCGCGGCGGCAGAGCAGCTGTTTGATGCCTGGTCCAAAAAGATATCCACACCCGAGACCAAGATTTCGAGTTTTGAAGAAAAAGTAGGTCGAGCGGTACTTCAAATTGGTCATAACATCGACGAGCCAACGTACGTTCAAGTACGTCAGGAAGCCCTACGAGCAGCCCTCGATGCCCAGCCTGAGCTGCCGAGCCTGCTAAGACCCGAAGTCATCTTGAGAGAACATCAGTTACAGGGCATTGCATGGCTTCAACATCTCTTCCGGCTTTCGCCGACAGACGTCTCAGGTTGCTTGCTCGCCGATGACATGGGCCTGGGCAAAACCATTCAACTGCTGACGTTTCTGGTTTGGTACCTGGAGCAATATCCTCAAGACAAGCCGACCTTGATCGTTGCGCCGGTTTCATTGCTCGATAACTGGGAGCGAGAGCTGCACCGGTTCTTCTTTGCTGACGCACTCCCAGTCCTGAAGCTTTACGGCTCGGCTTTGAGCGCGGTGAAGTTCAAGAAAGATGAGATTCCTGCCGACTTGAAGGCTAAGGGTATCAAGAACCTACTTCGTCCGGGCTGGGTTGGCGGTGCACGCATCGTACTGACCACCTACGAAACGCTTCGTGACCAAGAGTTCTCCCTCGCTCGCCAGCAATGGTCGATCGTCGTGTGCGACGAAGCTCAGAAACTGAAGAACCCTGCCGCTCTGGTGACTCAGGCAATTAAGGCTGTTCCGGCTCGATTCCGGGTCGCTTGCACCGGGACGCCAGTGGAAAACTCCCTGATTGATCTTTGGTGCCTGTTCGACTTCATCCAGCCAGGCTTCCTTGGCGGGTTGAACCAGTTTGGTCGCGAGTACCAGCGACCCATCGAAGCTGCACTTGAGCGAGACACCGTTGCCCTGGAACGCTTGCGTGGGCTGATTGAGCCGCAAACCCTGCGCCGCACAAAACAGGATATCGCCAAAGACCTGCCCGCGAAAATCGAAGACAAGGGTTGCCGTTCATTGTCGATGCACGCCCTACAGCGAAATCTTTACCTCTCGGAAATTTCGGCCTATAGCCAGAAGCAACAAATCGAAGAACAGCTTGATCAGAAAACCTCCGGCATGCTCGGCCTGCTGCATAAGCTCAAACTCATCTGTGCTCACCCCTACAGTGTTCAGCCGGACAAACGCCTGCGTGACAACTCGCCGAAGCTGCGCTGGCTGCTCGATACCCTTGAGTCCATCAAAAAGGCAGGGAAGGGTGACAAAGTCATTCTCTTTACCGAACTGCGTGATATCCAGCGTGAACTCCAACACGCCATTCAGGAGTATTTCGGATTCCGCGCAACCGTGATCAACGGCGACACCAGCACCAGCAGCCAGAGCGCGAACAGCCGACAAAAACTGATCGACCAGTTCCAGGATCAGCCGGGCTTCTCTGTGATCATCCTCTCGACTATTGCAGTTGGCTTTGGCGTCAACGTTCAGGCTGCCAACCACGTCATCCACTTCACCCGATGCTGGAACCCGGCCAAGGAAGATCAAGCCACTGATCGTGCGTATCGTATTGGACAGGAGAAGGATGTTTACGTGTATTACCCAACAGTGCGGGATGCGGCGATGCCAACGTTTGAAGCGACGCTGGATGAGTTGTTGAGCAAGAGACGGGCGTTGGCGAGGGATATGTTGAGCGGCTCGGGGGAAATTCAAGCCAGTGATTTCGAACGAGTGCTCGGGGTCTGTTGAGGCAAATGAGCGGCAAGGGTTACCGCTCACTGTTTAGGTTAGGTGTTGGCCGCACTTTCCACCGGAAGTGTTGCCAACTCGCTTTCCATCTCTTCATCGTCTCCCACAGCTGATGCTGGTAGACGCTTGGAGACCGTGACGCCCAAAGCGACGAACTTGTCCACGGTCTTGGTCAGGCTTCCGTGATCCCCTTTCAGCGTATTGACGCTGTCTGAGTAGCTTTTCTGCACCGTAGCGATCTGATTACCGAGCTTGTCCATTTTATCCACGAAGATTCGCAACTTGTCGTAGACCTTGCTCGCCATTGTTGCGAGTTGCAGCGTGCTGCTGTTTTGACGTTGGATGCTCCACAGATTCGATACGACCCTCAGAACTGGCAGCAGTGTGGTGGCGGTAATTATCGCAATACGTTTTTCATATGCAGCCTGGAATACCCCCGGACTGTGCTCAGCCGCGACCAAATACGCGGGCTCAACCGGCATGAATAAAAACACAAAGTCAGGAGAGTTGATGCCGTTAAGGTCGGTGTATTTCTTATCGGACAATCCGTTGATGTGGTTCTTCAACGCCAGAACGTGTGCGGACAGGGCTTTGGTGCGATCTTCGTCGGTTTCGGCGGAAACGTACTCCGTGTAGGCCACCAGCGACATCTTGCTGTCAATGATGATGTGTTTACCTTCGGGTAAATTGACCACGAAGTCTGGTCGATTGTTTCCTGCATCGTCGTCCTTGAAGTTCGCCTCGCGGTGGTACTCGAACCCTTTACGCAGCCCTGCCTGCTCGAGCAGCATCTCTACCTTTTGCTCGCCCCAGGTGCCTTGAAGTTTTTTGTCACCTTTAAGCGCTTTGGTAAGATTTGACGCCTCGGTTGTGATCTGGACGTTCAATTCCATCAGCTTGACAAGCTCGCTTTTCATCGAGCTTTGGCCTTGCACGGTATCGGAGTGAACCTGATCCACTCGCTGACGGAATGATTCGAGCTGGTCCTTGAACGGTTTTAGCAGAGTGTCCAGCCCTTGGCGGCTTTGCTCAGAGAAGCTCTGCTGTTTGCTGTCGAAAATCTGATTTGCAAGGTTCTGAAACTCCTGCTTGAGTTGAACCTTGTTATCTTCCAACAGCTGCAGTTTCTCTGTAGCTGAGTGCTGGTCGCGCTGGTGGCGCATATTTATTTCGGCAAGACTCTGCTTCGCAAGGCTGAGTTCATCTCGCGTATCGCCTAGTTCTTTGTCTCGTTGGGCCAATGTGTTGCGCAGCGTGTCCAATTGGTCCTTTTGTTCTGCTGCCTGCCCCAATTGTTCGCGCTGCTTTTTGAATTCTTCCTGGGTATTGTCGAGACGACTTTGGAGGTCCTTATTGGCGGTTTTTACCTCCAGGAGCTGATGCGCTTGTTCCGCGCTTTGACCTAGATGCTCACCTTGTTTTTGCAGTTGTAGTTGAGCTGCTTCAAAACGCGCTTGCTGCTGCTTCAGCGCCTGCTTCAACTCATCCAACTGCCGAGTCTGCTCCTGGCCTTGCCCAAGCTCTTGTTTTAATTCGCCGAGCTGTAGCCGGAGTTGGTTCGTTTCCACGCTGTGTTTTTCAGTGAGGGCGGCGGCCTCTGCAAGTTGCTGCACTTTATCGAGCGTGCGTTGCTTCTCGGCCTCCAGCGAAGTCTTGAACTCGCTGAGCTGAATGCTGAGCTGCTTCTCGATCTCTCGATGGTTCGCCAATGCTTCACTGGCCAGTTTCAGCTCATTTTGATGTTCCGATTGCTCATGGAGCATTTGCTGCTCACGTTGCCGAGAAAGCGCAACATCGTTCAGCAATTGCTGGTGTTCAGCTTGATGACTGGATTGTATTTCGGAGAATTGTTGAGCCAGCTTGCCTGCCGCGATACGGCTATTGATCCAGAAACCGATCCCCAGAAACAGCAAGCTGAAGAGTCCGATCAGGGCCGGAATGAAATATTGTTGTGCCATCGGTACGTCCTTTTATCGCTGGGGTGGATTGCAAAATGATGGCACGGAGCTGGTCGACTGAGAACTGTTAAATATCGACCTGGTTTTAATCGAAGGTCAGCTTCTCGGAGATTTCGATGTTTAAGTGTTAGCCGGTGGGCCACGATACTCGATTAAAAACAAATCATTCCGTGCCGGCCGGTAAATAGGCCCAGATTAAGCAAAGCGGAGCCGGCGGTGATCACTCATCATCAGCCCAGCGGGGAAGCATCGCAGTGTTTTCTGCGTCTAGCATCGGATCAATGCGGCGCAGTTTCTTCCGCTTGTTTTTCCAGAGAATGGCTCTGTGCAAAAAGAATTGCGGTCGAGATATCGAGCGATATGGAAGCAAACGACTTCATCAGCAAGGATTGCGGCAGTGCCCAATCCCACTTTTCGCGCAGCATGTTTTCCACCTCCGAAAGTATCGAGTCTAAATCAGCAGCATCCAGGCTTCCGACTTCCTTCAGTGCCATTTGGGTTCGACCGATGTCGGCGTCAACCTCAATGGTAAGGCCTGTGTTATCACAAGAAAGGCCGACATGATTGAGTAACAACCGCAGTGCATCGTTGGCATGATCACCTAGCCAGCTCATCAGATAACACTTACCGCCCGACTCAACTATGTAGCGCTTACCAAGGCCCAGCGAAACAAATGTCTTTCGAGCCTCGTCGAGAAGCTCTTGAGCCCCTTGATCAATAAAGGGGCAGGGGATTGTGTCTGCCAAGACGGCTCGCATTTCTTGGCGTACGTTGTCATGCACCATCGCACCCAGACCATCGAACTGAGGAGGGGCACCACCGCGTGCTGCTGAAACGATGATGACTTTGGCCTGGAGATCAACATCACGAACCTGCCACCTCCGGCCTCCGAAAATAATGCGCTGATCCTTGGTCAGTGGACGGCTTACCGGCACAGATCCCAGTGCCCTACCATCGCATACAAGGCGAAATTCTTCGTCGCTGGTGAATGCGCTGTAGAACTCATAGTGGTTGATCAATCGCTCTCCAACCGTCCCAGGAAGAAGCAACCCTGAGCTGTCCTGAACAATGAGCTCGTGCTCGCCGAGCGCCTTGAGCAACTTCACAAAGTCTGGTTTCTCAACTTTTGGAAATGCTCCCTCAGCAATCAAACTTTTCCAGAGATCTGCAGCAGATGCACCGCCGCACTGGGCAATCACTGAAAGACATTGTTGAACGAGGGTGGACGCGTGAATGCCTTGAGCCCTGGGAGGTTCAAACCACCCCTTGGCCAGCAGTCGAACCATGGCAATGGTTTGAACCAAGCCTTGGCGCAGTTGATCCGAGAGGCTCGATCCATCTTTGAGTGGCGATTCCTTGCAGTAAACGCGCAGCGTTGCTTTTTCTCCTGGGCGCCTTCCCGATCGCCCTAGACGTTGTCGCAGACTCGCCACCGATGGTGGGGCACCAATCTGCACGACTGTTTTGATGCTGCCGATGTCTATGCCGAGCTCAAGCGTCGTGGTGCAAATCGCGGATGCTGCATGAGTCCCTGCCTTGAGAGCATGTTCTGCTTGCTCACGTAAGTCCTTCGAAAGGCTACCGTGATGAGGCCAGAATTCGTTAGGCACGCCTTCTTTCTCGCAGCGCCGTCGCAGTTGATCTGCGTACCATTCAACCTGAGACCGGCTGTTTGGGAAAATCAGGTTGTTGCTGCCGCGTAACACCTTGTAAAGATGATCAGCGATCGCGAAGTCTGGGCTTGCCTCGTTCTCTGTCTCGTCTTCATTTTCCGCCTGGTCAGGGCGCTTTACGGGCTTCTTCTTGAGCTCGCTCATGGGTGGCTGAATGTAACCACGAACTTGCACCTGGAGAGTCTGGTTGGAGCTTTTTGATTCAATGACGGTAACGCCATCGGCATTTCCCGGACGCAAAAACTCCGACGCCATCTTCATATCGCCGAGGGTGGCTGAGAGCCCGACTCTAGGGAGACGGTGGCCGGCAACAAGTTCTACCCGATGCATTAGCGACTGAAGTTGCTTGCCTCGTTCGCTACCGATGAACGCATGCAGCTCATCCACGACGATATAACGCAGGTGTTGGAACACCCCGCCAAGACTTGAACCGCGGTTGACGAACAGGGCTTCAAGGGATTCAGGAGTGATCAGAAGCACCCCCTCAGGGGACTTCAAAAAGCGATGTTTTTTGCTTGAGGAGATGTCCCCGTGCCAAGCCACTACGGGAATCTCAAGCTGCTCACAAAGACGGCTTAACCTGTCCCACTGGTCGTTGATCAGGGCCTTGAGCGGGCTGATATACAGCACCGAACCGGGTGGATCATCACGATTCAGCAAATTGGTGAGTATGGGAAGAAAAGCAGCCTCGGTTTTGCCTGCCGCTGTTGCTGCGGCGATGATGACATCCTGATCGGCATCTACCAGAACAGGTACCGCCCATTCCTGGGCGTCGCGCAAGGAAGTCCAGCCTTCCGCCCAAACCCATCGCTGGATTCGGGACTCAAGTTGATCGAAACCCGATGACTCAGAGTGTGAAGGTGGCAAGTTCATCGTCCGCATCGACTTTGGTATCGTCTTCGCCGCCCGAGTCCCTGGCGACCTCGACGGCTCCAAGCAGCATTCGCCAATCGGCGCCCGGGTTTTGCTCCAAGATGGCGAGCAGGTTGATGAACGCTGTGATCGTGGTACGTGGCGTGCGGAAGTAAGCTTCTCCCAGACGCTGATTACAATGCGCCATGAACAAGGGAAGCGCTTCGTCAGGTAGTAAGTATTTTTCGACATCCCCGCCAGCGTATACGTGACGAAGCTTCTGAAGCAGCACGTAGAAGTCTTCCGGGGTCAGGCTGGTCAGGCGAATGACCGGCCCCGACAGATCCACCAATCCTGATTTTGCAAACGAGTTCTCGGCCAATCGAGATTGCAGGGCAGGGTAGCTGAATAGCCCCCGACGAGTGTCCATCAAAAACTCAGGAGTGCCACCTAAAACGAAACCAAGCCCTTCGGACGATCCCTGCAGAGAGTCGTTGAGAATACGGAGGATCTGTTCGTAATTGGCATTACGAGCTTGGGTATTGGCCAGTTTGTAGAGGTTGACCAGTTCGTCGAGGCAGATCATCAGACCGCCAAAACCTGCAAGTCTGACGAATCTCGACAGGAGCTTGAGCTGATCGTAGACGGAGGCATCATCAATGATGGTTCGTACACCCAAGGCTGCTCGGGCATCAGTCTTAGTGGTGAACTCTCCACGCAACCAACGGATGGCGTCGGCCTTGAGCTGCTCGTTGCCTTCTTCGAAACCTCGGCAATAGGCGGCAATCACCTCCGCAAAATCATACCCGTTGACCATCTCGGTCAGCTCGGCCAAGTGAGCACGAATAACAGTCTCGCTGTCCGTACCCGCCGCCTTGGCTTCGGTTTTGGCCTGAGAGATGAATTTCTCAACAATGCCTTGCATAGCCCCTCCGTCGGGCTTCGTACGAGTCGACATGTTTTTAGCCAACTCGGAGTAAAGCGAACGTGCTTGTCCACCCGTGGCATGTAATCTGCGATCTGGGTTCAAGTCGGCATGCATGGTGACAAGCTTGCGCTCCATGGCAATGGCTCGTATCAGGTTCAGAAAGAACGTTTTACCCGCACCGTACTCGCCAATGACGACTCGAAATGCCGATCCACTTTCAACCAGGCGATTGACGTCCTTAATCAGTGCATCTAGTTCGCCTACCCGGCCAACCTGAATGAGGTGTTGGCCCACGCGAGGAACGACGCCTGCACGTAGCGACTGGATGACCGCATCGCGATCCTTGGCTCTGATAGTGCTCATAGGGCTAACTCTTCCAGAATGTTTGTATTGATCTCGACAGGGTCATCACCCTCAGTGACGGGCATATCGAAACGTTCAAAAGCCATGTCGTTAATTTGTTCCAGGGCACCATCGAGCATCAGCTCCATGTCGCTGGCGGCAGCTTCAAGTTCGGAGCGGCTCCACTCAGGGCGTGAGATCAGCAACCGAAGGAATGCAGAGTGTTCCAAATCGAGACCATCAATGTCTGCACTCGATTCTTGTACTGATTCTGCCACATCGATCAACTGTTCCGGTTCGTCAACCTGGTCATCAGTGAAGACTTTGGCAAGGAGGGCGGAGACCTCTGCGGTTTCTCGTTGCAGTTCTGCAATGCGCTCGTGATCAAGCACGAACCCTTGATTTACAGTGAAGTTGATCGGGGTACCAGGCTCGGAACGAGGAATGCCGGCTTTTGGTTTTACGAAGGCAATACTTGCTCCAGATGCAGCACCGTGGAGATCGCTGTACAGCAACTGACTGTCCAGCTGCAGGGCCTTGTAAACGCGCTCGAGAAGTTTCACTTCCAATGGGCTGACGATGCCATCTGCTTGCGCCAGATGGGCCAGGAAGCTGGCAATCGTGCGTTTGGCTTCGACCGTTAGTGGGTCGAGTTTTTTCTTTAGGCTGGCCAGCGTTGGTGGTTGCTGGATCTGGATTCGCAGGTGTGCTTTAAGGCGTTTGCGATGGGCCACACTCAGGTGATTCCAGGAGTCGATGTGTTGAGCAAGAAGCGTAACTTCCTCAGTGGAGGTATCACCATCGGCAGAAGCCACAGCACTAGCAAGGTCGAGCGTCACCGAAGCAGCATTGTAGGCTGCAGAAGCTCGCAGTGCCCCGTCTTCTGGTTGAGTCACGAACAGCGCGATTTGATCTTCTGCTTTCGGTGTCTTACTGCCAGCCAGTACGTCGGGTTCAATACCGATATGAAGCGATTCCAGCGCGCGGGCAAGTGCAAGTACTTTGTCGCGGGACAGGGCGCCGGCGCTCTTGAACCGGCCTGCGAGTTCGCCAAAGCTCATGACAATCAGGTCGTCGCCAATTCTGAATTGAAGCTCGTCCAATTCTGTACGGGCTGCCGTCGGCCAGAGAGCGACGGGAAGTTGCAAAAGACCTTCGAGAGCTTCTGCGCTATCAGGGTTGCGGCCCAAATATCGGCTGTAGGGTTCAAGCTCTGTAGTGCATAGCTCAACCAGCAACTGCAGGCTTTTTCGTGTACCTGACGTGGCCAGGACATCAGGAAGGTCACCCAAGCTAAGCGTGGGGGCCATTAAGACCGCGGAGGCCGGCCGATAGCTGGTTTTAAGTTTGGTCTTGTTCTGCGCCAGGACAAGACCCTTAGGGTGGGCGCTTGTGTACTTAAGCTTGAACAGTCTCGAAAAGACATCCTTGCAGCGAGTCACGGGCGTGCGTTTGCTGATGTTGGGGTCAGCTAGCGCCCAGGCTAATGCCCAATCGGCATCAAGGGGGCGCTTGTTGGAAGCGAGTTGCCCCAGACCTACGCGCAGTGGCAGTGGCATCTCGTAGCTATACGCGACAACGTTGGGAGGTGGTCCAAGGTAAAGGTCTGGATCGATCTTGGTGTTGCTCAGGTAATCCAGAAAACCTTCCGCATATCCCCTGAACGACCTATTTTCCCCGTAGATACTCAATAGGCGCTGGACTTCTTCTACGATCAAAGGAAGCTCAGCCTTGACGCGCGGGTCACTCACTGCGTCAACGAGTGCTCGACGCTCCAGACCATAAAAATACAAAAAGACGTAGCCGGTGTCTGCCAGTGGGTAACGACGGCCGCCCTCCAGCCATTGAAGGTATCCACGGCGAGCCTCTGACGTGATGGAGTGAAAACTGGGCCAATAGGACATCAGCCGTTCTTCTAGATCGACGTGTGTCTTTGCGATACGGAGCTTGGGGTTTATCAGTGAGGGTTCTTCGGCATCGTGCCGGCCACCTAGCACGCTGCCCATATAGAACATGCCACCGGGAATTGAAAAACCGGAAACGGTGACAGATTCACCTACTGGCACCCAGCGAACATCAGGTTTTTGCGTGCTCGCATTTGGAATGTTGAAGAACTTTGAAGATGCTGAGCCGAGTTGGACAGTGTAAAAATCAGAGGTTTCCTCTGTGCCCATATTGCTCCCTGAAACCTCACGGATAGAGAAAGTGATGCCTGGCCGTTGATGCTCTCGCAGATGTTCCGTCTCCGAAACGGTCACTGACAATTGCTCGGCCTGTCGCCTTGAGCGACGAACCAGCAGCCAAAAAACCGCGGCAATGCAAGCAATAACACCAATGGCGATCCAAGCATTTTTCGGGATCGATGCGACTGCGCCGAAGGCCAGAGCGAAAATGATCAGGATGCCGTTACTTGTAGATTTTTTTGCCTTCTTCCTTGCCATGAGTCGTTTCAACCTTGAAAGATGGGTGCTGGCGCAATGGCAGTATCCGATAATTGCCCTACGAGAACCATGGGCTGAGGAACGCTATTGATCGGAAAATTTTGCTCGCGCACGAATAGCTACAATCATCAGAAGTAGCTTTTTCAGCATGACGCGCGCAGATCATCCCCCTCCGTTGCTGATAGCTGCGATTAATTGTGGGCAGCTATCAGCCAGAAGCAGTCATTCAATCTCGGGTTGCTAGCGGCTTGACAGCGAAATTTCGCAGTGGACGAGTACATACCTGACTCCATTTTCCCTAACACCACTATTAACCTCTCAAGTACTCTAACTTTCCGTGAGCATCAGGTAGGGATCTGCTGATGCTTTTGCCGGAGGCCTCGGTCTGGTTTTCTCAAGAACGTGAACGATTTCACATGAACTCAAGGTATCACCGACGACATGGTGGCCATCGCACGTGCCGAGCAATACGCGGCTATCGTCCCGGGTGTCATTGCTTATAGCGCCTCCTTTGATCGGCGCCTGCCAGCCCTCGCCCCTGAGCTCACCACCGCCTGCGCAATGCTGCGGTATATGGAGTGGTGAACGGGTAAAAGGGCTGGCAATGGTGCTGGATCAAGCTATCGAGGCCGCTATCGAATGCGGGGGCTGGAGGTCGGCTCCCACCGCGCCCTAGGCAATGCACGAATGACTCTGGACGTGCTGTGCTACCTGCTACGTCGCACAAATGGATGTAAATCAACAACCTGGCCTGCTGGTAGATATTCAGTAGAAACTGCCAAAGTGAATTCAATTTTTCACATAGCTAAAATCAAGCATCTCATGTCTATTGAAAGTGTCAGTCGGTACCAATAAGATGATTCTGCTACAACCAAATCAATATTAACATCAAGGATAGATTTTATGGCACTTAAACCAGGCCCAAAGCCAATAGCTAAATCAACTGGTGAAGTTGATAAGCGTCGTCGTGACAATAAAGACACGCAGGGAAATAATCCTGACTTGAAACCTAGCAAGTCCTCAAAAAAATAGGTTGTCACTGGCAGAAGCTACTTTAATGGTAGCTTTTGTCATTTAGGCTTTTAGGGAGTGAAGGCATAGTCGGTAATTTCGATTTATCTGACGATCATTACCCGCTCTATAGCATCCTGAGCAAGCCCAACCTGAAAAGGCTGGGCTTTTTCATGCCTTAAAAGAAACCCAAGACTCACTCCCCAAAAAACACCAACGCCCGCACCTCGATACTCCTCCTTGGCGGTGCATCCAGCGGCGTAGTCGGGTCATCAAACGCCGTATGTGCGCTGCGCCTTGCAACATCGCTACGCGAGTCATGGATCTTCAACAGCAGCACTTCATCCGGCCGCAACTGCGGGTAGTAATACCAGCGATGTGCGGGATTGGCCTTGACCGAAAAAGTCTCGCCAACCTTGTCCGGATACACCAGGTCGCTGGGCAGCAAGTCGCTCTCGGCCATGCTTTGCGCATCGCACAGGGCGAGTGGGGTACTCAGGACCGGCGCACCAATCGGCCGCCAGACGTTAATAATCGCAAACCGTTTCAGCAGCCGCTGTTCAGCCTCATCCGCAGGCAAATGATCACGTACCCTGCGAATCGCCGAGCGCTCGGTCTGGTCGTTATGCACGTACCGCACCGGCTCACGCAGCCCGCGGTCCTCGCGTCCAGGCTCGTCCACCCGGATGGTGTGGTCGAAGATCACCACTTTCACCGCACCGGTCTGTTGCTTGAGCAAGGCTTCGGTTTCCGGATAGTAGTGTTCACGGACCTGATCATCGTTTTCCAGGTCAGGCACCGAGCTGGTGTGGTCGATTCTTTCGAAACCGTTGCGATCCAGACAAGCCAGTTCGTCGAGCAACCGGGCGTTGTGAATACTCACTTGGGTGGGGTCCAGCACGCCGTTGCGCTTGGGTGTGCCGTCTGGCTGCGGGAAGGTGTAGTTCACCGGTCGCTCGCCGGTGTCCAGCAGGTAGTTGAGTTCGCCGATGACCGATGGCGGGGCGAGATGAGTCTGATGAGTTCCCATGAACAATCCTCCAGGCGTGAGGCGGTTTTCAGAAGGGTTCCTTGAAGGGCCGCAGGTCCAGTTCCTGGGTCCAGGCGCTGCGCGGTTGGGTGTGCAGGTACCAATAGGCGTCGGCGATGTCTTCGAGTTTCAGCGCACCGTCTTCCCCCAGTCGCGCCAGGTAATCCGGGGCCCGGCTTTGCACGCGCTCACCGTCGATGGCGCCATCGATGACCACATGGGCGACGTGCACGTTTTGTGGCCCGAACTCGCGGGCAAATGACTGGCTCAGTGAGCGCAAGCCCGCCTTCGCGGCAGCAAAGGCGGCGAACGGTGGCTTGCCTCGCAATGAAGCGGTAGCCCCGGTGAACAACAGGCTGCCGCCACCACTGTCGAGCAGCAAGCGGGTGGCCTCGCGGGCAAACAGGAAGCCACCCAGGGTCGATGCCCGCCAGGTCTGCTCGAACAACTGCGCGCTCAACTCCAGGGTCGGCGCTGCGACGGAGTTGCCGACATTGAAGATCGCGGCCTTGAGGGGGCCCAACTGGCTGATCTGCTGGCTGGCGGCGATCACCTCGGACTCGATTCCCGAGTCCGCCACGATAGCCACCGCCTCCCCGCCGAGCGCACGGATGCCCTCGACCACAGCCTGCAACTTGTCCGGGCTCCTGCCGCTGACAGCCACCTGCAAACCCTCCCGCGCGAAGCGTCGCGCCAGCGCCGCTCCCAGGCCGGCCACGGCACCCACACCAGCAACCCACACCACAGGCTCGGATCGAGACTCAGACATTAGCCACTTCCTCAATGAGATACGTGGCTAACAATTTACCCATCGCCGGGCGTGAGGAATAAGAACATCGACAGCTAAGGTTATGCGCTGACTCAATAGCGCATTTCCACCGCCACATAAGCCCCAATCCCATCCCCTGGATACAACGACGCCGTATCCTGCCCCTTCGCGTCATACAACGGCTGCACCGCCGTCACGTATTTCTGATTGGTCAGGTTCTTCAAATCCAGCGACACCTTCCAGTCCTTGCTCGGCGTTTCATACCCCACGTTCGCCCCGAAGATTGTGTAGGAGGGCGCATAGAAGCTGTTCGCATAATCCACCGCCGTACGCGAAGCCGATTGCACATTCACCCCGGTATAGAAGCCCGCCGGGTGCTGATACTGCACTTCGCCCTGATAGATATGCTTCGGAATCCCCGGCAGTTGGTTGTCGCCGAAGGCCGGGTCGTGCCGGTAGTAGAAGTCGTTATAGGTGTACACCTGGCGCAGGGTGATTTTTTCACCCGAGGTGTTTTCCCACAGGCGTGTATTCAAGCCGGCCTCGATCCCTTGGTGGATCGTCGGCGTGGCGTTGAATGCACCGGTGACCGCAGCAGCCGTGGAGGTGGCCGGGATGATCTGCACGTTGAGCAATTCATTTTTCACCCACGAGCGGTAGAGCGCCAGGCTGCCGTCGAAGATGCCCGATGAACCCTTGATCCCGACTTCCACGGTATTGGCTTTCTGTTCCACCAGCGGCCGTACGTACGGCGTGGTCGGCCCGGAGCCGGAGTATTCCCACGACGCCGGTGGATCGACGGAGCGGCTGACGTTGGCAAACACTTGCAGTTGTGGGTTGAACTCGTAACGCACGCCCACTCGCGGTGCCAGGCTCCAGTTGTCGTAGGTCACATCGCTCGGGTAGGTGGTGGTGTTGGCCACCAGGGCTTCCTTGACGTCGGCATGGCGGCGCACGTTGATCGCCGAGACGCCACTGGTCAGCCACAGGCCGTCCACCAGTTCCAGGTCGTTGCCCACGGAGAACACGTGATCGAACGAGGAGCTGTAGTCGACGAACTTGCGCGTCTGTTTGTTGGCGAAGGTGGAGTCGACCTGGCCCTTGAGGTGCTCGGTGGAGGTGAAGGCCAGGCTGGAGCGGCTTTCGTGGCCGAACAGGGTGTCGCGGCGGTCGTAGTTGATCACCGCGCTCAGGTCATGCCAGTCCCAGTAGCTGGGGTTGCTCGGGCTGTTCGGGCTGTTGTTGTGGGCGTACTGGTAGTAGACGAAACCCACCGACAGGGTGGCGTCGTCCTCAAAGGTGTAGGTGGTCTTGCTGCCCAGCCATACGCTGCCGGGGCGACGGCTGCCGGCGCCGCTGCTTTCGGCGGTGGCACTGGCGCGGTCGGAGTGGTGCTTGACCGCATCCAGGGTGGTGGCGCTCGGGTCGTTGTGGAACTCGTCGCGGTAACGCAGCATCACCCGGGTTTCGAGTTGCGGGCTGAAGCGGTAGCCAAAGTTGGCCACCACGCCCTGGCTCTTCGACAGGCTGTAGTCGCGGTAGCCGTCGCTGCGGTAGTTGTCGGCATTCAGGTAGTAATCGAACGCACCCTCGACGCCGCCGACACTCAGGCTTTGCTTGTTGTAGCCGTAGCTCCCGGTTTCCGCTCGCACCCGCAGCCCGGGTGCGGTGTAACCGGTCTGGTTGACGAAGTTGATGGCGCCGCCAAGGCTCAGTGCGCCGTACTGGAAGGCGTTGGCACCCCGCAGGATCTCGGTGTAGTTCACCCCCGAGCCGTTGAGGAATTCGTAGGGTGTGCCGCCCGGGCCGGTGATCGGCAGGCCGTCGAACAGGAACTTGATGCCCTCACGGAAATACCCCGGCGAGGTGTTGGCGCCCGAGCCACGGATGGAGATCTTGGCCGCGTCGTTGCCGCCGGTGGACTGCACGAACACGCCCGGCTGATAGGCGAGGGTGTCCTGCAAGGTGGCGGTGCGTCCCTTGGCCACCTGTTCGCTGTCGACCACGCTGGTGCCGCCTGGCACTTCGGACAGCTGACTTTTGGCTGCCTCAACGGGCGTGATTTTTTGTGCCTCTACTGTCACCGTCTTTAGCCGTGTTCCGGTCGTCGGTGTGACCTCATCATCTGCCTGCACACTGGCGGAAAAAACCAGGGCTGAGCCCAGTCCCACCATCGCCAGCCAAGTTGCTTGCCGCACGGCAAGTGTCAACTTTTGCAACTCTCCCCGAAAGATTGGATCCATTAAGCGTGTTCCTTGTGAATAGATAAAAGAGCCCCAGCTTTCTATTCGAATAGTCATGCCTGTTTCGCTCTGAGCAGTTTCTATGCCAAGACTATTGGCCAAGGAATACGGGCGCTTAGTTAAGGTTAAGTGTTCTGCGGGATACTTTGTTTTGAATCGGTGTTTGATTCTCAACAGTCAACTTTAATGCCTGGGATTACCGCAGCTGTCGCGAACGCAACAGTTGATAAGCAGTGTGTAAGGCTACCAACAATTCCGGGGTGTATAACGGGTATAACCATATAAGTATTTGGCAGCGTTCGCCCCGTTTTACAAGGGTTTTGCGCTGGTTTTGTGGTCAATATGGCGTTTCTTGAAGACTGGCATGCTCACTGCATTACACCCCGTAATTGCAAACTTTCAGTGTTCATCGAGTTCCTCTAAGGAAGTGTCATTGACAACCATCCTGAAACTTTCGGCGGTTATTTCACTGTGCCTGGCAGTCAATGCCTGCTCACCGGCTGCGGCACCGAAACATGAAACGTCTGCGGCTGATGGCACGGTCACCAACGGTGTAGTGACTTATTCGGCGACGGACTTTCATGAGTCGTCACCGGGGCGCAGTGGCGGAACTTTGCGCGTCTCAGCCGCCTCCGACGCCGGCAGTTTCGATGTTCACGCACTGTCTAACGGCAACATCCAGTGGATGGGCCGGATTCTCTTCGATTGCCTGGTGTACCAGGACGAGCAGGGCAATATCAGCCCGTGGCTGGCCCGCTCCTGGGACATCTCCGACGACGGCAAGACCTACACCTTTCACCTGCGCGACGACGTGACCTTCAGCGACGGCGAGAAATTCAATGCCCAGGCGCTGCAAACCAACCTGGACCACATGCGCGACCCGGCGACCAAGTCCCCACTGGCCGCGGCCTATATCGCGCCGTACCTGGATGGCAAGGTCATCGACGACTACACCTTCGAAGCCCATTTGCGCGAACCCTATACGCCGTTCCTGGATGTGCTGGCGCAGTCCTGGTTGAGCATGATCTCGCCCAGGCAGATTCGCGAGGCGCCGAAGACCATCGCCGAGCACCCCATCGGCAGCGGGCCGTTTACGTTGCAGGGCTACACCCGTGACCAGGGCGCGGTGTTCATCAAGCGCCCCGGCTATAACTGGGCGCCACCGGTGACGCGCCACGCGGGCGAAGCCTACCTGGACCGTATCGAACTGAGCTACGTCCCCGAAGCCATGATCCGCTTCACGGCGCTAGAGTCCGGCCAGTCGGATTTCGCGCTTGATGCACCGGCCCAGAATGCCGCCGCCATCCGTGCCAACCCGAACCTGGTGATGCGCAGCCGGATCCGCAAGGGCAACCCGAGCCGCAGCATGACCTTCAACGTCGAGCAGCCACCGTTCGACGATGTACGGGTGCGTCGCGCAGTGGCCAAGGCCATTGACCGCGAAGGGTTGGCGTGGATTTCCGGCTTCGGCGAATACATCGCCAAGGCGGATTTCCTGGCGGCCAACACCCGGTTTTATCAACCCAACAACGACGCCCTGGCCTACGACGTGAAAGCCGCCAATGCGCTGCTGGACGAGGCCGGCTGGGCCGGGCGCGATGCCCAGGGCTATCGAACCAAGGACGGGCAGCGCCTGAAGGCAACGATGCTGTCCTATGACAACCCGGCGTTTCCCGCCAGCGTTTCGGTGGCCATCCAGGCCGACCTGAAAAAAGTCGGCTTCGAGATGCCCATCGAAATGCTGCCGCTGACCCGCGTGACCGAGAAACGCTACGCCGGGAAGTTCCAGGCGCTGGCGGGCGGTTACTGGCACACCAACACACCCGATGGCCTGTTCGTGCTCTATCACAGCCAGGCCATCAGCACCGACAAGATCATCGGCCAGAACGTCGGGCGCTTCCGTGATGCCGAACTGGATCGCGTGCTCAGCGCCGCCCGCCAATCCCGCGACCCGGTGCAATTGCAGGCGCTCTATGGCGAGGCGCAAAAGCGCCTGACCGAAACCGTCCCGGCGGTGCCTTCGGTGGAAAGCCAGGTGCTCACCGCGTATGGCCGGCAGGTCCAGGGGGTGATTTTCGATACCTCCCACAACGTACCGTTCTTCACCAGCATCTGGCTGGACCGGGGGCAACCATGAGCCTGTTCAAATCCATCGCCTGGCGCCTGCTGGCGGGCATTGGCGTGCTGTGGGGCGCGGCGACGCTGACGTTCCTCGCGGTCAATTTCAGCGGCGGTGACACGGCGCTGGCAATCCTCGGCGGGCCGGATTCGATGCCCACCCCGGAGCTGCTGGCCCGGGTGCGTGCCGAGTACGGCTTGGACCAACCCCTCATCGTGCAATACGGCAATTACCTGGTGCGCCTGGCCCATGGCGACCTGGGCGAGTCCTATCGCTTGCGCATCCCGGTGCAGCAGGCGATTGCCGAGCAGATCGGTGCAACCATTCAACTGTCCCTGAGCGCGGCGTTGCTGGCGGTGGTATTGGCCCTGGTGTGCGCGATCCTCACCGCCAACCGTTCGCGTTGGGTGCGTTCAGCCGTTTCAGGCAGCGAGCTGGTGCTGTCATCAGCACCTTCGTTTGTGATCGGCATGCTGTTGTTGCTGGTGTTTTCGTTTCATTGGCACTGGTTGCCGCCCTCCGGTTCCGTGGGCTGGCGCTCATTGATCCTGCCCTCGATCGCGCTGGCGTTGCCGGTGGCGGCAGTGCTGACCCAGCTGCTGCGCCAGTCCCTGGAAGACACCCTCGAACAACCCTTTATTGCCATGGCCCGTGCCCGTGGCTTGTCCGAAACCGCTGTGCGCCTGCGTCATGCCTTGCGCCATGCGCTGGTGCCGTTGGTGACCCTGGCCGGGTTCGTGTTCGCCAGCCTGCTGGGCGGCGCGGTGGTGGTGGAATTGCTGTTTGCACGCCAGGGCATCGGGCGCTTGATGCTTGATGCCACCAGCAACAAAGACGTGCCGGTGGTGCTGGGCGTGACCTTGCTGGCCGCCACCGTCTATGTGCTGGTGAACCTGGCCGTCGATTTGATCAACCGCTGGATTGACCCTCGGGCCAACCAAGCGTGAGTGCCTTTGAAGAAGGAAAAACCATGAGTGCTTCGATCCCCGCTGAAGTGAGTTATGCCGACTTGCACCAGCGTTTCGCTGACGTATTTGCCCGGATAGCCGACACCGCCGTCGCCCGCGAGCAGCAACGCGAGCTGGCCCATGACGCGGTGGCATGGCTGCGCGAGGCCGGCTTTGGCGCACTGCGTGTGCCGCAGGCCTTGGGCGGCCTGGGTGCAAGCCTGCCGCAGCTGTTTCGCCTGTTGATTGAGCTGGGAGAGGCCGATTCAAACCTGCCGCAGATTGTGCGCGCGCATTTCGGGTTTGTTGAAGGCCGGCTTTCCAGCCGTGACAGCGAGTCCCAAAATTACTGGTTCGCCAAAGTCGTCGACGGCGAGTTGTGGGGCGCCGCCATGGCCGAGCGCACCGACACCACCCGCAACTCGGTGACCCTCAGCGCAGTCGACTCCGGCTGGCAGCTGGACGGCGAGAAGTACTACTGCACCGGCACGCTGTACGCCAACTGGATCGCCGCCGTGGCCCTGGATGGCGAAGATTTTGTCAGCCTGGCGGTACGCACCGACGCGCCGGGTGTCACCGTCGAAGATGACTGGGACGGCTTTGGCCAGCGACTCACCGGCAGCGGCACTACCCGCTTCAAGGCGGTGAACGTACCGGAGCAGCATATTGTGCGGCGCTTCAAGAAAGACGAACTGCGCGCCGAGTCCTACCTGAGCGCTTTCTACCAGCTGTTCCACCTGGCGACCCTGGCCGGCATCGCCAACGCCGTGCTGCGTGACGCCACCGAGTTCGTCAAGGGCCGCACCCGCGCGTTTGGTGTGCCGGGGCAATCGAGCCCCAAGGATGACCCGCTGGTGCAGCGCGTGATTGGCCGCTTGTCGAGCCTGGCCTATGCCGCACGCACCCAGGTGCTGGCCGTCGCCGAGGTGCTGCAGGACGTGCACGAAGCGGAGCAGGGCGGGCACGCAACCGAACAGCATTACACCGAGGCCGAGATTCGCGCTTTTCAGGCGCAACAGATCGTGCTGGAACAGGTACTGGAAGCCACCACGCTGCTGTTCGAAGTCGGCGGCGCCTCCGCCACCAGCGAGTCGCGCCGCTTCGACCGGCATTGGCGCAACGCACGAACCCTGGCCTCCCACAACCCGGCGATCTTTCGCGAACGGGCACTGGGCAACTACTACCTCAATGACGTCACCCCGAACGCCGCCTGGCGCAGCCTGCAAGCCGCCGACGCCGAGCAGCAGGCCGCCCGCGACGAAGCGAGTGCGGTATGAGCCATCAACCCTTGAAGAAAAAAGGATCACCCATGCGTTACCGCCAACTGGGCAACAGCGACATCCAAGTCAGCGTGCTGGGCCTCGGCACCATGACTTGGGGCCACCAGAACACCGAAAACGATGCCCATCAACAGATCGACCTGGCACTGGCCGAAGGTATCAATTTCATCGACACCGCCGAGATGTACCCCACGCCCACCAAGGCTGAAACCTGGCGCACCACCGAGCGTTACATCGGCAGCTGGCTGGCGGCCAGTGGTCGACGTGACGAGGTGATCCTGGCCAGCAAAATCGCCGGCCCGGCCCGTGACCCCAGTAGCCAGCAGCACATCCGCGACGGCCTCAGCCGCCACGACCGGCGCAACATCGTCCAAGCCCTCGACGGCAGCCTCAAACGCCTGAACACCGACTACCTCGACCTGTACCAACTGCACTGGCCCGACCGCACCACCAACATCTTCGGCCAGCGCGAATACCCGTATCAGGCAGACACCCAGAGCGTCGCCATCGAGGAAACCCTGGCGGTGCTGGCCGATCAGGTCAAGGCCGGCAAGGTGCGCCACATCGGGGTTTCCAATGAAACCCCGTGGGGCGTCGCCGAGTTTCTCAAGCAAAGCGAACGCCTCGGCCTGCCGCGCATTGCCAGCGTGCAAAACCCCTACAGCCTGCTTAACCGCCTGTACGAAGGCGGCCTCTCGGAGTTCACCCATCGCGAAGGCGTCGGGCTGCTGGCGTACTCGCCTCTGGCCTTCGGTGCACTCACCGGCAAGTACCTGGGCGGCGCACGGCCCGAGGGCTCGCGGCTGTCGGCGGTGTACCGCACTTTCAATCGCTACGACAGTGCCTCGGCCCAGGAGGCCATCACCGGCTACGTGGAGATTGCCCGGCAACATGGCCTCACTCCGGCCCAACTGGCCCTGGCCTTCATCATCGACAAACCCTTCGTCACCAGCGCACTGACCGGGCAAACCAGCCTGGCGCAATTGCGCGACAACCTCGGCGCGCTGGACGTGACGCTCGGCGACGAGATCAAGGCGCAGGTCCAGGCCATCCACCAGCGCATTCCCAACCCCGCGCCCTAGCACCAGGAGCCTGGCATGACGCAAACCATTGAAACGTTGATCGGCAATCGCCCGTTGCGTCTTGTCGAGTTTACCCAACTGCGGCCGGGTCTGGTGCTCGCCGGGGTATTTGTCGGGCTGTTGCTGCTGGCCGCCGTTGTTCCGCAATGGCTGGCCCCGTATGACCCGTTGGAGGCGTCGGCGCGCATGGCGTTCCAGGCGCCGAGCAATGTGCATTGGCTGGGCACTGATGAGAACGGGCGCGATGTGCTCAGCCGATTGATTTATGGCGTGCGTTCGTCGCTGTTCATGGGCCTCGCAGCTACGGCGCTGGGCCTGGCCTGGGGCACCTTGCTCGGGTTGATCGCCGGGCTCGGTCCGCGTTGGCTGGACGGCGCCTTGATGCGCGGTATCGACGTGTTGCTGTCGTTTCCCGACCTGTTGCTGGCGCTGGTGATCATCACGTTTTTCGGTCAGGGCACGGCCAATCTGATTCTCGCGATAGGCATCGCTGGCGTGCCGCGTTATGCGCGCCTGGTGCGGGCGCAAACCCTCAGCGTACGCAATGCCGGCTACGTCGAATCCGCCGTCACCCTCGGCCAATCGCAGCTGGCGGTGGTGCTGCGGCACATCCTGCCGAATGCGTTCAAGCCAGTGTTGATCCTCGCCACCATCGGCATCGGCGGCGCGATCACTGCCGGTGCCGCCTTGAGTTTCCTCGGCTTCGGCGCGCCGCCGCCTGCGCCGGAGTGGGGCGGGATGATGTCCATCGGGCGCAGCTTCCTGGCCAACGCGCCGTGGCTGGTGGCCTGGCCCGCCCTGATCATCACCCTGACCGTTGTTTCCATCAGTGCCATCGGCCGCGAACTCTTGCGCCGCAGCGAAGGAAAGCCTCTATGACGATGAACATCCATACCCTCGGCCCGCTGGTCGATATCCGCGACCTCACAGTACGTTTCGGCCAGGCCGAGCCAGTGTTGCACGGTGTCAGTCTGCAGTTGAGCCGGGGTGAATGCCTCGCGCTGGTGGGGGAGTCGGGGTCCGGAAAAAGCGTCACCGCCCGCACCCTGGCTGGCCTCACCGGCAAGGACGCCCATGTCCAGGCTGCCAAGCTGGCCTTCCAGGGCGTCGACCTGCGCCAGCTCAACGAGCGGGCCTGGCAGCAACTGCGCGGCGCGAGCATCGGCTTTGTGATGCAGGACGCGTTGGGCGCGCTGGACCCGCTGCGCCGCGTCGGTGCCGAGATCGAAGAACCGTTGCACCTGCACACCGCATTGGGCCTGGAAGCGCGCCGCCTGCGGGTGCTGGAACTGCTGCGGGATGTCGGTGTGCCGGAACCGGAACTGCGCGCCAGCCAATACCCCTGGCAACTTTCCGGCGGCTTGCGCCAGCGGGCGCTGATCGCCTCGGCGATTGCCTGCAATCCGCGGCTGATCATTGCCGATGAACCCACCACGGCACTGGATGCCACGGTGCAGGCCCAGGTCATCGCCCTGCTGGAGAGCCTGCGCGGTGAAGACAATGCACTGCTGATGGTCAGCCACGACCTGTCGGTGGTCTCGCGCCTGGCCGATCGCGTGGCCGTGATGCGCCACGGGGTGATCGTGGAGGAGGGCAGCACCGAACAGGTCCTGCAAGACCCGCGTCATCCGTATACCCAACTGCTGCTGCGGGCCGCCAAGGCCGTGCACTTCCAGCCTACGCGCCGGTTGCTCACGGCGGTGGAGCCCGAGCCGGCGCCCCAGGGCGAAATACTGCTTGAAGCACGCGAGCTGTCCAAAACCTTTATCGGCCCCGACGGCAAAACCCGCACGGTGCTGAACCAGGTGTCGCTACAGCTGCGTCGCGGCGAGACGCTGGGGGTGGTGGGCGAATCCGGTTGCGGCAAGACCACCTTGACCCGGCTGATACTCGGCCTGGAAACCGCCGATGCCGGCGAGGTGTGGATCAATGGCCAGCGCTGGTCCGACCTCGACGCCAGGCAAAAACGCGAAGCCCGGCGTGCGGTGCAAGTGGTGTTCCAGGACCCGCTCAGCTCCTTCGACCCACGCTACACCGTGCAGCGTGTGCTGTTCGAAGCGCTGGTGGTGGCTGGCGTACCGCGTCATGCCCGGCGCGACCGTGCCCTGGAACTGCTGGAACTGGTGCGCCTTGATGCCAGCGTCTTGTCGCGCCGGCCGATCGAACTTTCCGGTGGCCAGCGCCAGCGCATCGCGATTGCCCGAGCGTTGGCTTCCGAGCCGCAGATCCTGATCTGCGATGAACCGGTGTCGGCGCTCGACGTGTCGGTACAGGCACAGATTCTCGAACTGCTCGACGACCTCAAGCGCCGCCTCGGCCTGGCTTGCCTGTTCATTTCCCATGACCTCGGCGTGATCAACCACGTCAGCGAGCGCGTGTTGGTGATGAAGGCCGGTGAAGTGGTGGAGTCCGGCTCGGTACGCGCGGTGTTCGACCGTCCGGCCCATGCCTATACCCGCGCGCTGATCGATGCGATCCCGACCCTTGAAACCGACTACACGCCGATCCCGTTCTACCTGAATGTCGCGATCTGACGTATTGGAAAACGTATCTACGAAAGGAGTGCTCCTGGTGCCCAAGCAACTGCACGTGAATTTGTTTGAAATGAACTGCGTCAGCCACATCGTCCATGGTTTGTGGGTGCACCCGGACAACAACCGGCACCGTTTCAATGACCTGGACTATTGGACCGAGCTGGCGCAGTTGCTGGAATACGGCACCTTTGACGGCGTGTTCCTGGCCGATGTGATTGGCACCTATGACCGCTTTCGCGACGGCCCCGAGACCTCGCTGCGTGAGGGCATGCAGATTCCCAGCAACGACCCGCTGCTGGTGATTCCGGCGATGGCCGGGGTGACCAAGAACCTTGGTTTCGGCGCGACCTTTTCCACCACCTACGAACCGCCGTTCGCCTTTGCGCGGCGCATGAGTACCCTCGATCACCTGACCAAGGGGCGGGTGGGCTGGAACATCGTCACCTCGTATTTGCCGAATGCGGCGCGCAACTTCGGGCACGACACTGAGGTGGTTCACGATCACCGCTACGAGATCGCCGATGAATACCTCGACGTGCTGTACAAGCTTTGGGAAGGCTCCTGGGACGATGACGCGGTGATTGTCGACCGTGAGCGTCGGATCTACACCGATCCGGACAAGGTGCGCTATATCAACCACGTGGGGGAACACTTCAAGGTTGCCGGCCCACACTTGTGCCAGCCTTCGCGGCAGCGTACGCCGGTGTTGTTTCAGGCTACGGGGTCACCGGCCGGGATCGAGTTTGCCGGGCGGCATGCCGAAGTGGTGTTTACCGGTGGTAATGATGCGCCGGCGGTGCGGGCGAATATCCAGGCGATGCGGCAGAAGGCAGTTGAGCATGATCGCGATCCGGCGGGGTTGAAGTTTATTGTGATGGCGGGGGTGATCGTTGGGCGGACCGATGAGGAGGTGAGTGCCAAGCTCGACAGTTATCGCAAGTTGGTGAGTGTCGAGGCGTCGCTGGCTCACGGGCAGTCGGCGATTGATTTGACGGCGTATCCGCGGGATACGTTGATCAGTGATCTGGTGAGTCGGCAGGTCAAGGGGTGGGAGAGTTTGAGCCGGTACAAGGCGGACTCCACTGTTGGGGCGGTATTGGCGCAGTTGGGTGGGTTTAATCGCGAGCGGTTTTTTGTCGCGGGTACGCCGACGGTGGTGGCGGACGCGATTGAGAAATGGCTGGATGAGGATGGGATCGACGGGATTAACCTGAGGCAGTATTTGTCATTTGAGACGGCGCGGGACTTTATTGAATTGGTGGTGCCGGAGTTGCGTCGTCGGGGGCGGTTTCGTGAGCGGTACAACGAGGGGGAGACGTTGCGGGAGCGGTTGTTTGGGGCTGGGCGGGCGCGGTTGCCGGGGGACCACTTTGGGGCGCGTTATCGGGATCCGGCGGCGTTGCTGAAGCCGGCGTTGCCGTTGCGGTTTTCATCATGAGGTTTGTGTACATATCCGTTGCTGCGGTAACGGCGGCTTATGGTTCCGCTCTTACAGCGGCTCACTTTGGAAAAGCCCCAAAGTAAGCAAAGGGCTCTGCCCCGCCTGTCGGCGCCTCGCTAGGGCTCGGCGTTCCCGCACTCCGGCACGGCTCCGCGGGCCGCCGCGACGGGCCATCCATGGCCCGGCGCGGCTAAATCGGCATCCTTGCCGATTTACCCGCTCCACCGTGCCTACTTGCGGCCATCGTGGTTGACGGGGCCCGCAGATCAAAATCAAAAGCAAGAGC